>LFTK01000121.1 GCA_001513385.1 Clostridiales bacterium DTU064
AAGCGCCACTTCACTCCCCGCTACGTGTCGCTTTTTCTACGCAATTATCTATATCTTCATTTGTTCAGATCTCTTCACCCCAACTATTGACAAAGAGCCTATTTTAATATTTTCAAGTTGTTACAAGCCCGTTTAATTCCAGTATTGATAACGGCGGCAGAAAACTGTTGCTAAAAAACCAAGTAAAGATGAAATTTTATTTACGCACGCCGATTTCCTTTTCAATCCAGCTTATTCTGTTTTTCAGCCATGTTTTCAGATAATCTATATGCCCCTGATATGTCGTTTCCATATCCAAAGACGGCACGGAACGCCAGTGGCTCTTGCCAAGAACATTCCATCTCGTGAAATTTGCCGCTATATCATACTGATATTCAGCTGCTTTTTCATCAATAAACGAGGGAATTGAGTGGATGAAGTCGTATTTTTCAAGCCATCTTTCTCTGACAAGCTCAATAAACTCATCCATCTGCACAAGCGATTCAAACCACGGGTGCGGAGAACCGGCGTTCCATCCGCGATATGTCTCTCCACCGTATGATGAATTACCCGCCGACTGATCCAAATCCCAGTGAGGACCGAGACACAATTTACCACCCGCAGGTTTGTAAAAGAAGAAATTCCAGCCCATGTCGTTGTTCAGCAGAATTTCCTCTACAATGAAGTAATTAACGAACGAATCAATATCCACAAGGTAAGTTATCTTGCTCCACTGCTTTTTCATTATAGCCCAGTTGACTTCGTTTGCGTACATCGAGATATAATCCCTCTGCTCGTCGGTGCAGTCTGCCCCTTTAGGATATTTTATCACCGCCAAGTGGTCCGTCATCTGATAGTGGATATTATTCCCTTTTACAGTTTCAAATTTAAAGAATTTATTATCATTTACGTCAGCCGAACCTCCGTATTCAACGAGAAATCCGACATCAGTATCATCCTCCGTATGTACGGTTTCGATATCTACCCTATGCGGCCCCGATTCTGTCTGCTCGCAAAGGAGATACACACCTTCATACTTTCCGTTGATGAATAAATGTACCCACTGAGAGCCGGATGTATAAGGCTCGTCAAGGTTAGCGGCGATATAAAAAGCTAAGTAATTCCGCATCAAAGTGTGATCCATCGCGTTCGCAAGGAGAATCCAGTCTCTTCTCTTGCCCATTCCGAACAAGTTAATTTTCTTTGCAAACTTGATTTTATATGGTTTTTTATCGAACGAATACCAAGTTGAGTTACCACGGCCTTTTATTTCTGCATCGACATTACTAAAATCCTCGTCGCTGTTCGTCATGCTGACCGACACAGGTGTATATACGCCATGATCTATCTTTTCAACCCCGTTTTTAGTTCTTATATAAATCTTCGGCAGGACAAACATGGGGTTATCATAGTAATTATACCACTTGGCATATAAAGTTATATCGTCATAGACAGCTTCCCCGTCCCATTTGTTCTCGCAGTCAGAGTCCGTAAACCAACCGGAAAAAACCTTTGTTGGGTTCGTATGTTTAACTTTAGGCGGTGTGACAACATCTCCTCCCCCTACCGTTACCACAGACTTACTTTGGACAGATTTCCCGTCGTAAACTACAAATGTAACTGTACATTCTTCTTTAGCCCATCTCGCGTATAACTCTATTTTTCCCTTCAAACCTGAATCGTCGTCCGGTGAATATTCATTCTCCCACGTCTGATTGTCCATATACCAGCCGGCAAATATCCATCCGTCTCTTGTCGGAGTTGGCAGTCCATTTTTATGTATATCCGATGATGACATTGGCTTTATCTCTTCAACATCGGGCGCGTTTACATTAAATATGACAGTGTATGGGTCAATCAACGCGCACGCAGTGAAAATGGTGGTGGATAATAAAGCAATTATTACACATATTAGTGCGATTTTAGTTTTCATATATACCTACATATTGTTACAATGGCTTATAAATGAATTTGCCACTTAATTTCCGTTTTTAGCTTAAATTAATATAATTTATAAATTTATTATAACATCCGCGCCCATATCCGCGCAACAATTCCAAAGTAAATCAAATAAATCAAATAAATAGTCAGGGCTAATTCAGTATCGATTTAACCGGAAAACTCTTTGTTTACCGGTCATTTTTTATGGCAATTTATTTTAATTTCCGTTTCAAAAGCGTTGAGCTTGAATGATGATTGAATATTCATAACATATGAAGCATTAAACAGAAACGTCCGGTATTTAACACAAACGCGGATAAAATATCTTTATTTTGTTTGGTTGCAGTCAGCTGCGTCTCATTGACATTGGTGCGTATCTGATATTAGAATAAGAAAAGAAGTAAATAAATAGTCGGTGATGGCTGATTCTATAATACAAATGTTAAAAGGGAGTATTTTCATGAGTGAAAAACAGGTAATTTTACTTGGTGACTCCATCCGCATGGGATATGAGCCGCTTGTTCGCAAAAAGCTCGAGGGTCGCGCAACCGTGACCGGTCCAAATGAAAACGGCCGCTGGGCGGGATACACGCTGAACTCACTTCGCTTCTGGTTGCCACAGCTTCCAAAAAATCCGGACATCATTCACTGGAACAACGGGCTTTGGGACCTGGGCGACGATTATAACCTCGGACGACCGTTTTCACTACCCGAGGAGTATAAATCGGCACTTGAACGTATTATTATTGTGCTCCGTAAAATTTATCCCGGCGCACAAATCATTATGGCGACAACAACTCCAACCGCCAACCCGGACACATCCGGCATTATCGCTTATAACAACATCATAAAAACTGTCGCGGCTGAACATAACCTGCCGGTAGATGACCTATACCCAATCGTCGCCGCAGATATACCCCGCTATATATGCCCGGACCGCATACACCTGACAGACGAGGGCTGGGAAGCCGTTGCAACACAAGTCGTGCGCTGTATTGAAAATTATCTGTGATAGCAAATGACGAAGCGATAAAGCAAATTAATAAAACGACCCCAAAAAGCTATATAAATCCAAAAAAACACCCGATCATACCGAAAATCCGGTATAATCGGGTTTTATAAATGGCACCCTTGAGCGGATTCGAACCGCTGACCTTCCGCTTAGGAGGCGGACGCTCTATCCTGCTGAGCTACAAGGGCATACTCAATAATGTAGTTGGTGAACTTGCATGACCTGAACTATCGCTGTTACAACGCAAAGCCAATACATACATAGTTCCAGCGCCAAACAAGCGCGTATAAAAGTATATCACAGGCACACATTTATTGCAAGTGCGTTTTTTGTTAAACAAATCAATAACATCAACATACGAAAAGAAAGCGCCACACAGGGCGCTTTCTTTAATATATTATTATTGCTTTTGATATACTACAAAACTGCTCTTTTTTATTTATTACTTAAGCTCAGCGAAGTACTTAATCGTTCTTACCATCTGGCTTGTGTAGGAGTTTTCATTGTCATACCAAGAAACGACCTGAACCTGATATGTTTCATCGTCGATCTTGCTGACCATTGTCTGTGTAGCATCAAAGAGCGAGCCGTATGTCATGCCGATAACGTCAGAAGAAACGATTTCGTCTTCTGTGTAACCAAATGTTACGCCGTCAGCGGCAGCCTTCATAGCAGCGTTGATAGCATCAACTGTAATATTCTTGCCCTTTACAACAGCGATGAGAATCGTTGTTGAACCTGTCGGCGTCGGAACTCTCTGTGCTGCGCCGATCAGCTTGCCGTTAAGCTCGGGGATAACAAGGCCGATAGCCTTTGCTGCGCCTGTCGAGTTCGGAACGATGTTGCATGCTGCAGCTCTCGAACGACGGAGGTCACCCTTGCGCTGTGGACCATCAAGAATCATCTGGTCGCCAGTGTATGCATGGATTGTTGTCATGATTCCGCTCTGAATCGGAGCAAACTTATTGAGTGCGTTTGCCATTGGAGCAAGGCAGTTCGTCGTGCAGGAAGCGGCAGATATAATCTTGTCGTCCTTTGTAAGTGTCTTTTCGTTAACACCGTAAACTATCGTCGGGAGATCGTTTCCTGCGGGAGCGGAAATAACGACCTTCTTTGCACCGGCATCAATATGAGCCTGAGCTTTTGCCTTTGAGGTGTAGAAGCCGGAGCATTCGAGAACAACATCGACGCCAAGCTCGCCCCACGGGCAATCCTTCGCATTCGGATATACATATACTGTAATCTCTTTACCGTCGACGGTAATGGAGCCAGGAACCTTCACTGTTTTGCCGTCTTCTTCGTAAATAGGCTCCTTGCTCGTGATAACATGCTTTTTGCCGTCAATACCGGCATAGTTGCCCTGTGTTGTGTCGTACTTCAGAAGATGAGCAAGCATCTTAGGGCTTGTGAGGTCGTTGATAGCAACGATTTCATAGCCCTCAACATTAAACATCTGGCGGAATGCAAGACGTCCGATTCTTCCGAAGCCGTTAATAGCAACCTTTACTGCCATGAGTGATTTTCCTCCGTATATATAAATTTAATATGGTTTACTTGAATTAACCTTCTATATTTTATACTGCTTTATGCAAAATTACAAGCCTTTTGATGTAAAATTGCATTTTATGAGTATTATTATATTCATAAAAACACACCTGTCGGCGTATTTTATAATTATTTTGAACGTATACGTGCCGCTTCCCGTCGTGCGCGCACATAAAAGCGTGGCAGCGCCATCATTCGACCTATGCGCGATGGATTACAAAGAAGTCTGTAAAACCACTCAATGCCAAGCTTTATGAATATTTTCGGCGCGCGTCGTGCCTCTCCCGAATAAACATCAAGCGAGCCGCCAAGGCCCAGCGCTGCGCGAACACCTGCGGCAGCGAGAGCTTCTCTGTTTTCGTACATCCACCGCTCCTGCGTCGGTGCGCCAAGACATACATACAGGACAGCAGCACCTGACGCTTTTATTTTAGCGATTTCGGCATCTGATTCCTCGCCGCTCTTTTTAAAATAACCATGCGCTGTGCCGCAGATGACAAGACCGGGATATTTCTCCTTCATTTTCTCGGCCGCAAGCTCAGCAATGCCGGGTTTTCCACCAAGAAAATACACGGAAATTTTAGCCTTCGCCGAACGGCGTAAAATTTCCTCACCAAGCTCGACACCTGCAACTTTCTCCTTTACAGGTGTGCCAAGCATTGCTGCTGCTTTAACAACGCCAATGCCATCGGGAACGACAAGACTGCCGGAGTTTATGATTTTAAATAGTTCGCCGCTCTCATCGTTGATGCACGCCTCGACAATTTCAGAGTTCGGTGTATAGACTGTGAAAACATCGCTAACCGTGCCTTCCCCTGTTACGTGCTCCATCACCCGGTCCGCAGCTTCATCAAGAGTCACGCTGTCAAATCCGACGCCGAGCACATTAATTCGTCCCGCTTTTATTGTGTTTTTTTCATTTATATTTATATTGTCGGATACTGCTTTCATTTATTAAACCCGCAAAGCAAGGCAACATCTGCCTTGTATTTTGCTATTTTTTCATCAGTTTCGTCTTTTGATGCGCCGTTTACAAGGTAGTATATCTTAATTTTCGGCTCCGTGCCGGAAGGACGTATAACAACGACGTCGCCACCAAGAAGTTCATAATACATAACATCCGACGTCGGCAGACCAGTCGGCGAAACATCTCCCGTTTCCATATCTTTTATAGTTCCGGCAAGGTAGTCACGTACGCTTTTTACACGAACTCCGCCAATCGTCTCGGGAATATTCTCACGAAGACGCGCCATAAGCGCTTTCATCTCTGCCATTCCCTCAAGGCCGCGCATTGCTATGTTTTCAACGCCTTCGCGGTAATAACCGTATCGTTCATAAAGGGCGTCAAGAGCATCCGCAAGTGTCATTCCGCGTGCCGCGTAATATGCCGCCATCTCACATATAAGCATTGAGGCAACGACGCCGTCTTTGTCGCGTGCGTATGTGCCCTTTAGGTAGCCGTAACTTTCCTCAAATCCAAAAATGAAGCTGCCGTGGCCGCTTTCAAGGCAATTTTCAATAACTTCACCGATAAATTTAAAGCCGGTTAAGACGTTATACAGCTTAATACCATGGGATGCGCATATTTTAGTTACAAGCTCGGTTGAAACTATCGTTTTTATCGCATATGGCTCCGGCGGCATTGTGCCCTTTTCTTTATATGACGTTATGATGTAGTCAAGAAGAAGCGCTCCCATCTGGTTGCCCGTGATTGTGATAAACTCGCCATTTTTCTGGCGTGCCATAACGCCGACACGGTCACAGTCCGGATCCGTTGCGACGATAAGGTCGCTTCCTGTTGCCTTTGCTATCGGCAGTGCGGCTTCAAATGCTTCCGGGAACTCGGGGTTCGGATTTTTAAGCCCCGGGAAGGCTCCGTTCGGTGTCATCTGCTCATCAACTGTATAAAGATTTTTAAGCCCTATGCGACGGAGGACCTCCGGCACCATCCGATAGCCAGCTCCATAAAGGGGCGTGTATACGATTTTCATGTCGCCGGCCTTTTCGACAGCACTCGGGTCGACTGCCTGTTCAAGAACAGCTTTGAGATATGCTTCGTCTGTTTTCTCACCGATATATTCGATGAGCCCCGACTTGACGGCAGTGTCAAAGTCCATCCTTTTCACTCCGTCGAAGATATCAATCCCCGCCATCGCTTTGGATACCGTAGCCGCATGGTCCGGTGGGAGCTGGGCTCCGTCTTCCCAATACGCTTTGTACCCGTTATACTCTCTCGGGTTATGCGACGCTGTTATATTGATACCCGCTATACAGCCGTGGTAACGTATGGCAAAGGAAAGAACGGGCGTCGGACGTATCCCGTCGAAGAGATAAGTTTTAATTCCGTTTGCCGCAAGAACGGATGCGGCTGTTTCGGCAAAAGTGCGCGAGTTTTCGCGGCTGTCATAAGCGATTGCAACACCGCGCTCTGCCGCATTGCACTTCAGTATGAGTGACGCTATGCCCTGTGTCGCGTGTGCGACGGTGTAAACATTCATATTGTTTGTCCCCGCCGCCATTATGCCGCGAAGACCGGCTGTGCCGAAGGATAGGTACGAGACAAAACGTGTCTTTATCTCGACCTCATCGCCCGCTATCGAGCGAAGCTCCGCTTTCGTTTCCGGATCAACGACGTCGGATGAAAGCCAGCGCTCGTATGCGTCGCGAATGTACTGCTCCATATAAAATAATCTCCTGTTTATGTTAAATATCTATGTTTTATGCAATATTTATTTTGCCCTTATCGAAACCTCACCGCTGTCGAGCATACGACGGCTGCCGTCATCACAGAGAACAATAAGCGAGCCGTCATCAGAAACGTCGAGCGCTGTTGCCGTATATCGCGGGGCATCATTTGCCGGGATTACAGTAACGGTGCGTCCGATAGTGGTTAAAAGTGAGCGGTAAGACTCGATAACGCTCACGTCGCCTGCATAAATAAGCGATATATAATGATCGAATGAATTTATTATTACCGCAGCAAGCTCATTTATGTTAAATGTTCCGCCCGGCCGATGAAGAAGAAGTGATGTTGCGCGTGAAGATATTTCGTCCGGAAATGACGTTACATTAACATTAATTCCGATTCCAACAACTGCCCGCCTTACCCCGTCAGGGCATACAGTGCTTTGAGCAAGAATACCGCCAAGTTTTTTGCCGCCAAGCTCAATGTCGTTTACCCATTTAAGCCCTACATCAATCCCTGTCGATACAGATATGGCTCGCGCGGCGGCAACACCGGCGGCCGGGGTTAAAAGGCGGAAAAACTTCTCGTCATCCCCCGGAATCTCCGTATCAAGAGATATGTAAAGACCCCCTTCAGGCGAGTAAAAAGAGCGTCCGAGCCGCCCTTTGCCACCCGTTTGGCGGTGTGCGATGACGGCGCGCCTGTAATGCCCGTTTTTCAGATGTGATAAAAGGTAAGTGTTTGTCGAGTCTATCTCAGAGAGGACTTCAATGCTTCGCTTGCTCTGCAGCATTTCCTGTATCATGTCGGCTTCAGCTTTATTATATAAACCCATCAAACCCATACCCTTTCTTTTCGCCTTTTATCATTGCGTAACAACTATCTTTAATATTTCTTTTGCCCGGTTAAATTATTCCGTATATTCCTATAAGCGAAAAGCAAGGATAAAATATATCAAGCATAAATAAAAGAGGGCGAAATCCGCCTGACAGGCCAACGGTGACGTTGTATATAAGCCCGCCGCTCATGCGCGCGGGGAAAGCCGACACGTAAAGTGTTGTGTGCCCGAGCGCGCTGATTGAATGAAGGATTTCTGCTGCATTCATAGCGTCGGTAAACACCGAAAACTCAAAGACTGTCGCTGTCCTGACAACATCAAATGAGCGTCCTGCAAGAGCGTAGCGTGTAGTGCCCTCGCCTGTCGACACATCAGCAACGGCTGCTATTTTCAGGTCGCCTTCATCAAGCATACGATAAAAATTATGAAGGCGCCCGTCGCTTGAATTATTTATCGGGATGATGCAAAAATCCGCATCGCCATCAGATGCGGCATCTGCGGCGGCGGTAAGCGTTTCACATCGCACGAGTGACATTTTATACCCATATCGGGCAAGGTATGAGCTGAATGACACGGCTGCTGCATCTGCATATGCATTTTCAACGCATGCGGCAAGAACCGGCTTTGTTTCGGTACTACGATTCCCCGCGCCGGAATGCAACTTTCTGTACAAGGATTGCGTGCAAAATTCTTCAATGTCACAACAAAGGGCGGCGCGGTCGGCGCCGCTTTTGCACATTTCTTTAATGCACGCCATTGCTTCTTCACTTCTCACACTAACGTGCTCTATGCCACGTACACAATCGCCCATCACCGGCTCTGTGGTAATATCGCCCGACGAGACAAGAACACGGGCAAGCTCACGCACGAGCCCACGTTTAACGATGTCGGCCCTTTTGCGTGAGTGAGTGACATCTTCCGCTTCGCGGAGAAGTATCTGATACGCATCATTTGGCGGTATCATGTTACCGTTGCTTCCTCTGTTGGTCGTTGGCTCCGCCGGCATAGCGTTTTAGTTATGTCCTTTCTCTTTTAAATATAACTTAATCTCTCGTCTTTACCTTGTGCCCTCGTGCTTTTTTATATTTGATTTCTGCTTTTATTTATATTGTGCTTTGTGCGTAAACTGTTTTACTATTGCGCTGTGTTATTTTTGGTAGAAACAGTAAACGTATAAAGTCAGATGATGTTTGCTTTTTATGTTACGGAATAAGCCCTAAGATATCATAGCTTTCGGTAAGAAAAGCGCCCATTTCATCGGGTGTGAGAGAACCGCGCGTCAGGCGCGCAAGCGACCATATGTGCCGTGCGATCTTTTCGGATGTTTCGTTTTCAGGCGTCGAACAAATGCGATTTATCAAAGCATTGTTCGTATTTAACGTAATCATCACTTCACGGTTCTGTTTATAGTTAGCGCCCGATGTCGCTATGCCGTAAAGCTTCATCATATCGTCTATGCGGCGGGTGTGCTCCGGTTCTGTTATAACAGCAGGTAGCCCTGCGTCGCGCAAAGACTCAAACTTAACCGTCAGCTTATCATCACCTGCAATGCGGCGGAAAAGTTCCGTCACCCGATCGCGCTCAGCTTTATCTTTTTCATCATCAGCTTTGTTTTCTTTATCGGAGTCATCACCTTTTAGCACATCGGCGATTTCGGCGTCAACACGCAAGAATTTGATGTTTTTATCGTGTTCGACAAGGGTTATAAACTGAGAGTCAATAACCGTATCAAGATAGGCGACATCAATGCCTTCCTTTTCATAAACGGCTATATATTGTGCCTGTGCCGTTTTGTCGCTTGCATAGTAAATCTTATCTTTATGCTTTTCCTTTGCTTTTTCAAGGTACTCGTCAATTGTTACATGACGGCCGTCTGTAAGCGGAAGGAGAACGGAACCTTTGATTCTGTCATAAAACTTCGAGTCGCGCAGGCAGCCATACTCAACAAACGTCTTGATGTTGTCCCAAATCTTTTCGTACTTCTCACGCTCGGTGTTATAAAGACTGTTTAGCTTGTCCGCTACTTTTTTAACTATGTGCTGTGACATTTTCGTCACATAGCCGTTGTTTTGCAGGTAGCTTCTCGACACATTGAGCGGCAGCTCCGGACAGTCAAGAACACCGCGCAGCATAAGGAGATATTCAGGTATGACCTCCTTAATATTGTCGGCGACAAAGACCTGATTATAATAAAGCTTTATCTGCCCTTCAAGGCTTTCATATTCATTAATCAGCTTAGGGAAATACAAAATGCCGCGGAAGTTGAGCGGATAATCGGCTGAAATGTGTATCCAGAAAAGCGGATCGCGATAATCATGGAAGACGCGGTGGTAAAATTCCTTATACTCGTCGTCGGTACAGTCGGATGCATTTTTCTGCCAGAGCGGATGAATATCGTTGATGGGCTCTTCAGCCTTAGCTTCAGTANNAGTCACCGCCGTTATCCTTTTTGCTCTCGCTCTCCTCTTTTTCTACGTCTTTAAAGTATATTTTAACGGGTAGAAAAGCGCAGTACTTTTCAAGTATATCGCGAACACGGGTGGGAGAGAGGAATTCTTTCTCCTCTTCGTTTATGTGCATTATAACTGAGGTACCGCGCTCCGGTTCTTCATCCGGCTCACTCATTTCATAATTACCTGAGTCATCGCATACCCACTTAACGGCCTTTTCTCCCGAGTACGATTTTGATATAACCTCAACGGTATCGCTGACCATGAAAGCGGAATAAAACCCAAGGCCGAAGTGACCGATGATACCGCCGCCGCCACTCTCACCCTCGTACTTCTCAATGAAATCAAGAGCACCGGAGAGAGCTATATTGCATATATATTTTTGAAGTTCATCCGCTGTCATTCCTATGCCGTTGTCCCTAACAGTTAAAGTTCCGGCTTTTGCGTCGAGGATGACATCTATTCTAAAATCATCTTCTCCGTCCGGTATATCCCGAACTTCGCCAAGAGATATAAGACGACGCAGCTTCGTTACTGCATCCGCTGCGTTTGAAACAATCTCACGAAGAAAAATTTCTTTTTCCGAATAAAGCCATTTCTTGATTATCGGGAAAATATGCTCAGTCTCAACTGATATTCCCCCGCGTTTTACGGCGCCGTTTTCAGCGTCGAATACGGTCTTTTCTGACATAATCCTGACTCTCACCTCGGTTTATTTTTATTGTGCATTATACTAATTATATATTAATAATTTAAGTAAAAACAAACGCATTTTGCGCCTTTGTTATTATATATTGCGCCAGTTTGTTTGTCAAGAAATCGGGGGGCGCGTTCATTCCTATGTGTATATTTACATTGACACAGAGGTAATTTTATTGTAAAATATTTTATCTGTAATTAAAACAATCCGAGATATGGGGCTTTTTCAATCAATGAATTCTAAAAGGATTATCATTTTGTTAATTACCATCTCGCTTACCCTTTTGCTCTTATTTTTCACCGCCGCATGCGGCAAAGACGATAATAACAAGTCTGATACCGATGCATCAGGTCCCAAAACCGAAACAACAGATGAAAACAATAGCTCTGACAGCAAAGAAGCTGGGGATACTCTATTAAGTGGCGATGAAGCCGATAAATATATCTCAATAGTCCGCAACATTCCTTTCCCATCATCCGTTAAGTATGAAACGGAGACAAGCATAACCGACACAAAAGCCGACACCGTTTTATATAAGGGAAAAGGTGTGTTTTCCGTCAAAGATTCAAATAACAGTACTGATTTATATCTCAAAGAGACCTCAGACGAAAACGTTATCAGAGAGTGGTACGTGGTAGGAAACACTTTTTATAGTGTGACCGATGACGGCGGTGTTAAAGTTAATTTGACGGATGAAGAGCAAGAAAAGGCAAGAGAGAAACTCATTTCAGAAAACGCTATTATCACCGATTTGGATAAATTCGAGACGGTTGAAGTCATAAAAAGAGCACCCGACACATACATTGTAGTTGCATCTGACGCAGACAAAGATACAATAGATGCTTTTGACGACTACATCTACGATATAGTAGCTCAAAATTATGACTTTGAGACATACGATATAACTGAATATTTACATGCTATATACATGGACGAAGCCGGCGCAATTAAAGAAATGACCTTGTCTGTCACTGTGAAAATCACGCTCGACAATGAGAGCGAAGCTAACAGCGTAACATATCTTTGGTATCTATATTCCGTAAAACCGGTTGACTTCGACGGAAAGATAGAAGCGCCGGCGGCTGATAACTTTGCCAGCGGCGAATACTCCGACTTCTTTAACGATTAATTGTAATTATATCCTGTAATGTTTTTATAACAGCAAATCAGGTTATGCCTTGTGTTTTATCATTGGCTTTGCTTGACAGGCAAGTGCTGGGCGCTGTATAATTTGATTAATTATAATAAAGGAGGGCACGGAAATGCGAATGCAAATGCGAATGCGTATAATGATGCATAATATCATGTACTCAAACGAAAGCAACCGTGCCGCTATATCGGAATTTTTATCCGGACGCGCCGCCGCGCATACAACACACGCGGCTGCCTACCCCTATGGCGGA
>LFTK01000126.1 GCA_001513385.1 Clostridiales bacterium DTU064
AAGCAAGAACAAAAGCGACAACGCCGTTTTTGTAGGATTCGCACCGTTCGATGATCCTGAAATTGTCGCTACATGCGTCATTGAGCAGGGAGCAAAAGGAGCATGGGCCGGCGTTGCCGTCCGCGATGTATTTACCCACTATTTTGGTTTTGACTTCTTCAGCGGTGGCGATGAAAACAGTAATGAAGGTGAAAATAATAACAATAATGAAAACACAAACGGCACAACAAATAATGCCGCAGGTTAATAATTGATGGCTGAAAAAAATAAAACGAAAAAAAGAGCATTACAACTCACAAAAGCGGAGAAAATAAGAATTGGTCAAATTGCAACTGATGTTCTCCGCGACCTTTATCCTGACGCCGTATGCTCTCTTGATAGCAGCGGTGATCCGTGGCGGCTTCTTATAATGGCTCGCCTTTCAGCGCAATGCACGGACGCACGTGTAAACGAAGTCTCACGCGAGCTTTTCAGCCGTTTTCCGACACCAGAAGCGCTCGCGGCAGGCGAGCTTGATGAAATCGAGCGCATTATTAAGCCGTGCGGGCTTTATCGTGTAAAGGCAAAAAACATACGCGATGAAAGCGCTATGCTTGTAGAGCGCTTTGGCGGAGTTATGCCGAATACGATGGAGGAGCTGCTTTCATTCCCGGGTGTCGGACGTAAAATTGCAAATCTCATACTTGGGGATGTCTACGGAATACCGGGAATTGTTGCTGACACGCACTGTATTCGCATATGCGGGCGGCTGGGGTTTTATGAAGAAACCCTTCGCGATCCCGTGCGAGTAGAGCGGATACTTTCGGAAATAATAAAACCGGAGGAACAGAGCGCTTTCTGCCATAGGATTGTGCTGTTTGGGCGCGACTTTTGCCGCGCGCGTTCCCCGCGCTGTGACGAGTGCCCGCTTTCATTTGTTTGCGCACACATCAAAGCAGCTAAAACTGCTGAAGCATCAAAAGCGGCTGAAGCGGAAAATAAACGCAATATGTCGCAAAAGGCATAAAAATCTGGGAGAAAACGGCGACATACATTGCCGTACGCACTTGACAACGGACGGTGTTTATAATAATATAATAGCATTACGGTGCTGCTGAGCATCGTTACATTATGAAAGGAATACGCGGGCCGCGCTGGTGCCCGCTTATCAAAGAAGATGGAAGAAAATTTTGCTGATGGTTTCTATACGCTGACCGACGAAGAGGGCAACGAAAGCGATTTTGAGCTTATCGGTCAGACAGAGGTCGATGGCGTGACATATATGGCGCTTGTGCCCGTTGATAATGATGAAGAGTACGTCATCTTCCGCGTCGAAGAGGACGAGAATGGCGATGAGATTCTTGTCACAATCGAAGATGACGACGAGTTTGAAAAGGTAGCTGCTATATTCGATGAAGAACTCTTCGAGGACGTCGATTATGATGAAGACGAAGACGAAGAGGATGAAGAGGACGAAGAATAAGAACAAGAATATTATATGATCTGCGGGGGGTTTAACCTCCCGGAAAACATCTCTTAAGAGAAAACGATAATAAAATCCCCTCCATATAACCTAAATCGGGGTATAAAGAAAAAAGAGTCAAGAATCACGTTTTCGTGATGCTTGACTTTTTTTGGTTCTATACTAAATGTTGGGGTGGCCAACGGATAGAGCAAAAAAATAAAAAAAAGA
>LFTK01000032.1 GCA_001513385.1 Clostridiales bacterium DTU064
GGTACGCGAGCTGGGTTCAGAACGTCGTGAGACAGTTCGGTCCCTATCTGTCGTGGGCGTTGGATATTTGAGAGGGTCTGTCCTTAGTACGAGAGGACCGGGATGGACGTACCTCCGGTGCACCGGTTGTTCCGCCAGGAGCACAGCCGGGTAGCCGCGTACGGTTGCGATAAACGCTGAAAGCATCTAAGCGTGAAGCGTGCCTCAAGATTAGATATCCCACAGCTTAAAGCTGGTAAGGTCGCTTGTAGACTACAAGTTTGATAGGTCGGAGGTGGAAGCTCAGTAATGTTGTGCAGCTTACCGATACTAATTGACCGAGGGCTTGAACTGCTTTAGTTTATTTCGAATCCGTTCTGTTATCTTCTCCTTCCTCTTCTCTTTTCGGTTGTTTCAAGGATATCAAGACCCGTCATGTGACGGGCTTTTTTTGTTTGTTACGATAAATTTGATTATGTAAGTATCATATGCTAGAATTAATTTAGTGAAATAATACTTATAGATAAGTTGATAATAGAATAAATCCTTAAAGCACAATAAAAAAGCATGGAGTGAAAATCATATGCCGTACGATTCCGGAATGCTTGCGGCTGTTTGCCGCGAGATAAACGAAACGGCAACTTCAAGAGTTGATAAGATATATCAGACCGGACGCGAAGAAATAATACTTATATTGCGCGGACAGCACGGAACAAAGCGCCTATTAATAAATGCAGGTTCATCATATCCTCGTATGTGCTTTATAACTGAGCAGAAAGAGAACCCTGAAACACCGCCGAACTTCTGCATGATGCTGAGAAAGCATATCGGTGGTGCTGTTTTTAATGGTATTAAGCAGTTAGGTTCTGAACGGGCAGCAAAGCTGTCATTTACAAGCCGCGACGAATTGGGTTATACATGCGAGCGGGCGCTTATTGTCGAGATAATGAACAAGTACAGCAATATTATTCTTACTGACATAACCGATAAAAGCTATTCGTGGGGCGGTAAAATAATAGGAGCCGTTAAAATTGTCGATATTTCGACAAGCCGCCTGCGTCAGATACTGCCCGGTATGAAGTATGAAGCGCCACCTCGTCAGAATAAAAAAGATATATTAACTGTCACGCGCGAGGAGTTTTATGAGTCAGCACGCCAGTCGCTTGATATGTTGGCGCGTGACTTTCTTATAAAGAATTATACAGGCATAAGCCCGCTTCTCGCACGCGAGCTTGCATATATAGCATCCGGTGGCAATGTTGATGCTTTACTCAGCGAATGTAAAGCAGATGTGTTGTGGCAGCAGTTTTCGGATGTAATAGACATAATACGTGGCATAAAAGAACCTACACCGTGCGTCATATGCGACAGCCATAAAAGGCCGCTTGAATTTTCATTCCGTAACATCGGGCAATACGGCGCTGAATACGAAGTTAAAGAGTTTTCATCACCTTCATTAGCTGTTGAATATTTTTACTCGGAGAGAGCGCGTGTAGACGACGCGGCACAGCGCGGTCGTGAACTTCATAAAATAATGAATAACGCTTACCGCCGGGTCGAGCGCAAGCTTGAAGCTCTTGCTGAAGATGCAAGCCGCAGCGCAGAAGGTGAAAAGTATAAAAGGTGGGCAGACGCGATTACAGCAGCAATTCATACGCTTGAACGCGGTATGACGGAAGCAGAGCTTGTCGATTACAGCTCCGACGATTGCCCGGTTATAAAAGTTCCGCTTGACGCAAGACTGTCACCGTCGCAAAACGCGCAGCGTTATTATAAGCTCTACACTAAGTGCAAAACAGCGCGCGTCATGATTGCAGAGCAAACAGAAAAAGCAAAGGCGGAGCTACACTATATCGAATCAGTCATCGATGCAATCTCACGCGCGGAAAGCGATGCTGACATTGCAGAGCTCAGGCGCGAGCTTGAAGCGGGTGGTTATATAAAAAGCGCACAAAGCACAAGGGATTTAAAGCATAAAAAAGCAAACCGTGAATCAGACGCCTTCGCACGTTATGAGACGACAAACGGCTATGTTGTCCTTTGCGGTAAGAATAACATGCAAAATGACCTTCTTACATTGAAAACAGCGTCGCGCGATGACTACTGGTTTCATGTAAAAAATGCAGCAGGCAGCCACGTAATACTGGTGAGAGGCGGCAGAGAAGAACCGCCGGAGGTTGATTTTACTGATGCCGCTATGATAGCGGCTTATAACTCCAGTTTAAGCGGTGGGGAATCAGTCGCCGTCGATTACACGCTTGTAAAAAACATAAGAAAGCCGCCAGGAAGCCGCCCCGGCTTTGTAACATACAAGACTAACTGGACTGCATATGTCACACCTGACCCGGAACACGTACGTGCTATGCGCCGTCGCTGATGAAGACAATGAAATAAAAATAAAAAAGCGTGTCAACAGGACACGCTTTAATACTATTCAGAATAGTGTGTGGGATGTAACTTTAAAACTACATCTACTTTATTTCAACATTAACTTTTTTACCGTCAAAACCTGCGGCCGCTTTCATAATGACGCGTATCGCCTTAGCGATTCTGCCATTGCGGCCTATGACCATACCCATGTCGGATGGAGCAACCGTTAGTGTAAGATTGACGGTATCACCGTTTGTATTATCCGTTACGATAACTTCATCGGGATGATCAACTATTGATTTTACGATGTCGGTTAAAACCTGTTTGAGGTCGATCATTGTTCTTTGTGCCGATCGCCCCCGGCATACCGAGACCGATCTGTCCTTTCGTGATAATTATCGCACATGTCGTTTATAAACCGAATCGAAATATGCGTTTTGTGCGTTTTTATTCTATAACGCCACTCTTTTTAAGAAGAGCTCTGACTGTCTCGGTTGGCTGAGCGCCGTTAGCAATCCACTTTTTCGCTTTTTCTGCGTCTACTTTAATTGTAGAAGGTTCTGTGCGGGGATTGTAATAACCTATCTCCTCGATGAAACGTCCGTCGCGCGGGCTGCGGGAGTCTGCTACGACGATGCGGTATGAAGGTTGCTTTTTAGCGCCCATGCGTTTAAGTCTAATTCTAACTGCCATTCTTTCTTTTCCTCCGGAAACTAATATAAATAATAAATTAAAATTTATAATACCCCATTAAGTTATATACTAAAGGGGGGATTTACCTTTTATTTTTCTTACCTTTATTCTTATTTTTGTTCTTAGCCTTTGTAAGCCGCAAGAATTTCTCTGCCTGACGTCCGGTCATCTGCTTCATCATTGTTTTCATCTGTTCAAATTGCTTGAGAAGACGGTTTATTTCTTCAACAGATGTACCGCTTCCGGCTGCTATGCGCTTTTTGCGCGATGAGCCGATTATTTCGGGATGCTCGCGCTCATATGGCGTCATTGAAAGGATTATAGCTTCTGTCTTAGCTAAGGCCCGTTCGTCGATTTTTGCACCCTTGAGCTGCGCGGCATTCATACCGGGCATCATGCTGAGAAGAGATTCAAGGCTGCCCATGTTTTTAATCTGCCCGAGCTGTTCCAAATAATCGGTCAGGGTGAACGACGACTCGCGGAACTTGCGTTCAAGCTCTTCAGCCTGTTTTTCGTCGTACTGCTGCTGCGCTTTCTCGATTAGCGTTAAAACATCGCCCATGCCGAGAATGCGCTGTGCCATCCTGTCTGGGTGGAACGGCTCGATATTGTCGATTTTTTCACCGGTTCCGATGAATTTAATGGGCTTGCCCGTCACGTGCCGGACAGAAAGAGCAGCACCGCCGCGTGTGTCGCCATCAAGCTTTGTCAGTATGACGCCGGTGATGTCAAGCAGTTCATTAAACGACTTTGCAACATTAACTGCGTCCTGACCTGTCATTGCATCGACAACAAGGAGTATTTCAGTAGGCGATACGCTTTCTTTAATCTCGCGAAGCTCCGCCATCAGCTCTTCATCAATGTGAAGACGGCCGGCAGTGTCGAGGAAAACCATGTCGTTGTTGTTTTTTATAGCGTAGTCGACGGCTTCCTTTGCAATTTTTACAGGTGAAACATCACTGCCCAGTGTAAAGACAGGAACGTCTATCTGCTCACCTAATACTTGAAGCTGTTTTATCGCTGCCGGACGGTAAATATCACAGGCAGCGAGAAGCGGACGCTTGCCTTGCTGCTTTTTGTACATATAGGCAAGCTTAGCACAGTGCGTTGTTTTACCGGCACCCTGAAGTCCGCATACCATTACAATTGTCGGTGGCTTCGACGATATCTCAAGCTTTGTGTTTTTGCCGCCCATAATGGCGGTGAGTTCCTCGTTTACAATTTTAATAATTTGCTGAGAGGGTNNGAACGGCGCGTTCAGTTACCGCCGCAACAAAATCGCGGACGACGCGATAGTTAACGTCGGCTTCGAGAAGTGCAAGCTTGACTTCACGCATGCCCTCGCGGACATCGGCTTCAGTCAGCTTACCCTTGCTTTTAAACTTTTTTAAAGCGTTTGCCAGCTTCTCGGACAGATTTGAAAACATCGTTCACCTTAATTTTTACATATGTCATATGTCGTAATACTTTTTCTGCGTGCTAAAGATTCGTTTGTGTCACTGCCTGCTTATAATCGTTTCGTGACCTGACAACTAATCAATCACCTGCAAGCGCTAAAACGCGCTCTGCAAGCTCACTAAGTTTTTGGCTAATATTTAAACCGCTCTCAGATTGACCCGTTTGGTCAATTGATTCAGCAAGCGAGTACAGCTCTTTTGATATCGCTTCGACTTCATCCTTCAGTTTTGTGTACGCGGCCGCATTGCCTAAAGCTTCCTCACAGCGATAAAGCTCAGCTTCGCCTTTTTTAATCAGGTCGCGAACACCTTGTCTTGAAATGCCGGTGTTTTCGGCAATTTCAGCGAGCGAAAGGTCGTCGTTATAATAAAGCTCGAGAACGTAGCGCCTGCGCTCTGAGAGAATGGCGCCATAATGGTCGAGCAGATCAGAAATTGACAGGTCTTTTTCGTGTGTCTGCATGTCGCCCTCACGCCCGCTGTGTAATAGATGACTGTAAAGCAAATTGCTTTACACATCATATCATAAAAGAACAGCACTGTCAAGCAGTATTTTGTAAAGCACTTAAAAAATATAGCTGTTTATAATAAAAATGCTGAAAAACAAGGAAAATATGTATTGACAGTCGACGCTAATAAATGATATAATAAGAAGCCGCTTGTGAGCGGGCTTTTTTAAGCACGGATATATGCGCATAGAAGAAAATTTTGATATGCGTAATAACGTCGCCCGCCGGCAGCGAGTCTTATGGAAAGAGAGGTGCTTTTCGTGTTTGCAATTATCGAAACATGCGGAAAGCAGTATAAGGTAAGCGAGGGAGATATAGTATACCTCGAACTCCTCGGCGCACAGCCCGGTGAGAATGTTACATTTGACCGTGTTCTTGCGGTATCAGGGACTGATTCGGGAATCACCGTCGGTACTCCTTATGTCAGCGGTGCAAGTGTCAGCGCGAGCGTCGTAGCTAACGGCAAATCGAAGAAGATTACGGTTTTCCGCTACAAGCCAAAAAAGAATCAGAAGAGAAAACTTGGCCACAGACAACCGTATACAAAAGTAAAAATCGAAAAGATTACGGTTTAAGTCAATAAGCTGAAAAGGAAAAAGATTAGTTTAACGTGACAAAAATTACATTTTTCATGTCGGATGGTGTTCGCTGGGGGTTTGAAGAAACCGGCCACACCGGATTCGGTGAAATAGGAGACGACGTGCTTTGTGCAGCGCTCTCCGCTATGACAATGCTGATTGTCAACGCGATTGAAGTCACATTTTTCGGTAAAGTTGATTATGTGATTGACGAAAATACAACCGACATAAAGGTGTTAGCGAAGTGTGCTCTTCCTGCATATGAGGAGGACGAACGCGTACGCTTCGCAGTTGGCGGGCTGATTAGTGCGTATTTTTATCAGCTCATGGATATGATGGAGGACTACCCAGATCATCTTCAGGTTGACACCATCGAAAAAGATCCCGAATAAAAAGGAGGTATAACGATGTTCAAGCTCAGCTTACAGTTTTTCGCGCATAAAAAGGGCGTTGGCTCAACGAAGAACGGACGCGACAGCGAATCTAAACGCCTTGGCGTAAAGCGTGCAGATGGTCAGTTCGTCCTTGCAGGCAACATCCTTGTTCGCCAGCGCGGAACAAAGATACATCCAGGTGAAAACGTCGGACGCGGCAGCGATGATACGCTTTTCGCGCTTGTCGACGGCAGAGTTAAATTCGAGCATAAGGGCGCAAAGAAGTTTGTCAGCGTCTATGCCGAAGCGAACTAATGTAAATTAGTACTTTTAAAATTATAGAGGGAAAGCGAAGCTAAAATTTGTTTCGCTTATCCCTCTTTTTTGTTTTATCAAAACATATGCGCTTGCATATAATCACAAAAAAGCGCATGCGCGCTGCATAATGACGACAAAAATTGACTGATACAGACAATAAACGAAAAAGTCGAGCTTCATGCTCGGCTTTTTGTCTTTATATCAAATGTTTTATAGACAAACGCAGTATTTTGAGTTTGCCTATGGTTTTTGTATGCTGTGGCATATATAAGCCCATGTACAATCGCGGCAGATTGAGCTGAACTGATCCCCTGTAAATACGGTTTTGTTAAGACGTGCCTGAAGGTCTGCCCATGTGAAGGTGTCGTTTTGTTTCAGATCAGCTATGCGGGCAGTTAGCTTGTCATAACGCGCTGATTTTTCCTCATCTAAGCATACGCCATCGCATGCCCGGGGGCAGTTTTTACATATATCATCGACGCCGGATGTTATACGGACAATCGCTTCGCCGCAACTGAGGGAGCGGGCGATGGCTGCCATGCCCTCGTTGAACGTGCTTGAGTAGCCCTCACCGCGGTAAAACCGAAGGCAAAGGACATGATGAGGACGTAAGTATATAATATTAGACATTTTTTGTGGTGTTATATGCAGTTATTACCTCATATTTTGAGGAAAACTGTAGCGAACATGAAGTAAACAAGAAGAACTACGGCATCAAGAATTGTTGTTACAAGCGGACTTGCCATAACGGCAGGGTCAAAACCAAGCTTTTTTGCACAAAGAGGCAGAACACTGCCTATAAACTTTGCAAATACGACGGTAAGAACAAGTGTTGAGCAAACAGTAGCCGAGACACCAAGTGAAATATTATTTTTCATTATAAGGTTGTCTACAAGCTGAATCTTGATAAAGGCGGTGATACTAAGAGTTATACCGCAAAGGATTGAAACACGAAACTCTTTCCACATAACTTGAAACAGATTTGAAAACTCAAGCTCACGCAGTGATATTCCGCGTATTACGGATACGGACGCCTGGCTGCCTGAGTTACCACCGGTATCCATCAGCATTGGGATAAAAGCTGTTAATGCTACCTGAGCGGCAAGTGCGTTTTCAAAAGATCTAATTATAATACCGGTGAAAGTCGCTGATATCATGAGCAGCAGCAGCCACGGTATGCGGTCAATCCAGATGCGCATCACTGATTGCTTTAAGTATGGTTTGTCTGTTGGTGTAACTGCCGACATGATGGAAAGGTCTTCGCTGTACTCATCAATGATGACGTCAACAGCGTCGTCGACTGTTACAATGCCGATTATCCGGTCTTCGGAGTCGACAACAGGAAGCGCAAGGAAGTCGTATTTTTCAAGCTGGTGTGCGACAAACTCCTTATCATCTGTCGTTTTAACTGAAATAACTCTGGTGCTCATTATGTCACCAATAAGTGCTGTCTTTTCAGACGTAAGGAGCGTGAGAGCGGAGACAACACCGATAAGCTTGCGCTTATCATCAGTGACGTAACATGTGTAAACTGTTTCCTTATCTATGCCGGTACGGCGTATAATATCAAAAGCTTCGGCGACAGTCATCGTCGGACGAAGACGAACGTATTCTGTCGTCATTATGCTGCCGGCACTGTTTTTCGGGTATTTTAATATTTCGTTTATCTCAGCGCGAGTCGCGGCAGACGCCCGTGCAAGAATACGCTGAGCGACATTAGCCGGCATTTCGTCAACGATGTCGGCTGCGTCGTCAAGGTAAATATCTTCTATAAGTGACGTAAGCTCATTGTCGCTGAAAGCAGATATCAGTTGCTGCTGAAGTTCCGAATCCATTTCAACGAATGTATCAGCAGCAAGCTCCTTTGGCAGGAACCGGAACATCAAAGGGAGCTGTTCCGACGGCAGTGAGCTTAAAAGCTCGGCAAGGTCTGCAGGCTCCATAGTGCTGAGAAGAGCCCTCAGTGAGCTGAATTTTTTCTCATGTAGCAACTCTAATGCTTCGTTAAGCTTCGTTGATATTTCCTGCATCTTTTATTTTTGCGCGGAAAAAAACCGTGCATCCTCCTTCTTTTAGTTTTGTGTGCCTGGAAATTAGCGTTTGTCGCTTACCTTTTTGCACTTATGTGAAGTCGGGTTCACGGTCGAAATATTCGGTTTTACAAACTATTTTTGCACGCAAAGTGAAGAGCCCGGCAGGGCTTATGTGCCCCGGCAGGGTTCATAAGACGTATGCGCCCTTAAATCGTAAAACCGTCTACTTCGGCCGCCACTAC
>LFTK01000141.1 GCA_001513385.1 Clostridiales bacterium DTU064
TTGACGCTGAATTGCCGACTCAATTGAATAAACTTTTGAAATACCCACATTTTTTAGAGGAAACATTATAAATAAAGCAGGGAGCATATTGGCTGAAACCGGTATGCTCCCTGCTGGGTTGTTATTAATTGCTTTTAAGATATAATTAGTTTTTAATAAACAGCTACTTTCTAATTAACGAAACATCCGAATATATCACTAATTCAATATGTTGCCCGCTTTTTATAGAGATTTCACCACTTTGCCCTTCTGATAATGTTAAACGGCTTATCTCATCGTTTGTTGTATCATCAATTATCATAACGACACTGTTTTTGCATTATTTTTGACATAATAATCGCCAGCTGGAACGTAGCATATATTATACTGTACTATGCTTATGTGACACCGCGCGGGAGATAATGATAAAGGAGCTTCATTAAAAGAAGCCCCTTTTTTTATTATATCCATTATTTTTTTAATAAGCTTTCCTTATATTTTCAACTATATTACCTTTAGCTAAAATGGATATCATTATAACCGACAAGATTAAGGATATAAACATAGTCGCAAAAAACGCACCGATAATCTCCCAAAACGGAAATATATATGCTATTTTGTGTATGAGAATTTCTACAATAAACTTATATAATAGTTTATCACCAATAAAGACCCCTATCATTGTGTATATGAAAGTATATATACCCTGATATATTGATTCGATCATTATCATTTTTTTGATTTCGGAGTCCGTAACCCCGATAGATTTTAACATCGCAAATTCCGGTTTTCTTTTACGGTAACATAAAAACAGATTAGATGTAGTACTTATTAAAAAAGTGATAAAGATGGATACAAATGTATACGAGGTTATTCTTATAAAAGACGTCTCAAATTCAATGTCTTCAGGTGACAAATCAGGATCATTATCGCTAAATATATACGTCATAAACAATGACATAAGAATACATATTACAATAAGCGATGAGATAACTAAAGAGAACTGGCGGTATCTTTTTTTATTATTTATGTAATTGCAGCACGCAAGGCGCCCTGTGATACCAAACAATCGTTTAAAAACCACATCAAATATTGAGGGCTTTAAAGAAATATTTATTGCATCATATGTTCTGGCAAGCTCTATTTGCGATTTTTTTATCAGTGCAAGAGCGGGTTTATACGAAGCATAACTAACAATACCAAAGCCGAAAAGAAGAAATAAAAATATGTAGAGCGTTATATTCCCTTTAAACAAATATAATGGCTCTATTTTCCATAAACCTGTAAAATATTTTATGGATATATCATTCAGCGAGCTAATAAGCGGAGACGCTATTAAAAATCCTGTTAAAACTCCCATCGGTACGGCGGCTATAGAAGTAATCAATGCGTCAAAAGAAAGCAAAGCTATCTTTTGAAAAGTCGAAGCGCCAAGTGAAGATATTATATCTAAATTTTTTGATTTTTCACCGCTGTAATATGAAATAACACTTTTAATTGATGCCATAGCGGATAATACTATTATTGTGTCTAAGACCAACCCAATACTTACCAATGCATAATACTCATCGTCTCTTGCATACATGTCGAGTTGTTTTGGCGTATATCTTGGATTTCTCGATAAATAACCATAATTTATATTATACTGTAATTGATCTAATGCGTTTGTATATGCTGTAATTACAACCACAGGGATAATAGCCAGTGTTATACTAACGAACATAATTATGGCACGCTTTTTATCTTTCTTCATTGTGCCAATGACAACTTTAATAATTGGTTTAATTCTTTGAGCAAAATCATTCATACACATACCCGCTTCAATCCCGGTTATCCTATCTGATTGCATCGCGATTTTTTGTTATGAGTTGCGATATTTAATGTAAGGTTGTATTTTTCATCTAAAGCACGAAAATGGTATTTAGTTCCCTTATATATTACCATCTATTAATGTGACAATCAAATATATTTTGTTAATACTGTTATTTAATTGTATCGGTATTGAAATGTAAATAGAGTACATGAGCATAGATTTCGCTTTACCACAATTTTTGGCTTCTGTCGCACCGGGTAACATACTGTAGTTAAATATATTTGAATACGTTTTTATTTTCTGCGGGGCTTGTTTGGGATTGTTATAATATGCATCCCGACAAGCTCTTGTTTTTAGCTTCTTTATCTATATAGACTTAAAAGTGCATCCCCGTGCCCCGGAAATGCACTTTTGTTTGTCGTATAAATTTAATGAGCGTTGCGAGTGCCGTTTTCTTTATGTGATTGAAGAAAAGACAGCTTTTTTTATGTGTTACCGTGCATTCATTTCAGCTATTACAGTATCGTATTCATCCCACACAGGGAAATTTTCATAGATTTTTGACCAACGCCATTTGCCATCAGACTCTTTTTCGATAATGTAATAATGCACTGTTTTCTCATCAGACGGAACAAGCTTACTGCTGCCGTCATCATTATCAACATATTTATATACAGTTCTTGTTTCCTTAAGCACTATCATACCATCATCAATCAACAATGAATACACGGGGTCCCATTCGTGAGTTGAAATGCCTCTTCCACTCCACAGTCTGAAGCAATAGCCACCTGCATTTATTGTCGATTCCATTATATCGGAATACACATCATGAGAAAAATGTAACCTTGCATAAGCTTCATAATCATCATACGTTTCAATGTCACCATATCTGGCCATTATATATATTCCATCATAATATTTATCATTATTATCTTCTTTAATATACCATACCTCGGGGTAAGCTACATCTTTATAATAAGTAGGCTCATAGGAAATACACCACTTAAAATTAACTGCGCATGCATACTGGAAATATATAATTTTTAAAAGCTCATTATACCCTTTACCGGTCTTCAGATACTCGTTAACAAGTGCCGTTATTTCATCACTTTGATCCGGAGCTGTGAATTTTCGTCCTATCTCATCGTTGTTTTTAACAAGTTTTGATTCATCGATATTGGGGTCATAATCTTTTGGCATATCGCCATCATATATATCAATGAACTTTACACCATGTTCGACAGCGTAATCATATACAAATGTCTTGCTGGAACCTACAATATAATCTACACTCTCCGGGTTTACCTTTACATTATCATCTATCCCCGTAACCGGAACACCGTTTATATAATATAAGGTTTTATTAAAAATGTTGAAGCTTTGTCATTAAAACCGATAACAACAGCGTGATCGGCATACACAGCATAAGTTACATTTTCTTCTGTTATAGTCTGATATTCACTTTCATTCTGTGTTTCAGCAGTGTCAGCTTCTGTTATATCATCTATATCTGATGTAGTGTTCGTTTCTATATCTGATCCGGTTACAGTGTCTGACGATGTATCGTCGTTTCCATTTTTATAAGTGGTACAGCCCGTGGATACTATTAATAAGGAAAACACTAATATAAATGCGATTGTTCTTTTACCTGTTACATGAATATTGATATGCATCTCGCACCTCCTGGTTTTGATAGTATCAGGAATATTTTTTACCGCGTCTTTGTGTGATACTGTTATTATACAACAAAAACACTGTAATCGGTGGTATAATATGTTAGACGTTGGTGTGCAAAAAAAGTTTCGGTTTCACTTGTTATTTAAGTATCGTAATTTACCATTGCAGGCTATATGATATTACTCATGGTATTAAACAAAACTCAAATCTTCTGCAAATATTTTTCAAGCGTGTGATTTACCGGGTTATAACGCCAGGGATGGTAATCCAAAGAATAATTCATGAGTAAACAAATTTCCCGTCAGGATTTGTTTCTTGGCGGAAATTTTTATAGCTTGGAATATATAAATGTGCTATAATTTCAGAAAAAGATGCTCTTTTTATAGAGAAGCAAGCTATTAATATCAGTAAACAAGACACGTGATAATAATAAGTATTTATATAAGCGTAAATATTAAATAAATTCCTTTGTTTACACAGTGTTTCACCTAAACTTTAGAATAATTTTCAATATCGCCATTTAAATACCGTGAATTTTTATAGCTATAAGGAAAAAAATAATTCCGTAACAATATTTACGGAGTTATTTTGAGATGAATATATATTTTTACAAGAATCGTCCTTATTCATCAAATGCTGCTGCTTTTGTTCGCACCGTAGCAATTATTCTGGCGGTGTCTTTTGCAGCGACTGCCATCTCATTTTCATTATGCACAACCGTTGCGGCAACTAAAGCTGCGCTTTCCACCTCTGCGAAGGCAGCAATTTTAATTGAAGCGTCAACCGGCAACAGCATATACGAGTATAATGCCGATGTGCGTCTGCCAATGGCAAGCACTACAAAAATTATGACAGCTCTCATCGCCATTGAATCGTGTAAGATGGATGAAATGGTTACTGTCGCATCAGGCGCCGTCGGCATTGAAGGTTCGTCGGTTTATTTACAGGCCGGTGAGAACCTGTCAATGGAGGATCTTTTATATGCCCTGATGCTTGAGAGCGCAAATGACGCTGCCGCGGCAATAGCAATAGAAGTCGCGGGCAGTATTGAAGCATTCGCGGACATGATGAACGAACGGGCAGCGCAGCTTGGACTTACAAACACGCATTTTACAAACCCGCATGGCCTTGACAATGAAAATCACTACACAACGGCTCGCGATCTTGCTCATTTAACGGCATATGCGATGCAAAATGAAGAGTTTGTAAAAATCGTATCTACGTATAAGCATACAATACCGCTCCCCGGTAAAAACGGTGTCAGGCTGCTGCTCAACCACAACCGTTTGCTTCGCGTGTCAAACGAGATAATAGGCGTTAAAACGGGCTTCACGAAGAAAAGCGGACGCTGTCTTGTCACAGCCGCGCGCCGTGATGGTGTGACAGTCATAGCTGTAACACTTTCCGACCCGAATGACTGGCGCGACCATCTCGCTATGCTGAGGTATGGGCTTGATTCATACGAATGCCGTAAATTAGCGGACGTAGGTGAACTTTCGTTTGTCGCACCTGTTGTCGGCGGCGATCGCGGCTTTGTTGTCATTGAAAATGATGAGCCGATAACTATCTGCATGCCCGTCGACGCTCCACGCCCGCGCCGCGTCGTATATATGAGCCGGTTTTATTTTGCACCTATATCTGCCGGCGATGTATTAGGCTCCGTCGAGTATTACGATGGCGAAGACCTAATCTTAAAAGTTCCGCTCATCGCGAAAACTGATGTTGGCACCGGAAAGCAAAAGAGCTGGTTCGAGCGGTTTTTAGGTA
>LFTK01000060.1 GCA_001513385.1 Clostridiales bacterium DTU064
AATACGAGGTCAGGCGTCTTAATGTAACAGGCGTTGCTTCTTGTGCGGAGATAACGGAGAAAATTAAAGCGCTAATTCGCGATGAAAATATGGACGATACGACGCTTCTTCGCGTTATCCTTGAAGGCGCCGTACCGCCGACGCTTGTAATATCGCCTGAGGTAATCTCCCGGAGTATCGGCGAAGTTTTTGCGCTTGATATAAAGGATGTGACATCCCCTGTTTACGGTGGCGAATATCTTGAGAGCGACCCTACGATACGCGGCGAGTTTTATCGTCGGTTATTACCCATGCTGACAAGCGCCGATGAACGCGAGAGGGCTGTTGCATCGCTTGCTCTTCGCATTGGCCTTGCGGCAATGGCGGGCGAAAATATCAGCATAAGCACGGCTAATTAGGAAGGGGCGCGCGACATATGTATATTGAAAAAATAATGATAAAAAGCTTCGGCGGGCTACGTGAGCGAGAGTTTATGCTGTCGCCGGGCGTCAATATTTTCGAGGGCGGAAACGAATCGGGTAAAACGACAGTCGCCGCTGCCATAAAATTTGTCCTCTACGGTCTGCCGCAGAAAGTAACGGACGGAACAACGCTGACGGAGCGGCGCAAGTATTTGAGCTGGGACGGCTCCCCTGCTTCCGTTTCGCTTGTTTTATCGGCTGGCGGCAGACGCATACTGGCTGAACGCCATCTGTCGGTATCAACGGACGCATCAGGCAAGGAATCATACCGCGAAACTATCCGTATGACCGATATGGAGACAAACGAGCAAATTTACCGCGGTAAAAACCCGGGTGAGGTTCTGCTTGGGGTGCCGGAGGACGTTTTCCTTGGCACTGCGTTTGTAAAGCAGACTGACGGCGCGCGTATTGACGGCCGCGGCATGGCTGAAGCTGCGGAAAACTTGCTTTTCAGCGCTGATGAGACGGTAAATACGCAGCTCGCGCTTGATAAAATTGACGCTGAGCGGCGTGCTCTACGCCATAAAAACGGACGCGGCGGTGCGATTGTTGAAAAACAACGCGAGCGCGATGCGCTTATGGCTTCGCTTGATGAAGCGAAAAGCTCATCGGCTGAATTAATATATCTTGACGGGTCGATTGCCGATTTAACTGAAAAGCGTGATGTGGCAATAAAGCGTCGCGACGCTGCGAGAGCAAAGTATGAAGCGTATGAAGCAAGCGTTGCTGTCAGGCGGTTTGACGCGCTTCATGAAGTTGAGAAAAAACTTGATGTGCTATATTCCGAAAAGGACGCTCTTCTTGAGCGCGGATGTAAAAACAATCATTTTCCGGACAGCGAATATGTAGCAAAACTACGCAGTCTGTCAGATGCTCTTGATTCTGCCGCAGCAAATGTTGCTCAGGCAAGCAGAACGCTTAATGACAGGCGCGCGGCAGTTGATGCGCTGAGAGCGCATGACCCGAGTCTCAAAAATCAGCGCAGCGGTGATGGAAATATTAGTGATAAGAATGTAGATATAAAACAACTTTATGCGGCTGTGTCGACAGAGAAGGCACGCGACGAAATAGTCCGCGCAGCAAAAAGCCATAAAAATAGAGCGCTGATAGCTTCAATACTTGCCGGGATTTTATTTGTTGGCAGCTTGGCGCTTGCAGCAGCTATTTTACTTATAAATATCAGATATTTCCCGCTTTATATAACAAGTGTCGCACAGTTTGCAGTTGGTATTTTATGCTCTGTTATCGCTGCAAGATCCGGCAGGCGTTATCGCCGTGTGTGTGCGACGTATGGTGCGCGCAATCTCAAAATGCTTCCCGATGCCCTTTCGGAATATGCCGATTTTGCAGAACTTGACGCGCAGCGCAGGAATGCTGTAATCATCGCCGAGGGAATATATCATGATGCTTGCGCGGAATACGATAAGCTGGCAAGCGAGGCGGCAGCGCTTATTTCGGTTCGGGCACCCATTGCCGAGGGAGCTAATATACGCGAGGAGCTTTCAGCTACTCTCCGTGAATGTGAGGAAATAGTTGAGACCGAGAAGCGTGTGTCGGAGGATATAGAACGCTATAAAAGCACGGCAGAGGAGCTTCGCCGTTCACTTGCGGGCGCTGATGAAGCAGCCCTACGTGCTATCGTAGGCGATTCACCCATGCCGGAGCTTGACAGCGCAGCTATTTCCGCTATGAAGCTTGAGCGAGAGTTCAATGAAAACGCTGTTACACTGCTGACGGAAAACATACACAAGCTTGAAGTACGCCGCGCACAGCTTGCAGCCTCTGCTGCTGATCCATCGCAGCTTGCCGTCCGCCTTGAAGCACTCAACGCTGAAATTGAAGCGGATACGCTTCGCCATGATGCATATGTGCTTGCACATTCGATGCTTGAAGCGGCGGGGGAGGGCGTACGTGCAGGCGTTGCACCGCGGCTAACTAAATACGCGCGTGAATATATGGGCGAGCTGACCGGTGGCAAATATGATGCTCTTGGCGTTGACGCATCTCTTGGCGTTACGATGGCGGCTGACGGCGGCACGCGCGAGCTTGACTTTTTCAGTGCTGGCACAACGGAGCTTGCTTATATATCGCTTCGCCTTGCTCTGATTCGCGTCCTTTACCGGCGCGAGACCCCACCCATTATTTTTGATGAAAGCTTTGCTTCAATCGATGACGAGCGGGCGAAAAGAATCCTCCTTATGCTTCTGCGTGCATCTAAAGAAAGTATAAATATTGAAGGTGGCACGATACAGTCGCTGATTTTTACATGCCAGCGGCGTGAAGCTAAATTAGCACAGGACCATTTGCAAGAAGGTTTTTGTATAATCCGGATGTAATGTAAAAACCTGATTTTATGTAAAAACTATTAACAAATGTTTAATTTTTTATAGTAAATTTACATAACATCGTGACAAAATTAAGCAGATGATTTATAATTATCGAGAGAACGTCTTGCGCATAATTCGAGGGAGCTGCGGATGGCTCTTTTGCCCCGCTAATTGGAAATGGTTATAGAGTTTTTTGAATATATTGGTCGAAATTTAAAGCTTGCTGCTAAGAATGTAAAAGCAAACGTAAGGCAGTATGCTTGCTTTTTTGCCGCATTTTTCATTATTCAAGTGTTTTTTGCCACTCTAACTGTAATCCTTTACAACAATGACAAGACCGAATGGATGCATGTTCAAGAGGAATATGACTACCATATAATGCTCAAGTCGATAAACGACTATCAAATGCTCATAATTGAGAATAACACGATAGCCGTTTTCTCAAACGATATCGTTTTTGATGTTGTGCGTACAGCTAAGCACGTAAGCGCCTTCGACGGAGAGGAGCGCTACGACGTTTACTTAAAACTCAAAGGTAAGGACCTTGACTTTGCTCTTGAACGCTTCCAGAACAAATGGCTCAAAGAGCTGAACAAATACACTGAAGATGGCGAAAAGCTTTCATACGTAATAACGCCGCTTTTGAATTTCTCAAAAAACCTGGCCGTAAACCGTATTATATACGTTATTTCCATTATTGTGCTGATTGCTCTGTCCATATTCCTTTTAGTTGTTCTATACAATATCAGAATCAACCATTACAAATTCCAGTTCGGTATTTATCTCTCATTTGGCGCAGATTTCAAAAAGCTGTTTGAAACGGCTTTCTGGGAGATGTTTATAATCTGGGCGGTGCCATTTATACCAGCGACGGGCGTATCGGTTTTAATAGCATACATAATACTCCATGTTAATGTCGGGCTTCCGTTTAGCTGCCCGATCTGGACACTGCTTTTGACTGTGCTATATGGTTTTGTTGTCATGCTTGTATCGGTATGGTTCCCGATGCGCTTAGTGTCGATTAAGGCACCAATGTCGCTTATCATATCGCAGGACAACTCTAACCTTGTTACATCTCCGCGCAGATCACTCAATATATTCGGAACGAAGTTCCCGCTTCAATACGAACTGTTTTCAACATGGCGTTTCCGCAAGTATAACCTTCGCCTGCTTGTTTCCGCAATTATATTCACATCACTTTTCATCTGCGGCCTTTACGTCGCTGAAATAACGCGCACGACGCTTTCAATGGAAAAACCACAGTTTAAAGTAGATCTTTCGGCAACCGGTATTTCCTTTGACTCGATGATGAGAGATGAAGTTTATAGTATAAAAGGAATAACGCTTGTTGATAAGTCAAACAAAGAAAGCGCTGCAAACATAGCATCATACATTGCTGTCGATCCAAAATATGTTCTCCCGTTTGCAAACCTCGTTGTCCCGGATAACAACGATGATATCCGGGTTACAAACCAGGTCGAATACCGGACTGTTGACGAGGATGTTATAAAAACTCTTGAGCAATATAAATATACAGGCGATCTTTATTCCGCTATCAACAATGAAAGAACTGTAATTGTAGCCGATTCCATCAATAATATCCGCCGCTTTAATTATAAAGTCGGAGATAAGATAACGATAGCAGTAAAGGTCGGGCAGATGAAAGCCGTCGATTCAAACCTGACGGGCAAGGCTCTTTTAAGGCAACAGCTTCAATACTACATATATGATTCTTACGAATTTACAATTGGCGCTATAATATACGATATACCAACACTTAAGATGCCCATTTACTTAAATAGTGAGGACTTCAGCCTGATAACGGGCAAGGAAGCTAATTATTACAACCTTGATGTTTACGTTGATCAGACGCTTTCGGTTGATGAAGTACGCGAAATTGAAAATCAACTGCGCGAATGGGGACTTCTTTACGGTTACGTATCAGTGACAAACACCCATGCTCTCAGTTTAAATGTTATAAACGAAGATAAGCAGTTCGATGAGATATTTACACTCGTAGCAATACTGCTCCTCACAATTTCCCCGATGATATGGTTCTTCTCACAGACGCTGTACTACCTGAAGCGTGAGGATGAGTTTACAATACTACAGTCGATGGGTGCCGTTGGCTCTGAAATAAGACGCCTTTACATCTCCGGCGGTATTACAATGAGTATTCTGGCATTCATATTCTGCATAGGGCTTGGATACCTGTTAAGCTTCTTACTATACTTCTTTGTCAACGTCACAATTCCAAAATGGACACAGACGTTTATCAGATACGAATTCTATATGCCGTGGTATGCTATTGTACTCAGCATTGTCATTTCAGTAGCTTGCGGTTTCCTGTCCGCTTATATACCCTATAAGAGCTTTATGCGTCGCAAGTCAAAGATACTCTCCGTTGAGTATAGCGATGTCTCCGACTGATGTCGTATCATTTAACATATATTACCCATGCGGCAATTAATACAGTATAACAGCGTACAGCACAAACGAGGTACATGATAATGAACAGACAATATAGTGATGTTAAGTCAAAGTATATTCTGCAGGCAGAAAGTGTTATAAAGCAGTATAAGCAGTATGACGAAGTCATAACAGCCGTAAACCGCGTCGACCTGAAGGTGGAAGAAGGCGAATTTGTCGCAATTATCGGTACTTCAGGTTCAGGTAAGAGTACATTTCTGCATTGCTGTGCCGGACTTGACAGGGTTGATGCCGGAAGCATTAAAATACGTGGTCAAGACATCACAAAAATGGGTCATGACGAGCTTAGCCGGTTCAGGGGAGAAAATATGGGGTTCGTATTCCAGCGGCATAACCTCATCCCACAGTTTACGGCTCTCGAAAACATACTTATCCCGACACTTATGTGCAACAAGCCGGGGTATCAGTACGAGGAAACATTGCGCCGCCTGATAAAAACTCTGAATATTGAGGACCGTCTACACCACTTACCGAGCGAGCTGTCCGGCGGTCAGCAGCAGCGTGTAGCTATTGCTCGTGCGCTTATTAATATGCCGCAGATTCTCTTTGCTGACGAACCTACGGGTAACCTTGACCGTGCAAACGCTGACGAAGTGCTCTCCCTCCTCCTTAAAACGCGTGATGTTATCGGTCAGACGCTTATCATGGTTACACACGATATGCAAATAGCAAGCCACGCGGACAGAATTTTCCGCATGGATAACGGGCGCCTGACACTTGAGCGCGATTACATCGACGGACAACGCAGGACAACAACGTATTAACAACGTATTAAGCAGAAAAATCAATCACAAAGCAAAATTACACAGTTGCATAAAACAAAGCCCTCATAGGCATTTGCCTTTGAGGGCTTTTATTAGCATTTTTATTTGTATTTGATGATGCATTACACAGATATTATAATTGGCATTATCATCGGACGCCGCTTTGTTTTTTGGACAATAAATTTAGATAAGTTATCCCTGATATTGTTCTTAATCTGAGCGAGGTCAGCGTTGCTTGAGTATAAACCACTCTCAAGCGTCTCACGCGCGAAAATGCGCATCTCTTCCATGAGTTCCTCGGATTCCTTGACGTATACAAAACCGCGGGTGAATATTTCGGGTGTTGTGAGCAGAAGCCGTGAGGTCATATCAACAGCGGCAGATACAATGATAAGACCATCCTGTGAGAGCAAAATGCGGTCGCGCAGGACAACAGACCCTACATCGCCCACACCGGAACCATCGACGAGCACACGGCCTGCCGTTACGGTGCCGTTGAAACGAGCACCGTTTTGGTCAATCTCAAGCACACGACCTGTTTCAGGAACAAAAATGTTCTCAGGCTTTATGCCCATGAAAAGCGCAAGTTTTCTATGCTCCATTAAGTGGCGGCGCTCACCATGAATAGGCATAAAATACTTCGGTTTTGTCAGGGCATGCATCAGCTTGAGGTCTTCCTGGCACGCGTGACCCGAAACATGAATTTGTGTTGTTGTATCGTTATATACCTCAGCGCCACAGCGGTATAATTCGTTGATGATTTTACCGACGAGCTTTTCATTTCCGGGTATTGCGTTTGCGGAAATGATTACAAGGTCGTTCGGACCAACGGATACACTTGAATGATCGCCGAATGCCATGCGCGAAAGAGCCGACATAGGCTCACCCTGACTGCCGGTTGTAATTATCGTCAAGCGGTTATCAGGGTAACGCTTTATTTCAGAAATATCGATTATAGCATTTTCGGGGAAGTTCATGTAGCCGAGGTGAACAGCAGCTCCTACTATATTAATCATGCTGCGCCCCGTTATTGCTACCTTACGCCCGTGGCGGATGCTGTAATCAATAATCTGCTGAACCCGGTGAACGTTTGATGAGAATGTAGCGACGATAATGCGCTTTTTTGGATTGTTTATAAATATCTGATCAAAAGTCGTACCGACTGTGCGTTCGGACGGTGTGTATCCGGGGCGCTCGGCGTTCGTCGAGTCACACATCAGAAGTAAAACGCCTTCACCGCCAAGCTCTGCAAGGCGTTTAACATCCATAACCTCGCCGTCAATCGGTGATAAGTCAAATTTAAAGTCTCCTGTATGGACTACAATGCCAAGCGGTGTCTTTATTGCGAGAGCACAGGCATCGGCGATGCTGTGGTTGACACGTATATATTCAACCGTAAATACACCGGCTTTAATTTTATCGCCAGCCTTAACGCATATAAGCTCCGGTTTAAAATCGAGCTTGTGCTCAGCAAGCTTGTTTTCTATGATGCCGAGCGTCAGACGTGTGCCAAAAACAGGAACGTGTAGTGAGCGCAAAACGTATGGTAGTGCGCCGATGTGGTCTTCATGTCCATGTGTAATAAAAATACCGCGTACCTTTTCGGAATTCTTTACGAGGTATGTTATATCAGGGATGACAAAATCGACACCGGGCATATCCTCATCCGGAAACCCGAGACCGCAGTCAATAACGATAATATCATTGTCATACTCTAAAACGTATATATTTTTGCCGATTTCGTCAAGGCCACCGAGTGCAAATACTTTAAGTTTGTCAAGAGTGGTAATTTTCTTTGTTCTTGCCATAGATTCTCCTTGTGTTTATTTATGTATGGCCTATATAAACTCCACGCGGCAGCGGATAATAGTGTAAAATGCAAAGCAAAGCAAAAAAGCGCATGACACAGGCGCAAAAATGCAAAAGTAAGACTCAAAATGTAAGTATAAAACAAAATGCAACGGTCATATTGTGATAAATTATTGCATTTTGCACAAAACCAACAGAGCGCAAAAAAACACCATAACAGAGCGCACGGAAAAAAGGAGCGTCTTGCGCCCCTGTGTGAATTCCGCGTAAAGTCACATAAAGCCAAATATATTTTTATGTATATATGTAAGACGCGCGCAAACGCACCCGCGCGTCACAAATGCGTATGTTAAAGAAGTGTACATTCTATTTTACCATGCTGGTATATGCGTGTCAAGCTATCCGGCACTTTATTTTCTACAAAAGTAAAAATACAAATAAAGCAAGTACGGCACATGTAGCGGCACCAGCGGCAAAATACATAATTTTATCACGCTTTGTTGTTTTGCGAGATGTGATGCCGGTGCATTGTACGCTCATAAGATTGTCACGAACAATTCGGGCCGCTTCCTCAACAAGTGTGCTGTTATCATCAGTGTTGTAGTAACGAGCGTTTTGCTTCAATATAAAGTATGCCTCATCAAAAAGCTCGCTATCCGGATGTACGATTTTTATCATGCGGCGTTCCGTCCCTCTTAAAACGGATTTTGTTTTCATATTCCTCCTTATCATACCGTTCCTTTCGTATAACGTTATCGTGGCAATGGTGTGATGCATGACAGCCACAAATTTCCCACAAAAGTATTATTGACCGGTATGGTCAATATATTCATTTGACGTGATGAGCAGTATAAAATTTGCCTTACACGAGAAAAATAAGTCACAGAAAGTTCACCTTTGGTTAACATTGTGGGAGAGACGTGCCGGTCACACCTAAAAAAACACCGGAGGTGACAAAAGTCCGGAGGTAAATGATGCGCACGAATGAAGGTATCACCGCCACTGTGCGGACTACCTCCATCCGCGCGTTTTTACATTGTAAAACGGTATGACACAATATAAAACCGCTGCCGTTATTATGGCTGGGGGCAACGGAAACCGCCTTCGCCCGATAACGGACACAATTCCGAAACCACTATTGCCCGTCGGACGTGATAGGGCTATGACAGCATCTATAAATATGCTACGTGCTGCCGGTATCAGATGCGCTGTTGTGACAACACGGTATATGCACGAGCAGATTAAAGATTTCTACGGTGAATATTACAACGGTGTCAGGCTTTTGTATTCCGTCGAAACGTCACCGCTTGGAACAGCGGGTGGTGTGCGGGCGGCAGCCGATGTTATAAATGATTTCGATGAGCTGATAGTTCTGTCAGGCGATGCCGTTTGCGACTTTGACCTTGATGAAGCATTATCATATCACAGAAGGTCGGGGGCTGAAGCAACGCTTTTACTTGCGCGTTCAGATGAGCCGTGGAATTACGGCGTTGTCACCGTCTCGGGGGATAGTGAGGAGAATGATTCAACTTCAGACGAACCTTTCGGCGACGGACGGGTATGCGGCAGGATAACAGGTTTTGTTGAAAAACCAACGTCGTTTGATGGAGATACAGCCGTAATAAACTCTGGTATTTATATATTATCTCGCCGTGCTGTCGGTATGATTCCCCGTGCAAAGTACGATTTTGGCCGTAACCTTTTCCCGCATATGCTCTCGCGCGGCGATAAGATATGCGGTATCGAGGTGGATGGATATTGGTGCGATATAGGCGGATTTGAAGCATACCGCCGCGCATGTTTTGATACCGCTTACGGCAAAATAAAAGGGTATTCGGCGCACATAGATGAAAGCGGTGCTATCATGGGAGAATATTGCCGCGTTCATGACAGAGCGGTATTTGATGGCTGTGTACTTCACGACGGAGTTACAGCAGGCGCCGACACAACGGCTGTCGATTCGATTATATGCAGAGGGGTAACGATAGGCAACAGAGTCACAATTGAGCCGGGCTGTGTCATTGGCGCATACAGCATTATTGAAGATGGAGCTGTTCTGCGCTCCGGCATGAAAATACCTCCCAGATCATATGTTAAAGCCGGCGAAGAGTATGAGTCCGACTTGCGCTTCAGCGGTAAAGACGAAGAAAAAGAAGAAAATGATAAAAATAAAGATAAAGAAAAAGTGCTGTCGGCGTCATTTACAACCCGACATGCTTCTGTACCGGAAGGCGGGCCTGTTGCGGCGCCTGAAGGCGACATTTTGAAAATACTATAACTTATAAAGTATTATAAAACCGCCGGAGGTGTTGATTCACACCTCCGGCGGCATTTATTTTATTTAGTATATACATGGCTGCTTCGGGAGGTTTTCGCGTAAGAAACGGAGAACATTTTCCCCCATTATCTTGTCAACTTCGCCTGATGTGAAGCCTGCCGCCAACAGGTAATCGGCGATTTTCGGCACGGCGGCGCAGTCCGGGAAATATGGGTTTGTCGGTATGCCGTCAAGGTCACCCCCGAGCGCAAGACAATCGACACCGCCTATTTTAGCTATGTGAATTGCATGGCGGACAAGAGATTCACTGTCCCCACCGCCTAAAAAGTCAGCGGCAAGATTAAGGCCGATAAGCCCCCCGCGCGAGCTGATTATTTTTATCATATCATCGGTCAGATTGCGAAGGTATGGCGTAACCTCGCGGGCATTTGAGTGGCTTGCGATGAAAGGACGGCGTGAGAAGTGGGCGATGTCATAAAATCCTGCGTCCGACAGGTGCGAGACGTCAATGATGATGCCAAGCTCGTTGCATTTTTCAACAAATGAGCGCCCGAGCTCCGTCAAGCCACCGCCAATGTATGTGTTTCCTAAGACAGTAGGCATCGCACCTTCAGCACCGCTGCAGTAAGCGGGGCAGGCAAGCGTGTTTTCATAATTCCATGTGAGCGTCGTCATACGGACGCCAAGCGAAAAAAGATTATCAAGCCTTGATATGTCGTGCTCAACAACGCCACCTTCCTCAACAGAGAGCAAAGCCATCATTTTACCGCCCGAAAGCGCGGTATCAATGTCACCTGACCAAAGTACAGGCGTTATTAAATCGGAGTTGGCACGAAATTCGTCATGAAGCTGCCCGATCAGCGACAAACATTCATCCCAGGGTGACGGGAAAGATGTGTGTTTTGCATCGACAAAGGCGGCAAAGGTGCCAAGCGCGTATCCGGCAGATAACATTCTTCTAAGGTCAACGTGAGACGTGGGATTATCGCGCAATCCATATTCGGATAGCTTGTGAACTGTATCGCAGTGAAGGTCGCATATCAGCATATTGACGTGTACCTCAGCTTTCCGTGGAGGGTAAAGCCATCTCAAAAAGTAAAAAGTAAAATTAATGCTTACGGTATTATAAATATTGCTGTTGCCCGGGAGCAATGCCGCCGGACAACAGCTTTTAAGTTCCTTTTTGCTTATTTAAAATTCTTGCGTCTTTTTTTAATTTTATTTTTTACTTT
>LFTK01000109.1 GCA_001513385.1 Clostridiales bacterium DTU064
AATTTTAGTTATTATAATAATTTTGGCATATAAAAAATATTGCATAATTAAAGGCAGGATAAGCAAGTGGCGGGCGACACGCATGTTAGCGCGTTGAAAATCGGTGAGCTTTTTAAAAAAGCTGGAAAAAAGAAAATAATAATTTTTTCGATTTTGTTGGCGACGGCTATTATATTAGGCATCGTTGGAGCCATTGCTTTAAACCGAGTTGAGTACACTGTACTGTACACCGGGCTTGACCCAAGCGAAGCGGGAACTATAAAAGATCTTCTTGACGAGCTTGGCGTTAAATCTAAGGTCAGCGGTACAGATACTATACTTGTGCCAAAAGATAAGGCTGATGTGCTTAGAATTGAGCTTGCAGCTCAGGGGTATCCGCAGTCCGGATTAAACTACGACATATTTAAGAGCGCATCAAGCCTGGGTTCAACTGATTTTGAGCAAAGGACACTGAAGCAATATCAGCTTGAATCCAACATGAGGGCTACAATAAGTAAATTTAATAAGGTAAAAGACTGCATAGTTATAGTTAACCTTGCAGAACCTTCGTCTTATGTTGTTTCAAAATCATCATCAAAATCAAGCGTTTCAATTTTACTTGACCTTGTTGATGGTGAAAAGCTTACAACAGCCGAGGCAAAAGCAATAGCGCAATTCGCGCAGAAGTGCGTTCCTGAGCTTGAGCTTGAAAACATCAGCATAACGGACACGCAGCTTAATTACTATTATGTAACATCTGATGATGATAGTGACTTTGTGCCTGAATATACGGCAACACAACTTGAATTAACTGAGGCTACAAAGAAAATTCTGCGCGACCAGGCACTATGCGTAATTGAACCGGCGGTCGGTAGCGGAAACGTATCAGTGTCTGTAAACGTGAAGCTGAATTTCGATACCGAGAAGATAAACAAAGTTGAGTTTTCACCACCTGTGGAAGGCGAGCTTGAGGGGCTTATACGCAGCAGCGAAGAAATATATGAAGCTACTCGCGAAGGCAACACAGGCAATGCCGCCGGAGATGCCGGCACAGACAATAACGGTGTCGGTTCACCGGGATATCCAACAGATGATGGCGATGAAAACGGCAACACCACAAGTGAAAAAAAGCACAATACATATAATTATGAGCTAAACGAGATACGGACACAGATTGAAAAGGCAAAGGGCACGATAAGTGATCTGTCCGTCGCTGTATTAATAAATAGTGAAATTAAAAATATTTCTAATTATACAGATACAATTAAAAGTCTTGTTGCAAACTCTATAGGTGTTGACGACGAATATGTTTCCGTTGGCTTAATACCGTTTATAGAGCGCGCCGGTGATCTTGATTTCGAGGATTACTTAAAGAAAAACGAAGAGATTGCACGGCAGTATGTATTGGGCACCTTAATCAAGAGCGGGATAACTGCAGGAGCGTTTCTGATTGGGCTTTTGCTTATACTTCTCTTCACAAGAAAGAAGAAAGTTAAGGCGAAAAAAGCTGAAGCTGCTGCGGCAGAAGGCGCACCAGCTACCGCAGAAAATATAACGCCTGAAGTTCACGATGAGTCAGTTGAAGGTGACACGCAAGATGCCAAGAAAGATGACAAGAAATTAATTGAGGAACTCGTCATCAAAAAGTCGAGCGCATCTGAAAAAGTAGAGGAACTGGTGGACAAGTATCCTGATACTGCTGTCCAAATATTGCGAACATGGCTATCGGAGGATTGATATGGCTGCAAATACACAGATGACAAATAGAAAAAAAGCAGCCGTGCTTATCATAGCTCTTGGTGAAGACTATGCGGCAAAGCTATATAAACACCTAAGCGAAGATGAGATTGCGAGCCTTACTCTCGCGATTTCAACTATGGATAAAGTGACAAAAGAGGAACGCGAGAGCGTTTTATCAGAATTTTATGAGATGTGTATTGCGCAAAAATTCATCTCAGAGGGAGGACTTGATTACGCAAGAACAGTACTGAATAAAGCGCTTGGTGAAGAAAAGGCAAGTGAAATTCTAAATAAACTTACCGAAACACTTCAGGTAAGACCGTTTGAATTAATAAGAAAAGCTGACAGCGCTCAAATTGTCCACCTTGTAGCTAACGAAAACCCGCAGACAGTAGCTCTTCTTCTGTCGTATCTCGATCCAAAAAAGGCAGGCGATGTTCTGTCGGCGCTTCCTGGTGACGTTCAGGTAGAAGTCATCACAAGAATGGCTAATATGGAAAGCGTCATACCCGAATACATAAAGGAAGTTGAGATGGTATTTGAGCAGCGTCTGACACATATGGGAACTGCGGATCAGACTAAGGTTGGAGGTATTGATGCTGTTGTCGATATTATCAACAGTGTTGACCGCGGAACTGAAAAGTATATACTTGACCAGCTTGATGTAGTTGATGCTGCACTTTCTGAAAATATAAAGAGGAAACTGTTCGTCTTTGAGGACATTGTCAAACTAACTGATCAGGCAGTGCGCATTGTTCTTCAAAATGTTGATCAAAGTGATATTACAGTCGCACTCAAGGGTGCAAATGATGACGTAAAAGAAGTCATTATGCGCAATCTCAGCCGTCGTGTTCAGGAAATGATAAGAGAAGAGCTGGAAATCATGGGTCCTGCAAAGAAGAAGGACGTAGAGGATGCTCAGCAGAAGATTGTAAATATAATAAGGAATCTTGAGGAAAACGGCGAAATAGTTATTTCGAGGGGAGACGGAAGCGATGTCTACATTTAGAATAGACAAGCAGTACGTAACGATCGAAAAGGCAGAACAAAAAACTGTTCATGTCGGCGTGAGAAACACGCCTATTAACGGAAAGTCCGGGAGCAATAATACTCCTCGCCCTTATTATGAAGCAGAAAAGTTAATAGAAAACATCACAAAAAAAGCAGAAGAAAAAGCTTCATCAATAATCGATGAAGCTGAGAAAAAAGCCGGTCTTATAATCAGTCAAGCGGAAGAGCAGGCCGAAGCTATAAAAATGGAAGCTGAGAAAATTTCCGTGGAAATAAAAAAGAGAGCTCAAGAGGAAGGATATGCGGCCGGCATATCTAAAGCTGAAGCTGACATTGCAAATAAACTTGATGAGGACAAGCGCGAATTCAAACGTCTGACTGATAAGCTCCTCCAAAACTATTCGCGCACAATTGATGAAGCTCGTGGTGACATTATATCTCTTGTAATTGATATAACGAAAAAAATCCTCGGGATAAAGCTTCATGAATCAGATAAGATCTTTATGGATCTTGTTAATAACGCGATTGATGAGCTTAAAAATTCAAGTTATATAAAGATTCATGTGTCCCCTGCCGATTATGAAAGATATTTCGGTAAAGAACAAGCCGGAGAAAAAATAAAAAAAGTGACATCTGCTACTATATCAATAGATGAAGAAGAAAATTTTCACGAAGGTGATTTAGTCGTCGAATCAGAGGGAGAGGTGCTTGATCTTAGCGTATTTAAACAGCTTGATAAAATTGAGTGTGCGTTTGTAAATGGAAATGCTTAATGATGCACAAAAGCTTGACTTTCGCAAATACTATGAAATTCTGCGGGAGATTGATCCGGTAGAACGCAGCGGTAAAGTGATGAAGGTTGTCGGACTTACCGTAGAATCAAACGGCCCGACCGTAAACATGGGCAATATATGCCGGATATATCCCTCAAAAGGAGATAAATACATTGAAGCGGAAGTCGTAGGGTTTAATGATCAAAGGGTTCTTCTGATGCCTTTCGGTGATATGTCAGGAATTGGCTTCGGCAGCCGTGTTGTGTCGACAGGGAAGTCGCTTAATGTTCCTGTATCACAAAAACTCATCGGGCGAGTGCTCAATGCACTCGGTGAGCCGATAGATGGCGGCGAAAAAATTATCGCCGAGGATTATTATCCTGTTGATGGACAACCGCCTGATCCATTATCACGAAAAAGGATTAAAGAAGAATTTCCGCTTGGAATTAAGGCTATTGATGGTCTTCTGACAGTTGGTCAGGGACAAAGGCTTGGTATATTTGCCGGAAGTGGCGTAGGGAAGAGTACTCTTCTCGGAATGATCGCCCGATACGCGGTAGCCGATGTAAACGTAATAGTGCTTGTTGGAGAGCGTGGACGAGAAGTAAACGACTTTATCGAAAAAGATCTCGGTCCCGCAGGACTTAAAAAATCTGTTTTAATAGTAGCTACGTCAGATCAGCCAGCTCTTTTACGTTTGAAAGCGGCTTTAGTAGGCACAAGTATAGCCGAATATTTCAGGGATCAGGGCAAAAAAGTGCTTTTACTTATGGATTCTGTGACTCGCTTTGCTATGGCTCAACGTGAAATCGGTATGGCAGTTGGCGAACCTCCTATATCAAGAGGATTTCCGCCGTCCGTGTATTCGATATTGCCAAAGCTACTTGAACGTACAGGCACATCGGACAAAGGCTCTATAACCGGGCTTTATACGGTGCTTGTTGAAGGCGATGACCTGAACGAACCGATTTCCGATACAGTAAGAGGTATACTTGACGGGCACATTGTCCTTTCTCGTTCGCTTGCAACGCAAAACCATTATCCGGCTATTGATGTGCTGCAAAGTGTAAGCCGTGTAATGAAGGATATTGTTCCAAAGGAACAGTATGATCATGCGTCTTATATAAAAAGTATCATGGCAACTTATAAAAACGCTAAGGATTTAATCGACATTGGAGCTTACAAGCCAGGTTCAAATGCAGAAATTGACGAGGCTATAAGGCTGAATCCGAGCATAAATAAGTTTTTATGCCAACAGATGGACGAATCTGTGA
>LFTK01000016.1 GCA_001513385.1 Clostridiales bacterium DTU064
CGTGTGCCGAAAGCGCTTGATTTGAAAGCATTTCTTTGCGTATCATAATTCAGCCCTCCTTACCCCTTATTTAAACAGCAGTTTCATAAATTCATATGCGGAAAAACGCCATACATCCCATACATGGAAGCCGGGGCGATGATAGTCCACTATCTTCACACCCTTCTCACGCAGCTCATTGAGCTGTGGAAGTGTTCGCTCGACGAATCCTTCCTGCTCACCGCCCGATACGAATATAAGGTCAAAGTCGGAGTTGACCTTTTCGGCATCTGCAAAATAATCGGTGAAATCGTATTCACCGCGCTTTATCGGGAATCCTCCAGAGAAGACGCCGAGTGAGCCGAAAATATCTCTGTGTAACATCGCCGACAAAAATGCCTGTGATGAGCCAAGCGATAATCCGGCAACAGCACGGTTGTGCTTGTCGGTTTTTGTGCGATATTTTGAGTCGATGTACGGTATGCAATCGTTTACAAGCTCGGAATCGAAGTCCCCCGGGAAGAAAACAGGATCCTCGCCTTCTTTGAAGGCATATCCGGAGTTCATAACGATGATCATTTTTTCAGCAAGGCCGTCTGCGATGAGATTGTCTGCTATATAATTGATTTTACCCTGCCATGCCCAGCCGGTTTCGTTTTCACCAACGCCATGCTGTATGTAAAGCACAGGATATCTTTCGTCCGAGGAGTCATATCCCGGCGGGCAATATACCCATGCGCATTTTATACGGCCGTTGACGGAGGACTTATAATATTCCATTCTCACATCGCCATGCGGCACGTCGCGCAGCATCCAAAATTCGTCTTCATTTGACGGTAAATCAAAATAGTTAATCGGATAAAAACATCCGTAGCCGCAATTTACATCCGGGTTGACAAGGCGGTTTCCATCAACAAAGTATTCATGGTAATGGAAGCCGGGCAAAATACCGGATACTGTGACACTCCACCACCCATCCTCGTCTTTTTTCATCTCGCGGCGATCTCTTGAAAAGCCGCCGCCAAGACCAGCAACCTCAACTTTTTGCGCATTAGGCGCGTAAAAACGGAACTTGACATCTCCGTTTTCGTAAACTTTAATGTTTGGCTCGACCGGTACTACCTCCATCGGAGGCATATGCCCACCAAAGAGTGGCCCTCTACGGCGCTGTTCGGGACGCGGACCCTGACCTTGTGCTTGAGGCGGTGTTTTGAATACCGCACGCTTAATCGGCGTGTCGAAGATCAGCATCTGCGAACGCAGCACCTGGTTTTCACATATCTCCTTTTTGATTTTCGTCATACGGCAATCCGAGTCTCCTTCTTATTTTTGCTATTACCTTAATATTAACACACAATTAGCACCATTGCAAAACTTTTTTCGCATTTTTAAGTAATTATTCATATATATTTATTTAGTTTATCTAATAATTTTATTTATTTTGTATATCTACTTATTTTGTTCTTACTGATGATCTTTATTATTCACTAAGGACAAGATACGTAAATCAAGCAAAAAAATCCGAACCGTGGCTTTTATTTTGCCCTGATTCGGATTTTTATTATTATTTATTAATCATTTCTTTATTGCATCAACAAAATAATCGGCAAGAAGGCTTGCTGACTTTTTAACTGCGTCTGACATTGGCACTCCTTGTTCGGTTGAGGCAGGCTGAATGCCAATGACGTATATTTTACACCTCAAATCAAGCCGCAGATAATCAATTGTCATCGTCAGCGGCAGCATATGAGTCGAAAAGGACAGGCCATCTATCATATTTTCCGGTAAAAGTGCTACTGACCCCGGCGTTGTCTCCATAAAAGCGGCATCAACGAAGAATAAAAGCTCCGGCGCGAACTTCCTTATAGCACCGGTCTGGTTTTCAGGGGCGGTCGAACCCCGTAAAACGAGAAGACGCTCGGGTGAAATACCTGCTGACGACGCCTTTTTAAATAAAAGATCGGCGAAATACATGCCGGCAGCATCATCACCGCAAAGCTCGTTGCCGACACCGACAATGGCAATGCGCTTTGATGATGATACCTCACTAAAAAGAAAATCCGGCAGCCCCTTCATAGCTCAATTGTCAGATTATCCCGGTTTAATTTTGAAAGCATGATATCCTGTGAAAACGAAAGACACTTTTTCGGGCAAGTATCAACGCACTGGCAGCAGAAAATACAGCGCCCGATATTGAGATAAGCGTGCATTTCCTTATTTTCTTTTGTCCCGAGATTTTTTATCGTTATTGCTCCTGTCGGGCAGTCGCGCATACACATCATACAGTCAATGCAGTTTGTCGGTGAGTATATCAGCCGTCCTCGATAACCGGGCGCTATATCAGGCTTTGACTTCGGGTACTTGATTGTTGCCGGCTTTTTGAAGGCAGAGGTTATTGCACGGGCAACGATTTTCCCCGGGATAAATATCTTTTTAATTTTTTTCACAGTGCAATACCTCCGTTGACTATCAGTATCACTATTATCTCTACTGCCGCGATTGGCGTAAGCACCCACCAGCAAAAATGAAGCATCTGATCCATCCGGATACGCGCCATTGACGCTTTTAAAACCGCCAAAATAAGTATCAGTGCGAGAATTTTAACAATGTAAAGAATGAAGTCAATCCATGCTATCCCTGTGATAAACGGCAGGAAAAGAGCGGCAAGCAGTGATACGACAACAATCAGCTCGCTGTCTGCCGCCATTCGGAAAATGGCAAGATAACGTCCGCTGTATTCGACAAGCGCACCGCCTACAATCTCCGTTTCAGCTTCAGGCGCATCAAAGGGGGGGCGCTCAAGCTTTCCCTGCGATATTATCAGTGCTATGATGAAAGCAGGTATGTTAATTAAAGTGTAGAGCGGATTTTCGGAATAATAAAGGAGAATTCCGGATACCGACCATGTGCCTGCAATGAGAGCCGGCGTAAGCAGCACCATGAAAAGGGGTACTTCGTACGCAAACATTTGCGTCAGCGTACGGAACGAGCCCATCGACGCATAAACGTCATGAGAATCCCATCCGGCAAGGAAAAGGCAAACCGTCGGAATTGTAAGTAAGTAGAGTATTACGACAATGTCGCCTTCAAACTCAACGACAGCGTGAGAACCCCATACAGGTATTGATAAAAATGCTGTTGCAACTGCGGCAAACGACACGCTCGGCAATGCACGGAATAAAGCCTTGCCGGCGTTTTTAGGAATTATTGTCTTTTTCCCGAGCAGCTTCAGCACATCGGCAAGCGGCTGATACCACGGTGGACCTATGCGGTTTTGCATATGCGCGCATGCCTTGCGGTCGATATATTCGGCCAGCATTGCCGCGACTAACAAAAACAAAAGTCCCGGGAAAAATAATATTTTTATAATAGAAAGTACTGTTTCCATTGGGTCGCTCTTTTTCGTTTTATGATAGCGCAAAGCGCCATTATTTTGTTTTCACGTTTTATTGGTGTCAAACACTTGGCGCTTTGCGCCGTTTTTTTTTTAATTACATAGTCTTTATTTTCACTTATAATCGATACTTTTCGACAAATATCAAACACCGGATGTCCTCATCCGTATCTTCGACGGGTCAATACCCATCTTTTTATAACGCTCAATGCCGGTGCGGCGCAGGCTTTCCCAGTCTGTGACAGTATCGCCTTTATCGCTGCGCAGCATTATAGCGCGGTCGGTGCATGAATAACACGGGTCAATAGCCGCTATGATAATCGGCACGTCTGCGAAGTGGAACCCTTCAAGCATGTGTTTCATGCCGTGCCAGTTTGCCTCAGACGGAGCACGTACGCGCACACGATCCGGCTTGTCTGTGCCGTTTGAACGCAGGTAATGCACATCCTCACCGCGCGGTGCTTCAACACGAATGATAATTTCACCTGTCGGTATGCGCCGCGGAGCGCGGACGGATATCGGGCCGTCGGGCATTTCCTTTACCATTAAACGGATAAGTCTTATGCTCTCGAGCATTTCTTTGATGCGGACAACTGTGCGTCCGTAAACGTCGGCATGATCATCCGTTACGCCGTTAACTTTAATTTCAGTGAAAACGCCGTAAGGCTCGACTATTCTGACGTCGTCCATTATACCGGCGGCACGCGCAACAGGGCCGACAGCGCCGTATTTTATAACATCGTCGCGGGTAAGAATGCCTATTCCGGCAAGGCGCGCGATAAGCGTCGCTTCTGTGTTTGCAAGCTCGGCATAATACTTAATCTGCTCTTCGAGCCCGTCCATGACGTCCAGAATATGCTGACAGATATTCTCGTCAAGGTCACGGCGTACGCCGCCAATCGTGTTTATGCCGTAGTTGACACGGTTGCCACCTATTTCAGCAAGTAAGTCAAGCACGCGCTCACGGTCGCGCCATGTATACATGAAAAGCGTATCAAAGCCTATTTCATGACCTGCGACACCAAGCCACAAAAGATGGCTGTGAAGCCGCTCAAGCTCGCCTACTATGCCGCGGATATATTCCGCACGGCGCGGCGTTTGCAGCCCTGCAAGCTCCTCAACACAACGGCAGTAAGCGTATGAATGTGCGTGGGAACATATTCCGCACACACGCTCGATGATGTAAAGATCCTGTATATAAGTACGGCTCTCGCACGCCTTTTCAAGGCCGCGGTGATTGTAACCAAGCTCAATGACAGCTTTTTTCACAACTTCACCATCAAGAGTTATCAAAAAGCTGACAGGCTCCTTCAACGAGGGGTGTTGCGGACCAATCGGAATTGTTAACCCTTCACTCACTTTGATGCCCCTCCTCCCGCTGTGCTTTTTTCATCTGCTGCAGTTTTCGCAGCGTTATCTTTATTATCGTTCGCCGCGGTTGCTGTATCGGTTGCTTTCTCTTCCGGCGGCTCATATGTCATCGTCATTTTGTTAAAATACTTAGGATTCCATTCCTTGCGCATAGGATATTGTCCTTTTGGCCATCCATCAGGCAAAGGATAGGAGGGCCCTTCGGGCAACCCTTCAATCTCCGCGCCGAAAAGGTCGACAAGCTCACGCTCGTGCATCAGCATGGCGGGGTAAATATCGGACATTGAACGAATGTGCGGATTTGACTTCGGCACGATTTCGCGTATGGCAAGTATTACGCCGTCTGCGTTTGACACAAGGTATGTGAACCCGAGGTTTTCGCCCTCGTCCGTTCCTACAATATGAAGCCCGCGGTAATAGTTAAGCTTATCTTTTGCATAAATAAGCACTTCCTCAAAGCGCTTTGGCTCAAGGAATGGCGTAAACACGCGAAGCGGGCTCGGGGACTTTAAGTCATCGCCGATGTCGGGAAAAGCTTCTTTCAAACGAAGGATTGTTTCTTCTGCTTTCATGCTTTTTGTTCACTTCCCTTCACATTTCCGTCAGAACCTGGCGCTGCTACCGCGTGTGTTTCATAAGATACGTCTTTCTCGGGCAAAGCCGTATCCGATATAGTACTTGTATTATCCTCTATTTTATTTTTTCTTTTTTGCTTTTTGCTTTCTTTTTTTGCCTTTTTCTCTTTTTTCTCAAGAGAATCAAGGAGCGTTTCGACTGTGTGTATTATAGCTTCGGGCCGGACAGCACACCCGGGAATGTACGCGTCAACAGGAATGACCGTATCTATGCCGCCCATAACACAGTAACAGCCGTCAAATATACCGCCCGTGCAGGCGCACGTCCCGACGGCAATGACAAACTTAGGTGACGACATCTGGTCGTATATTTGCTTTAATCTGTCGCGCGTCTGAAGCGTCACAGCACCTGTACAGACAAGGATGTCTGCGTGGCGGGGACTTCCCTCCTGTATTATCCCGAGACGCTCAAGATCGAAGCGCGGCGTCAGCGAGTCAACGACTTCTATGTCGCAGCCGTTGCACGCGCCGGCGTTAAAATGTATGATCCACGGGGATTTTTTCCGTCC
>LFTK01000013.1 GCA_001513385.1 Clostridiales bacterium DTU064
ATGTGTCAGCTTTTTCGTATCAATAGGCCGGACGCTGAAATCGGCGGGAGATTCAAGCGTGAAGGAACCTTTATAGTGTGCGTCGGATAAGTCGTGCCATAAGGCAGAGAAGTCAACAGTCCCCTCGCCCGGGTGAAGAACCGGACGAATACGGGAAAAATCGCCTGTCTCCCCTCCGAAATCGCTTATGTGCATATGCGTTATACGCCCATCTTTCATAAATTCGCTTTTTTCGATTGCTTCATTTTGACCGTGAAGCCGTCCGAAGCGCACGTCGTATATGAAATCGACGTCATATTCAGCAATCTGACGCCAGCGGGTGAGAGGATCGGCACAGGTGCACGGAATGTTCTCAATGAGAGGTCGAACTCCGTATTTTTTCGCTATTTCAATGATTTTAGGCAAAAAAGATGCATTGTATTCAAAGCGCGAGTCCGACTCACCGGTGCCCCATAAATGAAGTACGATGCGCGGCACAGAGAGAAGCTGTGCTTCACGGCAGTTAATCTCCCAGCGCCGGATTGCTTCCCCGGCATCATCCTCCGAGCCGCACGACAAAATAATTCCTATTTCCTTGTCCGCGTGAATGACGGGGCAGAGAAGACCGCTGTCCTTTATAACGCGCCTTACGTCGTCAATCACAGGATAAAGAGGGGCCATAATGAGGTATTCAATACCGTCAGCACCAGTACTGGCACAAATGGAGGGGAGAATTGTTTTTATTACGGAGTAGTCATAGTTTGTGAGCCGCCCCATGACTGCTCCCGTTGAAACAAACACTTCGTTCATTATTGAATTGAATCTCTTTACACACCTATATTAAGCAAAATCAAAGTGTTTTTATAAACTTTTCGATTTTTTCAAGCGCAAGGGTTATGTGGCGAACGGAGTAGGCATATGAAATGCGGGCGTATCCTTCACCGCACGCACCGAATGCCGTGCCGGGTATGATGGCAACGCCGCCTTCGTACAAAAGACGCTCACAGAAGCGCTCGCTTTTCATGCCAAAGTCGCCGATATAAGGCCATACATAAAAAGCTCCTTCCGGCATGAAGCAGTCTATGCCTATACTGCGCAGGCCGTTGACAATGTACCTGCGGCGGCGGTTGTACTCACTTGTCATCTCGGCAATGTCGTCATCGCCGTTTCTCAATGCTTCAATCGCCGCATATTGTGCCGTTGTCGGCGCGCACATAATGGCGTACTGGTGAACTTTGAAAATATGTTTCACTATCTCCGCAGGCGCGGCAAGGTATCCGAGACGCCAGCCCGTCATGGCGTAAGCCTTTGAAAAGCCGCTTGCAATGATTGTGCGCTCGCGCATACCGGGGATTGAGGCAATTGATACATGCTGCCTTTCATATGTAAGCTCGGCGTATATCTCATCCGAGAGTACAAGAATGTCCGTGTCGCGAAGCACGTCGGCTATTGCTTCAAGATCTTCCTTTGCCATAATAGCGCCCGTCGGGTTGTTCGGGAAAGGAAGGATTAAAAGCTTTGTCTTGTCTGTAATTGCAGCGCGCAGGTCAGCGGCAGTCAGACGGAAATCGTCCTTGCGCTTTGTTTCAATAGTAACAGGGACACCGCCCGACAGCCTGACAATAGGATCGTAGCAGACAAAGCACGGCGTCGGTATTATGACTTCATCACCGGGGTTCACAATTGTGCGAATTGTAAGGTCAATAGCTTCACTGCCGCCAACTGTTACAATTATCTCGTCGTTTGGCGAGTAACTGAGGTTGAATCGGCGGGCGAAGTATTTTGATATTTCGGAGCGAAGTTCGGCAAGGCCGCTGTTTGACGTATAATATGTTCGGCCTTCCTCAAGACTGTGTATGCCTGCCTCGCGTATGTGCCAGGGTGTTATGAAGTCGGGCTGCCCGACAGTCAGCGATACGACATCCTTCACCTCGTCGAGCAAATCGAAAAATTTACGTATTCCCGATGGTTCAATCCCCAAAACAGCGCGAGATAAAAGTTCTGAATAAGGTTTCATATGAAATCGTGACCCCGCTCATCTTTTTCGACGACGCCGTACACAACTCCGTCGTATTTATATTTACGAAGGACAAAGTGCGTTGACGTTGAAAGCACGCCATCGATAGTAGACAGCTTATTTGCTACAAAATATGCGACTTCTTTCATCGTGCGTCCCTTTATGACGCATGAAAGGTCGTACCCGCCGGACATGAGCGTCAGGCTCTCAACCTCCGGGTAATTGTATATTTTTTCAGCTATATAGTCAAAACCGCGGTCGCGCTGGGGTGTGATTTTAATTTCTATTATTGCGCTGACGTATTCACGGTCTGTTTTATCCCAGTCAATGACTGCACGGTAGCCTAATATAACGCCTGCTTTCTCAAGCTGCTCAATTTCAGCGCGAACTTCGTCAACATCGCGGTTCAGCATGACGGCAATCTGCTCAGGTGTAAGGCGCGCATCTTGTTCAAGAAGTTTCAGAATCTCGTTCATGAAAGGTTACCCCTTTTATGTTTTATTTTTTCAGTTATCTGATCATATGAAAGACCGTATTGTGATGCGATGTCCCTTGCGTAGCTGCGTCCATCCGGCATAGCACGCCTTATTTTAAAGTTACGCTGTCCGTCGTTTATGCCGGCAACAAGGTTGTCAACCTTTACACCGCCCTCGCGGGCGCTGTTTTTATTGATTTCATCAACTTTTGATGCAAGCTCATGCAGGTGCGTCGAGAAAAGACAGCGGCAGCCGAGTACGGCAAAGCCGGTCAGCACCTCAGCGGCAATATAAGCGGCTTCATAAGCGCCTGTTGATGAAAGCGTCTCGTCAAGCAGAACAAGGCTATATGGTGTAACGCGGTCAAAGATTTCCTTTAAGCGCGCACATTCC
>LFTK01000084.1 GCA_001513385.1 Clostridiales bacterium DTU064
AGTCGTTACTTTTGACGGGTTTTGTATGGGAGCTGTGACAGTGTTGCCTTCATTGAGCGTCGGGATGATAAAGTACTGCTGGAAGGCATACCGGCTTGTGTCGCTCTCGAGAACAATGCCGTCATAAGCTGTAAGGCCGCAATGCTGAGCAAGCGATGTCAGATTGGGCATATCAACGGTACTGTAGTTTTTAGAGTCTGTTATTAGCACAACAGCACCGCCCCCGTCGATGAAAGCGGTGAGCTTTTCAAGCTCCCCTGTGCTTATATCACTTGTCGGGTTGTTGATTATAATGTTCGATGCGTCATCCGGCACATCGGAGGAAACAAGGTTTAACCCTTCGCTTATCTTGATATTGTTTTCGTTTATGAAATTAGTTATTGTCTCGATGATTGCCGATTCTCCGTGGCCTGTCAACATGTAGGCTGTCGGCAGATAGTCTGTTGTGACATAGTCGATTGCCGAGGTAAGCTCGTTGTTACCGTCAAAGACATCGGGCGAAAAGACGTCGGAAATCTTATATCCGTAGTAATAATAACTGCTGTAATATTTGTTGAGCAAATCCTGAGAATACTCAAAAATATCGTTGTAGTCGATAGTTTTTGAGCGCTTGTCGCTTACAACGACAATGCTGTTTGCATTTTTAACATCATATTTTTCGACAAAACCGGGGTCAATGTCGGAGTCAATCTTTTTAAGCTTTAATTTGTTTGAATATGAGCAGTAGCGCTCAAGAAATGTTTCGATTGATCTGTCTTCATAGCCTTTTGCGATTACAAGGTAAACGGTCACATTAGTGTTCAGTTTATCAAGGAATTCACGTGTTTCATCCGTTATCTCATACATCGAGGATTCAGTGATGTCAAGTTGCGTATATTTTGCCGGTAAAGCCTCGACTATCATATTGATGACAATAGCGGCCGCAATCACGGCAGCTGTCATTAACATACTGTAACCGCCAAGACGCAGGGCACGCTTTTTTTGTATCTTTTCGGCCGTTGTGATATTTTTCTTTGTATGGCTCATGACTTATTGCCCTTCCTTTCCCGCGTCAGTTCCAGCGCCGTTTTTCAACGGACTGAATTGTCACGAAAACGAACACGACCGCTATCGTGATGTAGTAGACAAGTGCTGTAATGTCAAATAAACCGTTTATAACGGTTTCTTTGTACCTGTCAAAGATTGAAAGATAAGATACAACTTCAGCGAAAGCGCCAATAAAAGCATTTTTATTTGATAAGTAATAAGCGATAAGACCTATTACCGGCAAACCGCCGCATAAAACAGCAGCCGTTTCATTCTTTGTTGTAAAAAACACTATGAGACCAAAGATAAAAGCAACGCAACAGAATGCTATAAGTGAGGTGACAGCGGCGGATGAAATACTGTTTGCAATGTATGTTAAAAAGTAAAGGACAAGTAAAAGTCCGATGCTGACGATTACGGCAATTATCTGGTTTTCAAATAAACTCGATACAAACATGCCTATTGCTATAATAGCGGCGATGAGAAATACCAGAAGTAGGAGAGAAGCATATGCGCCCACGAAGTTGACTGTGCCATAGAATGAGAAGAAAATCGGGTAGAAACACAAGACTACAACGGGGATAAGGCACACGGTGAGCATGGCAAAATACTTAGCGAGGACAATCTTCCATATCGGAAGCGGAAGTGAGAAGAGGAGTTGCTCCGTTTTTTGGTGGCGCTCCTCGGCTATCGAGCGCATCGTTAAGAACGGTACGATAATTATCAGTATGCAGTAGTGAACAAGCATATAAAGCGAATATTCAAGGCGCGACTGCGCGCTGTTTATATTTATCTGAGCTGAGAAAAAGCCAGCTGCAGCAAGCAATAACGCCGAGAAAGCGCAGCCAAGCATATTCGTAAAATATGAGCGAAGCTCACGCTTATATATGGCGAGCATTTATTTTGTCTCCTTTCCGTGTGCGTTGTCATCATTTGTATTGTCGCTTGCATTTACGCTCTTGCCGTTTCTATCGTTGTTGTCATTGTTATCGTCATCGTCGAGGCTGTCTTCATCAGCGTCAACATAGTCGGCAAGCTTGTCCTGCGTTGCAAGATAATCTTCAGGATTGTAGGAATATATGCTCTCATCATCAGCATCATCAGTGTCCTCAAGTTCATCATCAGCATTACTCGTGGCAAAGCTGCTTCCGCTACTTTCAGAAACGTCGTTGCTGCCAAATATATTTTCCTGAGAGACATTATCGTTATCTCCATTATCACTGTTGGCAGTATCATCGAATGCAGCCGCCTTATCTGATGTGAGTTGCAGGAAGATATCCTCAAGGCTGCTTTCCTCAACTGTCATAGAAATAACGGCACGCCTGATGTCTGAAAAGGCGAATGTGACAGTCTCACGCAAATCAATATCGGTAGGATAATGAACCTTTGCGCTTGTTGTGCTGACGCCGGATGCGTCGGTTGACGTTTCTGTTATCTCAAAGCGCGTAATACCGCTGATTGAAGAGAGTACGGAGGTAACTTCGTCTTTTGTTGCTTTTACTGTAATGTCCATTATAGTTTCAGACTTAAGTGAGCTGCTTATCTCACGCATCGGGCCGTTGGCTACTATTTTGCCGTGAGAAATAATAATGATATCGTCGCAGATGGCGCTGACTTCGGGGAGTATGTGGCTGCTGAGGATAACGGTTCTGTCACGGCCGAGGGATTTTATCAGCTCGCGGATTTCTATTATCTGCTGAGGGTCAAGACCGACGGTCGGCTCGTCAAGTATTATTACTTCCGGGGAGCCAAGCATAGCTTGAGCAATACCGACGCGCTGACGATAACCTTTTGAGAGGTTTTTAATAAGCCTGTCCGCGACATCGGTAATGCCCGTCTCCTCCATTACTTCCTCGACAGCCCTCGGTATTTCATCTGCCCGCACACCTTTTGCCTCTGCGACAAAGTAAAGGTACTCGGCAGGGGTCATGTCGGTATAAAGCGGCGGTTGTTCCGGCAGATAACCGATGTATTTCTTTGCCTCGACGGGTTCGTCGAAGATGCTATACCCGTTTATAAGCACTTCTCCGCTTGTTGCGGCAAGGCAGCCGGTGATTATGTTCATCGTCGTTGATTTTCCGGCGCCGTTCGGGCCAAGAAGTCCGTAAATTTTACCTGTTTCAATTGTAAAACTTATGTTGTCAAGAGCAAGCGTGTTGCCGTATCTTTTTGTCAGGTTTTTTACCTCAATCAAGGCGTGCTCCTCCGTAATTATAGAATGTAAAAAATAAGACACTCACTAATCGATTCATAATAACGCCGCTTTGTGAAGGATATGTGATGTTTTTGTTAATGACGGCGGGAAAAAGGAAAAAGAAACATCACTTATCTGCTATATTTTTCAAATATGCTTGCGTTTTATACGCCGCTCTGATAGAATTATGGCATGGCATGGGTACGAAAAACCTACTTTTTCGCACATAAGCACACAAAACTCCTAAAACGTCTGCAAATGCTGCGCTAAATAGCACTTAAAGAGTGATAAATAGCACTAAAGTGACTTAAAGCGCACAAAGCGCGTGTATTCTATGTATGCGTTCGTAATGTTATTTTAAGTAGGGTAAACATAATTCGCGGGAAGGGAGTGACTTTTTTGAATCTTGATGTTGGATTCGCGGCAGCCGGTCATATAAAAGCTGACGCCGGATGGCTTCATCCGTCGAGCAACACAGATACAAATGAGCTACTCTTTTGCGTTCGCGGTGAAGTGTATATAGGAGCGGGATTCGAACGTTACACGGTAGGCGCCGGAACTGCTGTTATTCTCCCTGGCGGTGTCAGGCGTTACGGATATAAGGAATGCACAGAGGTGACAGAGTTTTTCTGGGTGCATTTTAAGGGCGAGACAGGGACACTCCCGCAGAAAAGCGAACCTGACACTAAACGCATGATATCGCTTTTTTCCGACCTTCTCCTTTACGCACGGATGCCCGATTACCCGCAAGACGCATGTACCTGTGCCCTGAAGCTCATACTTTATGAGATTGCGCGTGCCGGCGTATCCGACAATGAGTCGCCGAATGCGAGGATTTATGCCATATGTAAATGGATACGCGAAAATGGTACAAAGTCACTTAAAGTTTCGGATGTCGCCGCACATTTTAATTATAATGAAGACTATATAACACGTATATTTAAAAAACATTACAGCGCCGGGATAAAAGCATATATTGACGAAGTGCGGCTCAAGCGCATACGTGAGCTTTTGCTCAGCACTGACATGAAGATAAAAGATATTGCCGCAGCATGTGGTTTCGATGATTCAAAGAGCTTTCAGAAGTTCTTTAAATACCATGAGGGGATAACAGCGGCAGCTTATCGCGAGCTGTATTTTGGTTCTAAGCAAAAATCTTCAAATGCATCGCAAAATCTGACTAAAGAATGACATCACCATGTGCCCGGTCAAAGGTTTCCTCATGTGTTTTATATTTTATCGCTGTTTTACTGGCAGGTCAACTTTGGCCGAATTATTTTATCGCGATGCCTAAAACGATTATTTATATAAAATAAGAATTTATTTAAAATAAGAGGCTTCACATGTACCCGTATGATATAATTGCTGGACTTGATCTTTATGATATATTATTTACCGTCGCTCTTATATTGGCGCTTGTAGTTTTCCGTATTTATTCAGATAAACGCGGAATAGAAACACGGCTTTTTAATCTTTGCCTTTACGCCGGTCTTGTTGGTATTGGTGTCGGTTATGTTACGTCAATTCTGGTGCAAGCTGTTTATAATTATAACGAAACCGGCGTTTTTGAGATAAATTCCTCAACCGGCATGACATTTTACGGCGGACTTCTTGGCGGTGCGGGTGTATTTCTTATCATTTATTTTATATACGGCGCCATACGATTTAAAGATAAAATTCATATAAAACGTTTTTGGGAGCTTGCCGATTTAGCCGGTTGCTCAATAGTTATTGCCCACGCGACAGGGCGCATTGGTTGCCTTATGGCGGGCTGCTGTTATGGGCGTAGGACATCGTCATGGCTTTCTGTTATGAATCTCCGTCTTGGATATAGGACAATACCGGTACAGCTTTTTGAATCGCTTTTTCTTTACGCTCTTTTTGCCATCATGTCCGTGCGTGTGCTCAAGGGAAAAAAGTATAATTTTCCGATTTATCTGATGTCATATGGAGTTTTCAGATTCATTATAGAGTATTATCGAGGAGACATCGTTGAACGCGGCAAGACAATTGTCGATTTTCTCACCCCGTCACAATTTATAGCAGTTATACTGTTTATAGTTGGTGCCGTAATGATGGCATCGCTTATGATAATACAACATAAAAAGAAATCTGCCATAACAGACAGCAAAACAGACAAAAGCATAACATCCGACACACCTCACAATACATCGACAAACGTATAAAATCGAAATCTGGCGATTAACTTAATGCTAATATATATAAAATGAAGTTTTAAGTATATTAAATTATCAAATGAAGTATAAAGAAATGAAATCGAAGAAACTTATCTATAAAATTTGCTCCGCATTATGTGCAATAGTCCTTGCCGCGCTCCTTTTTTCGGGCGCGGCTTCACTTTCTCCGGAAGACAACGTTGGCATGACGATAACGCGCGCCGTCGGTGCCGCATCAATTATGTTTCTCATCGCTGCGTTTGGTTACCGTATTCTTGCGCCAATTCCGCGGGGATTTTTACGTGCATTTCCGTCTGTTTTGCCGTGCATAGCGGTGGCGGTAAACAATCTTCATATTATAGCTCTTGCAACAGGCAGAGCCACCATAACGGCAGACACACGTGAAATTCTACTATTTTTCATTGAATGCTTCTTCGTCGGGCTTTTTGAGGAAGCTGCTTTTCGCGGTGTGGTCCAGATGGTGCTCTTTGAACGCATAGGGGCAAAAAAGTATGGAGTTTTTGCAGCTGTTTTCATATCATCAGCTATTTTCGGGGTATCACACCTTGCTAATATAATCTCCGGCGCTGATGTCGGCGCATCAGTCTTGCAGGCCGGATATTCCTTTTTAACGGGCGGGATGTTTTCATATGTACTTATTAGGACGCGGAGCATATGGTTTTGCGCGTTCCTTCACGGAATATATAATTTTTGCGGATATCTTGTACCGGAGCTTGGAGAGGTATCCGGTTCACTTTGGACGCCGGCTCAAATTGTCCTGACAGCTTCAGTTGCCGTAATTGTCGGGATATATGTGGTTGTATATTTTGTTAAAGTGAACAGTTCTGAAATAGAAAAAATGACATTATGATAAATTTGTAATGGAATGTTTTAATGTAATTAATATAATGTATAAAAAATAATAAACATTTATTAAAAAATCGTTGACAATATGATAAAAATGATTTACAATATGCCTGTAAAGCTGTAAAGCAAAAAACGCGCAATGCCGCGAACAATTAATAACAATGGAGGCAAACATGAAGAAATTACTTGCTATTGTCATGGTAATCTCATTAGCTATTGCCATGATGGTTTCTGCATCAGCCGCCGATACGAAAACAGGACTTGTGGGCTTTTTCAAGTTCGACGGAAACCTTAAAAATGAAGTCGGTAAAGATGGCATAGCTATTGGTCAGCACTTTAGTGCTCCCAAGGGCGATCCGGTTTTTGTTGATGGCAGGTTCCAGACAACAACAGAAGTCAGCGATGGCGCTAAGTTTGAAGTTAACATCGATAAAAGTTTCACAGTATCTTTTTATGTAACTTCTAACTTTACAAACGTCGCTCCGATAGTTTGGATCGGTGGACAGGATCAGTCGACAGAAAGCTGGATAGGCGTATGGTGTGACCCGGGTAACAACTGGGGTAATGAAGCAACTGCTAAGCTCACAATGAGCTCTAACGGTACAGACCGTATGACCGTTGACTCTGGTCGTCCGGCTCCCGCTTTCCCGATTGAAAATCTCTACATAACCGTTACTTTTGATGATGGCATTGCATCTCTGTACATTGACGGTGTTCTTGTCGGTTCTTCCAACACGACAGGTTACCATCATGAGTGGGCTGGTGGTCAGCAGGATCTTGAAACACCTTTCCCGAATCCTTTCGCTGATAAGGAAGACTGCGCTATTTACCTTGGTGTAAACTACTGGGATGCAGCTGCTAATGCAAGCTACGACAACCTCACAATATACAACAGAGCTCTCTCTGCTGAGGATGTTGCTGCCCTTTACGCTGCAGGTGGCGTTCCCACCATCGAAGAAGGCAGCAATGAAGGACCGGCTCAGACAGGTTTCGCTACGGTAGCTATAGCTATTGTTGCTGTTGCTTCCGGCGCTTACGTCGTTTCTAAGAAGCGCAGATAATAGCCAAGAGTATAAATTATTGATAAACATATAAGCAGATATTATTGATTTAAATAATATGTTTATCATACATTGATGATTAATCCGCGGGTATTTGTAAAACAATGTCCGCGGGTTAATTGTAGAGTATAAAATTCGATAGAATTCTTATTACAGATTACACATATTAATTACGTTTAGGTCTAATGTGTTACAAAAAAACAAATGTTGTTAAAATAGAGTTCTCAAAATATCAAAAAGTGATTGACAAACATCTGACAAGTGTTTATAATTGTTGTGAACGAAACTAAATGTTTCATAAAATAACAAGGAGGATAATATGAAGAAAGTATTAGCTCTCATTATGGTAGCAGCTATGATTGCTTGCTTTGCAGTCGTAACTTCTGCCGCAGCTCCCTCTGATTACATAGCATATTTTTCATTTGACGATGCTGAGTCCGGTTTAG
>LFTK01000028.1:0-20377 GCA_001513385.1 Clostridiales bacterium DTU064
TTTTTACTTCCTTGATTGTCCTTGATTTTTCTCTCTCAACAAAAAGCATGGCGTTTCTCCTGGTATATTTTTGTTTATTGTGCTGTTTTAGCAATTATACCATTAATATTGTTGATACTCAATAAACAAAGGCATTTCTATCACGTGATAAATACATCTTGTGGCAATGTACTGTTTTATGATATATTACATTTAGAATTTCATTTAATAAAACAATAATAATTAATCGTTAAACTGTTTTTCTTATGTCGCAAAGCGTATAGCATAGACGATATAAAAACAATTCAAAAGAAAACATCACCTGCCCTTTATCTAAAAAAGCTGTTCGTTCAGTGAAAAGTATATATGCCCCGAGCTTATTTAATGAACAGCTAAAAATATAAATAAATTAAAGTATCGGAGGACAACATGAAGGAACTCAACATCACATGAGAAGGTGTACATGACGACACTGGTTTCTTATTCTCACTCGCGAAATCACTTTGCTGCGCTGTGAAAAACAGCCCGTGGTCAGAATATGCGGAGGATATTGTAGCGACAAGCGGGTTTGCTTTCCGGATGTGGGTATCGGATGATCTTTGCCCGTCGGCCACTAGCATGTGGCAGTTTTGTATGCAAAAGCAGTGGGTTGAAAACGGCGGCTTGATGTGTGACTATGTTGAGCGGCTTTGGGGGCAGGATGATGCCGAGGAATTTTTACGAAATGAAGCTATAAAAGTTATCAAAAGGTCAGTTGACAATGGCGTACCCGTTGTGTCATGGGATATTGAAGTACCGGAATGGGGACTCATCACAGGTTATAATGACGAAACGCAAACATTTTCGACACTTGCCATAAATAGCTGGAAGTCAATGAGTGCGCAAATGTCGTATGACACACTTGGAAAACGCGAAATTCCGATTATGTCCGTACTTGCAGTTACGGGTAAAAGCAATAAGTCAAGAGAAGCCATTTTAACTGATACGAAAAGGCTGGCTATCACCCACCTTTTAGGTGGAGAATGGTGTGATAACGCTAAAGGGCTTAAAGCTTACCCAGCTCTTATCCACCATTTTGAAGGAGAGTTCAATACTGAATTGATATGGAACATGAAATATTTCCTCGGCACATACGGTGAGCTTAAATATTACGCGTGGAAATATTTCGAGAAGGAGGACGAAAGGGAGCTTGCCCAAATTTATAAAGATGTACATAACGCATGGATAGAGTCGTTTGGAGTTGTAAATTCAGATGGAATCAACCGGCCTGAAGGCCGGGCGAAAGTTGCCGAACTTTTAAAATCGGCGCATAATAATGAGAAAAAAGCTGTCGAGATAATGGAGAAGAGCTTTTAATGCAGCAAAAAGGCAAGGGGATGTATCCCCTTGCCTTATACTTTTATAAAGCCCCTGTAATACTCACACATGCGAGGTATTTATGCTGTTTATTAGCGTTTGCTCAAGTTTTGTATTCGTATGGGTTTTATTATTATACAGTATCATCGCTTCGCGTTCTTTTTTATTACCAAGCGAGTAAATATCAGTTGTTTCATGGTTGAAATAATGAGACGGTACGATTCGGTTGTATGTGAAGGGATGCTCAAATGTTATAATAATGTCGTTTTCTTCAAATGGCTCTGCTCGATAATAGGGATCAAACAGCAGTACACTGTCATCTTTTATTCTGGTGAGGAGTACATAATGTGCAACATCATAATAAAGTCTGACAATCACGGCCCCGCCATTTTTCAGTGCGGTGTTTACTATCCCGCCTTCACATATATATACATCTTATCCGGTAACATAATTACATGATATCGGAAGTCGTCCGGTTTTTCCAAAGCCGCAAAGCCAATTACATAAAAACATCATCGCCGTACATGAAGTTCCGCATTCACCAAATTTGCCTTCCGGACCGTAGCAGTCAAGGCTGTAGAGCATTACTGTACGAATTAATTCAGCGGGGATTTCCTCACGCTCGAAAAGAAAGCTGATGGCGTTTAATATTGTCGTGGGCCCGCAGTCATATTCTGAAAGCTGATAGTTCAGAGGGTTTTTCATTTCCTTTTGTCATACCTCCGATAGGATTAGCGATGAAACTAACTCGGATGTGAGAGCAAGATCATCTGAGTTGATATATTCGCGAGAAGAATGACAGCCACGCATTCCCGTGGCGACGACAAGTCCGTTTATACCATGACGAACAAAATGATTGTTGTCGCTGCCGCCATGTGTACGACAAATTGTAGCTTTAATCCCAATACTATCACATGCTTTATAAAACCGCTGTGCAACAGGATGCCCGGGGTCAACATAATATGCGTCACAAAGTGTTTTTGACGAAAAATCAAGTTTACACGAAAAATCAGCGGCAGCAGAACGGAATACAGCCTCTATTTCACACAATCGCATCTCTGCGTCGGCGCTATTAAAACTTCGCACCTCGCCCGTTACCGTACATCGCTCGGGTATAATATTATCGGCGCTGCCGCCGGCGATTGTGCCGATATTGACGGTTGTGTTGTCGACATGTCCGCATTTTATTTGACTGACGGCAGCAGCCGCTGTTTTTATTGCATGTATGCCCTCATCCGGCGTAAAAGCCGCGTGCGCTGCGCGGCCGGTAAAATCAGCTTTAAACGATATTATTGCTGGCGCCTCATTTGCCGCATAGCCAACAGATTCGCTTAAATCAAAAACATATGCTTCTTTTGATTTAAGCATAGAAAAATCAAAATTTCTAATGCCGTCGCAGTAAACCTCCTCGGCAGAGTCAAATAAAACTTCAATCGGACGGTGTTTTATGTTAAAATCAGGTGATTTTATAACTGTTAGCGCCTCAAGAATAGCGGCAACGCCGGAAAGATCATCGGCGCCAAGCGCTGTCTTGCCGTCGGATGTTATTCTGCCGTCATCGTGAATAACCGCCCGCTTGCCGCATGACGGCTCGACTGTATCCATGTGAGCGGAAAGCAGAATCGGAGGCAAATCAAGAGTTCCTTCAACATATGCGTAGAGGTTGCCGGCAGACCCGCCTATTTTTGAAGCTGTGTCATCCTCATATGGCGTGATGCCAAGGCTTCGCAGTCGTGCGGTAATAAAGTCGCATATCGCTCGTTCTCCATAAGAGGGGTTGTCAGTGGCGACAAGCTCCATAAAACTCTTTATAAGGCGCTCTTTATTTATCATATTAAATCTCCTTATGGTATGTGGGAGTTACGACGATTAAAGCGCGCTGAATCACATCATTTTATTAAAAAAGCAGGCAAAAATATAATTGAAAACGGAAAAGCCAAAGGAAGTCGTTTTTCGGTGATTGGGTATTAAACATTACTTTGTGAACAGACAATATGTGTAATTATAACGCAATACATATTTAACATATAAAATACAGCACATTATAATCCTGTGACAATATCAAAGTCAATAATTTTTATCAAAAAAATAGGAGTCATATTGGTAAAATTCTCACGTGCTTGACAAGGTGTGCGCTGCGTGATATAATCCACAAAACATATGTAATTAAGTAGATAAAAAGCCACAAAATGAGTATTCACCTGTTATAATAACACAATTTATATCAATATAAAAGATGAAATTTTATTTTCCGGTAATTAATTTTACTTGCAATTTTTTGTTTTTCAAGTAGGTAAAGCCGTTATATGAGCCGCCTTTTTACGGCTTTGTTTTATTTTTATTTGTATGTATCCATAAGTGAAAGAAAGACATAGATATGACCCTGCAGCAGCTTCGTTATATTATTACAATTTCGGATTACGGTTCGATAAACCGTGCGTCAGAGGTGTGACACTGACAGCCGACGTCAAATCTCTTGTCATTCACCTGGTGAGCACGACGCATTCACAGCTGACAGACGAGGAGCTGCTTGCTCAGGGAATCAAACCAAATAATATACGCCTGTCCGGTGGCATTGAAAGTGTGGAGGATTTGATAGCAGCGCTTGATGGTGCATTTGACACGGTCAAATAAACATTAAAAAAACGAACATCGATTTTCTAATTCCGATGTTCGTTTTATTTCTTTGTTGATAGCAAAAGCTGTTTTAATTTTAATCCTCGCTGTTATTTGGAACACGGGGCAGTCCGGGCGCGGTGATGATTGGGACCTGACCGGACGCCGATGATATTTGAGCGACAAGTAGGGCGGCGCGCGAGGCAAGATTGTGTATTAAAATCCCGCCATTCCTGCGGAATTCGCCTGCAAGGTCAACTTTCATCCAGTCAATTTCATCTTTAGTTTCAGGATTAAACCTTATGATAGAGGAAAATGACACGGACAGGTAAAAAAGCCCCTCCGGTTCAAAGGATATTGCACGGTTAAAAGTTATTTTTACGCGCAAAGGGTCAAGTATACGCGCGACAATCGTATCTTTACAGTTGAGTTTAAGCTGACTTGTGCGTTTTTCCGGTCTTACAAGCTCGTAGTTGATGTTTTCAAGGAAAACATGCTGCTCCGGTAGAAAATATCGTCCAAAATCGAGCATACGCTTCCTCCGTAATTATTTATTTAGTTTATTTTTACTTCAACGGTGAAGCAGAGCCGGCGCCTTATAAAATATTTTATACTTTATTATACCGCGTGGATACAATTATTTCAATGCTGCCACTTATTATACTCGTATAAAGCACGCTGCTAAATGCTTAAATAGCAGTAGCCCCCGACAAATATTGACTTGAAAATAGAGTAAAATGGCACGATATATAAACAATTTATCTATATAATATAATAATATAATAAGGGGAGTATAATAATTAGCAATAATGCTAATGCTCACTTATTTCCACTCGGAGGGTTGAGAATTGCATGAAAACAAAATATAAGGGAGCACTGATATACTTATTATTATCTTTAATAGTAATATTAAGTTTAACAGTGCCTTTATTTGTTTCCGGATGTGGGGGTAGGGGGATTGACATAGGCTCTGGTGATAATAACGGTGACGATGATAATAATACAGCCCCAACTACATCATCAACCGATGAAGAAACTGACAATGAAAGTGAGACGACGGAGTTTTCCGTCAATTCCTCCGATATAGATGAAAAGGAGCTAATATCAATGACAACAGCCGACAGAGAAGCTTTCGTTGCAGCTCTTGACGAGAAATATAAAGAGCTCTTTAAATCGCTTAAAGTATCAAAAAGCTATAAAAGCGCCAAAAATCACAATCCGCTGATAACGCAGCGCTTTGGTGCCGACCCGTTCGCTATGGTTTATGATGGCAGGGTTTATGTTTACACGACAAACGATGTATACGAATACGAAAACGGTAAAATTAAATCGAATTCATACGGCAAAATCAATACAATCAACTGTATATCATCAGCCGACCTTGTAAACTGGACGGATCACGGAACAATACCGGTCACGCAAATTGCCAAGTGGGCATGGAACTCATGGGCGCCTTGTGCCACATGGCGTGAAATCGACGGCAAGGTAAAGTTTTTCTTGTATTTTGCAAATTCTGCGGGCGGCATCGGTGTTTTAGAGGCGGACAGCCCAACAGGACCGTGGAAGGATCCGTTGGGACGCGCGCTGATAACAAAGAGTACGCCGAACTGTGCGGATGTAACATGGCTTTTTGACCCTGCTATTCTTGTTGACGACGATGGGAGCGCGTACCTTTACTTTGGCGGCGGCATTCCCGGCGAGCAGTATGCACATCCGAAAACTGCCCGCGTTGTCAAACTTAAAGACGACATGATAAGCCTCGACGGGACGCCTGTCACGATTGACGCACCGTTTTTCTTTGAAGATTCAGGTATAAATAAAATCAATGGCAAGTATTATTATAGCTACTGCCTTAACTGGAGCGACGACGTAAACGAAAAGAATCCGGCGAAGGCTAATATAGCTTATATGGTAAGCGACAGTCCTATGGGACCGTTTACATACGTCGGAACGTTTTTACAGAACCCGGGCGTGTTTTTTGACGGGCTTTATGGCAACAACCATCACAGCGTAATCGAATTTAAAGGGCAGTACTATGTATTCTACCACGCTATGTACCTTGAGAAGAAAATGAACGGCGTGTCAAACGGTTACCGTTCGGCACATGTCAACAAAGTCAAAATAAACGATAACGGTACGATAGCGCAGGTTCAGGCAAATGTAGCAGGTGTCGATCAGGTTGCGTTTCTCGATCCGTACGCTTGGAATGAAGCTGAGACAATATCATTCATGGGCGGCGTTGAAACAATAAAAACTACAGAGAAAAGCCCGAACTTTAGTGCTAACATGGTAGCTGAAGTGTCGGAAGGTGACTTTATTTGCGTGCAGGGCGTTAATTTTGGCGACGGCGCGGGAACAGCTGGGCTTAAAGTCAGAGTGGCTTCCGGCGGCAGTAAAGGAAGCGCTATAAAAGTCAGCCTTGACTCGCGGACAGGTGATGCCGTTGCATATGTGGAAGTGCCCTCGACTGGCGGAATAACTACATATACCGATATCATTGTTCCTACGAAAAATATAACCGGCGTACATGATGTTTACTTTTCCTTCTGGGGAGACGAGTTCCGCATTGACGGGTGGCAGTTCCTCTCCGAATGATACAATCTTCCCTCACGGTAAACTATGTGCGGTATGTTTGCTATGAGTGATATGTGTGATACATACGAAACATATTATAAATATTATAATATGATATGGGAAAGCGAATTTTTCATGGAGGATGAAAAAGCACTATGAAAAAGCGGGGAGTTGTAGGTATATCCAAAAAGGCGCTTCTTTATACTTTAGCTGTTTTGCTTCTTGTTACGGTTACCGCTGTGCTTTCTGCCTGTGCGGGGAGCGGAATCGATATATCAAAAGATGTTGACGAAAAAGCAACATTTCCGGAGTTCACCCGTGACCCGGATGATACATATGAATGGGAAGAGTCGACGGAACCACCGACGGAAACAGAAACTGAGCCGGAGACAGAGGAGCCTGTGGAGCTTGTCGGGCTTCGCGAAGCATTTGCCAATTATTTTTATATCGGCGTTGCGCTTCCGAACAACGTACTGCAAAACTGGGTTAGATATAAGGACGTAATCCTTAAAAACTTTAACAGTATAACGTGCGAAAACGAAATGAAACCGGATTTTATGCTGTCACAGTCGGAGTCCCGAAAAAATCTTGACGTAACATATACAGATCCGGTCGTTCATTTCTCAAGTCCGCAGCTTGCTGTCAAGTATGCAACACAGAATAACATAAAAATGCGACTTCATACGCTTGTCTGGCACGCACAGACACCGAAGTGGTTTTTCACGGAGGATTATACAAACGAGGGCAACCTCGTCAGTCGCGATGTAATGCTTCAGCGCATGGAAAGCTATATAAAGCAAGTGCTAACTTATTATAAGGAAAACTACCCCGGGTTAATCTATGCTGTCGACGTTGTTAATGAGGCGTTTGACGTTGGAAACGGGGATGAAAACGGCATTAGACGTGTCGACAACCTCTGGCATCAGACAATCGGGCCTGATTATGTTTATTACGCGTTTTATTACGCAAGAAAATATGCAGCCGATGATATGAAGCTGTTTTACAACGATTATGGCTGCATGTATAAAATAGACCTTATTCTGAGAAACCTGAAAAAGATTAAGAGTGAAGGCCTTATCGACGGAATCGGCATGCAAGCTCATATGGATTATGATACCGATTCTAACGCTTTCAAAAAGGCAATGAGAGCATTTGTTGAAGCAGGTTATGAGCTGCAGCTTACGGAGCTTGACATCGGCGTAAAGAAAAACAATGAAGCCCAGTTTAAAGCGCAGGCTAATCAATATAAGCGGATTTTCCAGGCGGCAAAGGAACTTGTCGAACGCGGATATAAAGTAACGAGCATTACGGTATGGGGACTGACAGACACCCTGACATGGCGTTCGGGGCAATATCCGTTGCTTTTCAATTCAGACTTAACGCCAAAACCGGCAATTAGCGCAATATTAAGCGTATTTGACAAGTAAGAATAGCAAAGTTAAAAGTAAAATATAATGTATAGCAAAAGCAAAAAGCCAGGCTTTTCACGAGCTTGACTTTTTGCTTTTTTGTTGCCCCACACCTAAAATTTTTAGTATAAAATAGGTTCATTTTTCGTGCCTTGAAAGCAGCGGGGAATTGATATATAATTATAAATAATGAAAATATTATGAAGTGGCGGAAAGCAGCAATATGAACGGTATTAATGGCAAAGGCAATGATACTAAAAAAAGCAAGAAAAAGACAGCACTAATCATACTTACGTGCATCATAGGTGCTGTTTTACTGGCACTTCTTGTATTTTTCGTCACACTTCTCGTTATGCGCGAGCGCGGCAAGGCATCGTTTGGAGGTTCTCCCGCACCTAATCTAAATGATTTTATCGAGAGTGCCGGCGACGAAAACGACAATAATAAAGGTGAAAATAACCCCCAGAAACCGGACTTTGAATATGATATTTATTATGACGGGAGTTATTATAAATATAAAAGCAATATCATAACCCTTTTGTTTATGGGTGTCGATCGTGAAAAACCATTCGTTAAAAATGAACTGTACGGAAACGGCGGGCAGTCGGATGTTATCATCTTAGCGGTCATTGACAGAGATAATAAAAAGATCAGTTTTATCAGCGTATCACGCGATGTAATGACTGATATTGAGACATATGATATATACGGGAATCACATTTCGACAGTCAAAAAGCAGCTTACACTTCAGTTTGCATATGGCGATGGTTACACGGAAAGCTGCCGCATGATAGCAGAAGCCGTGTCAAATTTATTCTTCGGGGTTACAATTGATGGTTATTGTGCAATGAGCATGGGGGCTATCGCCCCACTTAATGATTCCGTCGGCGGTGTTGAAGTGACACTCAAATCGGACTTCACTGATATATCACCTAATATGAAAAAAGGGGCGACAGTATTGCTTTTAGGTGATGTGGCGTACAAGTATCTTCGCACGCGTCCGGAGGAGACAAACGCCGAGCGTCTTGAAAGGCAAAAGAATTATCTTTCTGCATTTTCAGTCAAGCTGCGTGAGAAAATAAAGTCGAATATCATGTTTGTGGCAACAGTATATTCATCGGTGAAGAATTATGTATTAACTAATTTTTCACTTAGTGAGCTTTTGTACATCGCATCGGAAACCGTAAATATGGATATGTCGGATGAAATATATACGCTTGACGGGGAATACGTGACGGAAGGCGAGCATGCTGAATTTTATGCCGACAAATGGGCTATGTTCCGCCTGATACTGTCGCTTTATTATGATAAGGTCGGCTGATAAAACACCGGCCGGTCTTAAAACTGTTTATCGGTTTTATAAGTGTTTTATCTTGATTTAATTATAATCAAAAACCTCCCGCTTTTGAAGCTATACGCCGTTTACGGTGTGCCATATTTGGCGTGCATATACGGCGCTTTGGGCTTCATTGCGGGAGGATTATTTTTGTTATTAAGGCGGCAAAAGAAATATAACGGCTAAAAGTTGCTTATAGAATTAGTTATTAGTTGTACATTTTATATTTTAAGCGGAGATTGTCGGCTATCATTGCTATGAATTCGCTGTTTGTCGGCTTACCACGGTTATTTTGTATTGTATAACCGAAGTATGAATTAAGTGTATCGACGTCTCCGCGATCCCAGGCTACCTCAATTGCATGGCGGATAGCACGCTCAACGCGGGATGTTGTAGTCTGGTACTTCTTCGCAACAGAGGGGTATAGGACCTTTGTTACGGAGTTGATTATGTCACTATCGTTTATCGTCATCAGTATTGCTGTGCGCAGATATTGATAGCCCTTAATATGTGCGGGGACTCCTATCTGATGAATTATCTTTGTAACTTGTGTTTCAATATCCGGTGGCGGCATCGGCTGTGACGATGATGGTGTCATCATATCATTTTGCATGGGGGCAGGCATTGATGTGTTGTTCCGTGTAAGCGCGTCGATATGACTTACGAGACTGTTGTAATCAAGGGGTTTGATTAGGCAAAGAGAAGCTCCTGCATTCATTGCATCAACAAGGACACTCTGGTTTGATACGAGTGACATAATAATGAATATAGGAGGCTTGTCCGCGCCAAAGCTGACGTTCCTGCAGCTTCGGACAAGGCCGATGCCGTCGAGTTTCGACAGCCATATGTCGGCGAGGACAACGTCCGGATGAAGGCGGCTTATCTTCATCAGCGCGTCTTCACCGTTGGACGCCTCGTCTATGTAACGGAACCCTGCTCGTGCTAATGCCTCACGGCACCTTTTGCGGGATTCGCTGTTTTCTTCAGCAATGAGAATCTTGATGTTACGATCCATGTTAGCCACTCCGTTTTCAGATTTTTTTGACAATGACATGATACCATAATATTCCTTAATATACAAGTAAAACTATTATAAAAAAATTTACAAACATTGCTATGCTGTTTTGTAAAAATTTACTATTGCCACATAACGGAAAATGAGGATAAAAGGCGGTATTTCACAACTTAACTCAAAAAATGGGCTTTATGCAAGACGCGAAACTGCGTAGAATGTCGATAAATAATGCGACGAATATCGAGTAAATACGACTTTTTCTGCAAACAGCGGAGACGCCATAGTGCCATGCTTGTTTCGGGCTTATAGCAGCTCTTTTTTAGGTTGCGACATTTTAAACACTATGTTAAAATTATGTCGTTATAACCCGATTACAGCGGCTATGCCCAGCGGCTACGCTCAGCGGCTGCGCCGCGGCATTTGGAGTATCTGATGGAAATAAAGCGTCCCTCTTTCAAGAATACTGAAGGTCTTGCAGAGATTTATTCGCGTTACGACACACTTCCGCTATTGCGGCGCCTTGAAGCGGCATTTGATTTTGATGATGGCGCTGTAAATAGTGCTTTTGCAAATGATGAAAATGGCGGTACAGCCGAATACATGATGGATCGAGTGCTTCGCCGTGAGGGTGAATGCTCAGGCGATCCTGCGGTCGGAGGGAATGACGACGGGAATGCGCTCATGACACGCGGCCGCGCCCTTTATATGTACACACACGATGTGTCAGTCATCGGCTTTGGTGGTCGTCCGTCGTATTGTCTCCCGCTTGAGGGAGGGCGCCTTTTTGGTATTCGCTTTTTCAAACAAGCAGACGCAACAGAGCTGATATTTAGCGAAATTAAAGAAAAGCGGGTAAACTGCCCCTCCTGTTGGCATGGCGAATATGAGTGTCACTACGATGAGGGAGTTATCTTCCTTACGCTTGATAAATTTATAACACATGAAAACTGTGCTGTTGCTCTTTTGCGCATTGAAAATAAAGGAGCGGGCGAGGTAAATATTGTTTTTACCGTCAGCTCTCCTTTTACGGCGCGTCCGTGGGCGATTTACCCGGAAAATAAACGCCAAGCTGAGCTCCGCGGCATGGTATCAGTACCCGGCGGGCTTTCAAACTTAATGGCGCGTCTTACATCGTCCGAAGCTAACATTTCGCATCGAAGACGCACAAGACCGGGCGATGAGCCATATCAGCCGCTTCCGTGGGAAGCGGAGCCTTCGCTTTTCCGCGAGATAAAGCTTTTGCCGGGCGGGGTAGCATATGCAGATGCTGTCATGACGTTTGCGTGTGACGAAATACCTGCTGCCGAGAGCGAATATATGCGCTATGTTACGCTCGCTAAGGGGGACCACACAGCGTGCCTTAGGGCACAGAAAAGGGCATATAATGAATTTTGGCATAAAACAATACCTTATATAGACGTTCCGAATCCGGCTGTTAAGAAGGCTATTGACTATCGCTTCTGGCTTGAGCGGTACAATACTCTTGACGCCGACATACCGGGGCACGATTTCCAGTATCCTGTGACGATTGAGGGCGTGCTCGGATATAATAACGCTATTGTGCTGACGCAGTGTATGCACCTACAGGACACTAAGTGGCAGAGAACGCCTGCGCTTGCGTACGGACAGCTTCTGTCGGTAGGTTCATGCTCCGGTGGCGACGCTTTCCTTGACAATCCGGGCAACCGCCGATGCTGGAATAACCATTATGGGCAATACATAGCGCAGGCAGGACTTGAAGCGTTTTATGTTCACGGCGGTAGCCGTCAGCTTGCACTTACGCTTGCGCGCTGGTTTGAAGGAGATGCGAAGGGACAGCTTAAGCATTACGCAAACCACGAAAGCCCATCTACGCCTAAAACAAAGCTGATAGCTTATAAAAATAACTACATGACCGGCAACGACGCGGACACGGTGTCGATGCATTATAAAGGATCGGGCAGATTTAAAATGCACGGGGAGAACGCATACGTTTATGGCGCAGCAAAAGCTGCGGCAGAACTTTATGCGCTCGCAGGTGACAGCGAAAAATCAGCGGAACTTTCGGCACTTGCCGAAGAGATTAGAGCCTACATACTTGAGTATTTGTGGTGCGACAAATGTCGAATGTTCGAGACACGCGCCGTCGAACCGGACTCTGATTTTATCGTTCACAATCCGGACAAGCCAAATTTAATACCGTACAAAGAAAGCAACAATTACAATTATTTCTCGCTCGGAGTAGCGCCAACGGATGATGAGTCACTGAAAAAATACGTCGATGCCTTCCGTTTTCTTGCCGATCCGGAGGAATTTCCGATATTTCCGTACTATACGGCAAGTCAAAGAGACAACAAAATGTGCCCGGGCAGCAATAATTTCTCAAATATCAACTTTACGGTTCAGCTTCGCGCATATGAAGCAGCTCTCCGGGTATACGACCGTGAACATAAATATGTAACGCCCGAAATGCTTTCGGCGATTGTCGAATGGTGCGCGTGGAACATATATCCGGACGGCGGCGACGTGCGCTATCCCAACAACAGCGAATTTTTCAATGCCGACAGAGCGTCTGACCCGACGGGGAAGGGCGACTACTATCGCTCGTGGATTGACCACAATATTCTGGGCAATTACATATTTACATTTGTCGAAGATATGGCGGGCCTTCGCCCCCGTGCCGACGGGAAAATAGAACTTGACCCGATTGACTTCGGATACGGCCATTTTGCAGTCGATAATCTGCGCTACCACGGAGTCGACATCAGCATTATTTATAATGGCGACGGCGCATACGACAAAGCCTCTGTCAGCGAGCGCGGGTACTCACTTTATATTGACGGTGTGCGCGCTGTGACAACAGCTTCACTGTGCCACATAATATACGACCCAGAAACGGGTGAAGTTGATTTGCCATCCGGCGGGGAGCTGCTTTATTCAGCGCCAACAAGAAAGCTCGGCGCTGCACTTGACATCGATTCCTTTGACAAGCGAACAGAGGAGCTTCTCTCACGTGCAGGTATAACGAAGCTGCCGAACTTAGCGCTTGGCGCAAAAGTGACGGCAAGTTATACGCCGACTGAAGCTCGTCCTGCGCCGTGGGAGGAAAAGCACCGCTCCGACGGTGGCGATGAAACATCACTTGCTGAAAATGAATGTGTACCGACTGTTGCCGCCCTCACTGACGGACGATGTGAGCGTATGCCTTTCTGGGGTAACTTCGGCTCGACGGCTCCGTTTGATACATTGACGCTGACGCTTGATGAGAAAAAGACGTTTGATACGCTTGTCATGTACTTTTACGATGACAGGCAGCCGGGCGGTTACTCTGCGCCAAGGCGTTATATCATCGAATACCGCGACGGTGATGAGTGGAAGCTTGTCGAGCGTCGCTCGCAGGACCCGCTTTACATTGCCCCTAACAGAAACGTAAGCCGCTTTGCCGCCGTGACGTCAGACGCTGTGCGTGTTCATATTTATAATAAACACAAGCATTTTACCGCTGTTACGGAAATTCAGCTGTTTTACGAAGGAACCGAGCGGCGTGAAGTCTTTAACCGTCCGCCGGAAGTGCTGTATTTCGATTGTGCCGATATAGGCGGAAACAAAGCTCGTCTTCGCGTCGTATGCCGCGACGACGGGTTGCCGTATGATGACGGATGTGACCTTACAGTTAAATGGCGCCTTGGCGGTACACCGGAGGGGGCTGTCGGCGTAATTGAGGATGACACATCTCCTGATACGATTCTGACAGTATCAAAACCGGGGCGCTACTGGCTTTCCTGCAACATAAGCGACGGGCTTACGTGCCGCGGATGCGGTGTGACCGTCCATATCGCCGAGCGGAAGGACGAAAAAATCGATGTAGCTCCCGACGCTCGCGTGACATGCAGCTTTTGCTCTGACTGGGAGCGTGCGGCTGGCGTAAATGACCCTAAAAATGAGCCTGTTTCGTCGTCAATGGGCACGGGACGCGGCTGGGGAACGTGGGGTTCCCGCGACAGGAGCGACTGGATTGAGCTTACGTGGCCGGAGCGGGTATGCCTTGACAGTGCCGATATCTTTTGGTATGCGGATGGCGGCGGAATAAAACTTCCTGCTTCGTTTGAGCTTGAATATGAAAATGCAGACGGCGCCCGCCTGCCGGTAAAACTAAAGACTGACGTAAAAGAAGCCATTAGCCCTGATAAGTACAACCTGATTGAGTTTACACCTATCACCGCCCGCTCGCTCCGCATAAAGTGTGTGCGCGGGGATGGCGCTGTCGGGATTTACAGGATAAAAACGTACCTTACGCCCGTTGTTAGCGTTGATGATGTGTACGTTTCTGTAAAAACAGGCGTAAAACCGGTGCTTCCTTCGCATGTGACGGCAAAAACAGCCGACGGTGTGCCCGTTTCACTTCGCGTTGTGTGGTTTGACCGCTCGCTAAAAACGGACGCTGACGGCGAATATATTGTCGAAGGTACGGCGGAGCCGTTTGCGGCACCGGTTCGCGCTGTAGTAACAGCACGCGGCGATATGGACAAGGCAACAATAACGACGGTAGATGATGTGTGCGTGTCGACATATGCAGGCGAAGCACCAGCTCTGCCCAAGTTTGCGCTTGTGCGCTATAATAACGGCGCTGCGGACAATATATCAAAGCGCATTGTGTGGGGTGACATACCAAAGAGCACGTACGCCGAGCTCGGAACTCAAACAATCACCGGCGCCGGCAAAATCGAGGGCACAGATATACCTGTAACGCTGACGATTACCGTGATATAAAACAAAAATTACACATCTGCACGTTATAAATTCACTACACGCTTTTTCCTTATGTTTTTACGCGGTGAAAAATATAATATGTGCATGCAGCAGCGACAGTGACAGCTTATAATAACGAAAAAAGTCAAGCACTAAAGCTTGACTTTTTGTTATGTTATAAAGTACATACACTTTGCACTATTAAAGTTCAGCCGATGTGGCAAATCATGCGGGTTTTATCAATTCGCAGAGTTCACTTTTGTCTGATTCAGCTTATCGCGCAAGAATTTGCCCGTATATGACGCATCGCAAGCGGCAACATCCTCCGGTGTGCCAGCGCAGACAATCTCACCGCCGGCATCGCCGCCCTCAGGCCCGAGGTCGATTATCCAGTCGGCTGTTTTTATCATGTCAAGGTTATGCTCGATGACAACGACACTGTTTCCTGCGTCAACAAGACGATTGAGTATATCAATGAGTTTCGCGACATCAGCAGTATGAAGCCCTGTCGTCGGTTCATCGAGAATATAAATCGTTCGCCCAGTGCTTTGGCGCGATAACTCCGTTGCAAGCTTCACGCGCTGTGCCTCGCCGCCGGAAAGCGTCGTTGATGACTGGCCGAGCTTGATATAGCCAAGTCCGACGTCGTATAAAGTTTCCAGCTTGCGTTTAATACGCGGGATGTCTGAAAATTCACGAAGCGCTTCTTCAACCGTCATTTCAAGCACATCGTTTATATTATATCCGTGGTATTTAACTTCAAGCGTCTCACGGTTATAACGTTTGCCGTGACAGACGTCGCACGTGACATATACGTCGGGTAAGAAGTGCATTTCAATCTTCTTTACACCGTCGCCTTCGCACGCTTCACAGCGTCCGCCGCGAACGTTGAAAGAAAATCGTCCGGGACCATAACCGCGAAGCTTCGCATCAGGCGTCATTGCAAAGAGGTTGCGAAGATCGGTGAAAAGTCCTGTATATGTCGCCGGGTTGGAACGCGGGGTGCGACCTATCGGGCTTTGGTCTATGCAAATGATCTTGTCAAGGTTTTCTGTGCCCTCTATTTTATCATGATCACCGGGGTAAGTGCGAGCACCATTGAGCGTATGAGCAAGGGACTGATAGAGAATTGAGTTGACAAGGCTTGATTTGCCAGAACCGGATACGCCGGTTACGCAAACGAACATTCCGAGCGGGAAATCTACAGTTATATTCTTGAGGTTGTTCTGGCGGGCGCCAATGACGCGTAAAAACTTGCCGTTTCCCGGACGGCGGGACGCCGGAACAGCAATTGCTTTGCGCCCTGATAAAAAGTCACCGGTGATGGAGTTTTCGTTTGCGGCTATTTCCTCCGGTGTCCCTGCGGCGACGACATTTCCGCCATGTATGCCGGCACCGGGGCCTATATCGATGATATAGTCGGCGGAAAGCATCGTTTCCTCATCATGCTCGACAACGATGACAGTGTTTCCGAGGTCGCGGAGTTTTTTTAGTGTTGCAATCAGGCGCCCGTTATCGCGCTGATGAAGTCCGATACTCGGCTCGTCAAGGATATAAAGCACGCCGACAAGCGAGCTGCCTATCTGAGTTGCAAGCCGTATCCGCTGAGCTTCACCGCCGGAAAGGGTTCCGGCGCGCCGCGACAATGTTAAATAATCAAGTCCGACATTTTCAAGGAATCCAAGCCGCGCTTTTATTTCCTTTACGATATCGCGGGCTATTTTCCATTCATTTTCGGATAATTGCAGCTCGGATATGAAGCGCAAAGCTTCACTTACGGATTTACGGGTATATGATTCAATATCAATTCCGCCGACGGTGACTGAAAGCGCCGTATCTGACAGGCGCCGTCCGTGGCAGCGCGGGCAGGGAAGCTCTTCTACAAATTCATTGTAGTAATCGTTATCGGAATGTTCCATCCGCCACTGGATTATCGGCACCAAGCCTTCATAACGGCGGCGTTGATGGTGCGCTGTACCGTCAAACCAACGGTCAATCTCATATTCACGATCTCCTGTGCCATAAAAAAGGGCATGGAGAGCTTCAGGGGAGTATTCGTTTATCGGGGTGTCAAGGGTAAAACCATATTCGCGGCCAACAGCTTCAAAGAGCGGACCAAACCAAGTTTCCTCGTCGAGCGATTTAAACCCGTTGACGACGATAGCGCCTTCGCGCAGCGAAAGAGAACGGTCAAATATTATCTTATCGGGTGATATAGTGCGTATAACGCCAAGTCCGGCACATTCAGGACACGCACCGAACGGGTTGTTGAATGAAAACATGCGCGGCTCAAGCTCGCCGAAGCTGACACCATGTTCTTCGCAGGCGTAGTTTTGAGAAAACTCAAGCTCACGCGGCTTACCTTCGTCACGTGGAATCGTCGATATGATGAGATAACCGTCGGCAATACGCAGCGCAGTTTCAATGGAGTCGGTAAGACGGGAGCGGATGTCCGGACGCATGACAAGGCGGTCGATGATGATTTCTATATTGTGCTTTTTATTTTTATCGAGTTTTATTTCCTCCGAAAGATCATAAATAGAGCCGTCGACGCGCACACGGACAAAGCCGGATTTTTTAGCGTCGGCAAAAACTTTTTCGTGCATGCCCTTCTTGCCGCGCACAACGGGGGCAAGCACCATAAAACGCTCGCCCTCAGGCAGAGACATTATTTTATCAATAATAGTGTCGGTTGATTGTGCCGTTATTTCTTTACCGCAGACAGGGCAGTGAGGAATACCGATACGTGCATATAAAAGGCGCAGGTAATCGTATATTTCTGTCACCGTGCCGACGGTAGAGCGCGGGTTTTTGGAGGTTGTTTTCTGGTCGATTGATATTGCCGGGGAAAGGCCTGATATGCTGTCGACATCCGGTTTATCAAGCTGACCGAGAAACATTCGGGCATACGATGAAAGCGACTCGACGAATCGGCGATGTCCCTCTGCGTATATTGTGTCAAAAGCAAGCGATGATTTTCCGGAACCGGACAGTCCGGTGATTATGACAAGTTTGTCCCGTGGGATGTCAACATTTATATTTTTAAGATTGTGAACGCGGGCACCGCGTACGGAAATATATTTTGCCATATAGCTGTGAATTCCTTCATTTTGTTGTACGAAGCTCTTTTATCTGGTCGCGCAGGTAAGCGGCGCGCTCAAAATCAAGCCGCCGTGCGGCCTCTTTCATCTCGCGTGTGAGCTGTTCTATGCGCTCTTCGCGTTCGCGGGCTGATAGTTTTGATGCCGGTTTATGCTTTTTACGCTCTGATTCCGGTGCTGAGCCGATTGAGAGCAGCTCATGGACTCCCTTTTTAATAGTTTGCGGAGCAATTCCATGTTCTTTGTTGTAGGCCATTTGTATACGGCGGCGGCGCTCGGTTTCATCTATTGCGGCGCGCATGCTGCGCGTTATATTATCAGCGTACATTATGACCTTACCGCTTGCATTTCTCGCCGCCCGACCGATTGTCTGAATGAGCGATGTTTCATTACGCAGAAAGCCTTCCTTGTCGGCGTCAAGTATGGCGACAAGGGAAACTTCGGGCAAGTCTATTCCTTCACGCAAAAGGTTTATACCGACAAGAACATCATATTCGCCTGTGCGTAAATCACGTAAAAGCTCCGTGCGCTCCATTGTCTCCACTTCGTGATGGATGTAACGCACGCGAATTCCGCAGGAGGTAAAGTAATCGGTCAAATCCTCCGCCATTTTTGTCGTAAGAGTCGTTACAATCACACGTTCGCCGCGCGCTGTACGCTGGCGTATCTCGCCCATTACATCGTCAACCTGTGTTGCAACAGGCCGTACTTCGACCTCAGGGTCAACAAGCCCTGTCGGGCGTATAATCTGCTCTGCTATGATGGAGGAATGAGAGCGCTCGTATTCTGATGGTGTAGCGCTGACGAAAATAACCTGATTTACTTTCTCCTCAAATTCAGAGAACGTAAGCGGGCGGTTATCAAAAGCTGACGGCAAACGGAAACCATAATCAATGAGGTTGCGCTTGCGGGCGGCGTCACCACTGCTCATGCCGCGAAGCTGCGGGATGGTGACGTGGCTTTCATCTATGAACATAATAAAGTCACGCGGGAAATAATCAAGAAGAGTGAATGGTGTGGAACCGGGAGGACGTCTGGACAATATGCGTGAATAGTTCTCTATGCCCGAGCAGTATCCAATCTCCCGCATCATCTCAAGGTCGTAGCGCGTGCGCTCCTCTATGCGCTGTGCCTCGATCAGCTTATTCTGCGAACGGAAATAGTCAATGCGTTCGTACATCTCCGCTTCAATTTCAGCTAAGGCAGCTTCTTTCTTATCCTCGTCAACGACATAGTGCGTTGCCGGAAAAATAGCGCAGTAGTTGAGATATTGCTTTACAGCGCCTGTTACAGTGTCAATAGCCGATACACGGTCAATCTCATCGCCGAAAAACTCAACCCGGATGGCTGTGTCAGCCGAGTTAGACGGAATAATGTCAACAGTGTCGCCGCGTATACGGAATTTTGTGCGCTCAAGAGCAATGTCATTTCGCTCGTAGCCAATTGAAATAAGGCGTGAACACAACTCGTTTCTGTCCATTCTTTGTCCCGGACGGACTGAGACGAGCTGTTTCTGATATTCCTGCGGGTCACCTAAGCTGTATATGCATGAAACGCTTGCGACGATGATGACATCGCGGCGTTCGAAAAGAGCAGAGGTAGCGCTGTGGCGCAGCTTGTCTATTTCATCATTTATCATCGCGTCCTTTTCGATATACATATCCTTGCCGGGGATATATGCTTCCGGCTGATAGTAATCATAATAGGATACGAAGTATTCGACTGCATTTTTCGGGAAAAATTCGCGAAACTCAAGGCAAAGCTGAGCAGCAAGAGTTTTATTATGGGCAAGGACAAGGGTAGGACGGTTAACATTCGCGATGACGTTTGCCATTGTGAATGTTTTTCCCGAGCCGGTGACGCCGAGTAATGTTTGAGCTTTTGCACCGGCGAGAATTCCGTTTGTAAGCGTTTCAATAGCCTGTGGCTGGTCTCCGGTCGGTTTATAGTTTGATATTAGCTCAAATTTATCAGCCATCTCGCTTCACTTCCTCTCCTTACCTTAAAAGAAACGTTTGTTCTATATTACCACGATGAGTAGGTAATTGCAAGAGATAAAAATTGAATAAAAGGATAAAATGAATAACCAATAGTGTGAAAGTATTGTACACACCGCACACTGGTAGTAAAAACTATCATTACAAGTTAAAAGAAAAATATAGTGCCCACCTTCTGGCGGGCACATAAAAAGCTATGTTATGATATTCGGGACTATTTTTATAAATTAGTCCGAAATATAAGGAATTAAAGCCATGTGGCGGGC
>LFTK01000028.1:20421-23925 GCA_001513385.1 Clostridiales bacterium DTU064
CGGGCGCGCTTTATAGCAACCGTAAGCTGGCGCTGATGCTTTGCGCATGTTCCCGTAATTCTGCGGGGAAGAATCTTTGAGCGTTCGCTTACGAACTTGCGAAGACGCGCTATATCCTTATAATCGACATATGCTATCTTGTCAGCGCAGAATACACAAACTTTTCTCTTTCTCTTTTTGGGCTGACGGTTGGTGGTAGTGCGCTGCTGTGTTGCTTGAGCTGAAGCAGTTGCAGGTTGCTGCTGCGTTGCTGGTGCATTTTCAGTATTTACTGCTGCATTTACGGCTGTGTTCTCTGTGTTTTCCATGTATATTAACCTACTATCCTTTCTGTTTTGTTGGTATGGGGCGATTTTGCGTTAAAACGGCAGGTCGTCGTCGCCCTCGATTTCCTCAAATTTGGGCATGGAAGCTGAGCCTGCAGTATAAGCGGGGGCGCCATAAGCATCTGGCGTATAAGTGCTGCTCTGTGAGCCGCCGCCCTCGCCCTTTGAATCGACAAAGAATACTTCGTCGACTACGACTTCAGTTGAGTAACGCTTGTTTCCCTGCTGATCGGTCCACGCTCTTTTTTGAAGCGACCCTGTGACGCAGATGGAGCTGCCGCGTTTGAAATACCGTGTGATAAACTCGGCGTTGCTTCTCCAAGCGGTTACATCAATAAAGTCTGTCTGCTTGCCACCTTCCTGATTTTTTGATTGGTAATGGCGGTTTATGGCGATGGTAAACGATGTAACGGGTACGCCTGATCCTGTCATCTTTAGTTCAGGGTCGGAAGTGAGACGTCCCCCGAGTATTACTTTGTTGAAATTAAAATTAGCCATCGCAATCCCTCAATTATAATCAATTATATTGCAATACTTTTATGCTGCACAATAATTATTCTTCAGCGGAATCCTCGGCTGTATCTTCTGAATCAGCTGCCTCTTCTTCCACGATGTCTTCTTCAACTTCATCATCCGATTCTTCTGCATCAAAATCAATAGTTTCCTTCGGAGATGAAACATTAAGCGGCTGCTTTTTCTCGTTAACTTTCAGGATGAGGTAACGCATAATGCCTTCAGTAATACCGAACACACGCGTTAGCTCCTCAGTGAAGGAAGGATCGCTTCTGAAATAAATGAGAGTGTAATAACCTTCCGTCTTGTAGTTTATGGGATATGCGAATCTGCGCTTGCCCCACTCATCAATGGCGATAATTTCACCATGCTCGCTGATGAGCGATCTGAACTTTTCTACTGTGGCTTTTGCCGCATCCTCTCCGTCCGTTATATCCGATACGAAGAGAACTTCATAAGTGTTTTTGATTGTCTCCATGTACTATAATACCTCCTCATGGACATATGACCGCTGTAATGAAATTTTATTTTTTGTATTTTACAGTGGCGGGGAGACACAAAACAGCGATATTAAAGCACTCTATTGCGCCCAATTGCTCACAATTGCGCGGCTCACGGTACATCAGCCCCGAAAATCACAGCGCCATAACACGCTTTTTGTGTAACACCTAATTATAGCATTGAAAAAACAAGCCGTCAATAAGAAAACAATATATTGCTTAAAAATTTTGCTTAATTATAGCATAAAAAAGCATTTTTTTGTATTGCTTCACATAAACGAGCATTGATTTATTTTACATAAAAAACCCTCCCGTGGAAGATGCGTCACGGGAGGGTGATGTAATTATACTGTTTATTCGTCGACCTCAGTATCGACCTCGGTGAAGTATGAAAGGATTTTTTCATACAGCGAATAATTGATTTGATATGTGATGTGAGAGCCATCGATCTTCAGGTAAATTTTGCTCTCCGTGCTCTCGGTGGTATCGTTATTCTCTGTATTTTCTGCATCTTCAGCGGTGTCATTTTCCGCGCTGCTGTCGTCCGACTCTGTGTTCGTTTCTTCCGCAGGCGTTACTACCGAGCCGAATATAAGGGTACATGACTTATCTTTGACAATTGTCGCTTCGGATGCCCCGCTTACAGCTTCAACCTTTTCGTACTCTTTATAATTTACCGTAAGCTTGAGTGTGGGGTTATCAAAACCGTATTTTATGTTGTTATCATCGCTTTTTGTATAATCAACGCACGTTTTATATGAAAGTTTGATGTCGCGCGTCAGAACATCCATAAGCGTCTCAACAGGGTCTTTTTCATCTTTCGATGTGTCGCTGTCATCCGCCGTGTCGGACTCGTCCGTTTCATCACGCGGCTCAAGCACATAAGTTTCTCCGTTATATTCGGCAGTTATGTCGACGATGTCTTTTAAGTCCGGATCCGGTATTTTATCAGCGCTAAATAATTCCTCTTTCGTATAATCGAAGTATTGGAAAAGAGCGTCATTTATACTATAGAGGTATTTGTCGCCATCTTCATGAAAGTAGTAATAGCCTGTGACCGGGTTTTTTGAACCGATGACGTATGAGCGCGTGCGGAAGCTGTCTTTATCTTTATCATAATAAGTAACGGATATCTTATAAGTCGGCTTATCAAATCCGTAATCGGAGAATTTCTCGGAATCATATTCGAATTTACGGTATGCTCCGTAGTCGGAAATGGCACCTGCCATATACGACACAGTCGTTTGATCAAGCGGAAAGTCAGGGTCGTCGACAAGCGTCCACTTTCCGTCGACAACTTTAAATTTCAGCTCCTCGCCATCATGAACGTAAGACAACTCTGTTACGTTTTTATAATCTTCATCGATTATCTGAAACGTTCCTGCTTCGCCTTCATCATCAGTTGAATCGCCACTGTCATCAAAGTTCATGTTCCGGACGACGTTATAGACAACTATAAGAGCTAAAACAACAGCAAATGTTACGATAATCGTTATAATTTGCTTGCGTTCTTTCCTTTTATATGAGTTCATGCTTAGATTACCTCACTAACTTATCTGCGGCGGCGCTTGATAAATACAACAAGCCCCGGCGTTATTATTGCGAGCGGTATAAGCACCTGAAGGATAATCTCCCATATTGTCTGTGCGGCTTCCGAAAACGTCAGAACACTTGATGTGAGCGCTATTGAGTCAAGAGAAATGACGGATGTTTTTTCGGTGGTCTGCAATATAGTGTAGATAAATACATAGAAGTTATTAGAGCTGACGTAGTTGACGCTTTGCTCGCTGATGAGATATGATGACGAATACCATACAAATTTAGCACCGGTGTCACTGTCCTCGGATATTGCACCGATGTAAAACTCGCCCTTCTTGTCATCATCAGTTGCGGCGCGTACGGCTTCATCAACTCCAATGATGTATGATGAATCAGAGGTCGTTAAAATCGGAGATACGGTCATAGGCCCGTCATAATCTTCGTAATCGACGATAGCATGAGCTTTCATCATTACAGTCGTTACTTTTGACGGGTTTTGTATGGGAGCTGTGACAGTGTTGCCTTCATTGAGCGTCGGGATGATAAAGTACTGCTGGAAGGCATACCGGCTTGTGTCGCTCTCGAGAACAATGCCGTCATAAGCTGTAAGGCCGCAATGCTGAGCA
>LFTK01000008.1 GCA_001513385.1 Clostridiales bacterium DTU064
GTGTAATATGTATTGAGATAACCGTCCGGCTGCTGTGCGCGAGCGATAAGATCGATAACTTCGTCGGTTGTTTTTTCAAGCTCAGGATTTGGTTTTGTCATAAGTGAATATGCGACAGCCTCAATCCATTTAGCGAGATCGCTGTCCTGGAAAACGCAGCCGTAAAATTCACCCTGAGACTCACCGGCAGCAATCCTGAAGTTTTCAATACAATGGCTCGGAGCGGCGTCTTCCACTCTGTCATTGAGTGTTTCCCACTGGTAGGGAATAACTTTATCCCTGACAAGATCAATTAACCGGCCGAAAAAGCCGTTTTCATCAATCGATACTTTTTTGATATCCGGTACAGATAATTTCTTCATTTCAACCTCCGTTTGTGGCATATCGCCAAAACAATTGTACCTGTAGGTAGACTTTTTGTCAACGATTTTGCATAATAATATGAACATATATGATAGAATAGTCATATTTAATGGGTGGGCACGAGGAGTTAATATACTGTAAACTCTTTCATAAAAATAAAGGTACCGGCGTCAGCTTTTTTAGTTTAACAAGACTAATATGGTTATTTGTAAGTAAAAACCGTTATAAATTGTGGATTTTTATAAAGAATACCTATATTAAAACAAAAATAAATAGTTTGAAAAACAAAAGTTGTCATGATATAATATAATGTATTATTCGACACGTGTTCTGCTGCCGCAAAAGCTGCTGAGCGCCAATGTCGAACTTTATAGCTTTTTTTCTGCCATGACACGTGACGAGGATGGTGATTAGTGGGTGAAAGCCATAACAGAGTGGATTTCGGATCAGGCGTCGGATATTTGGTCAACATTGACCTCTGTTACGATTTCCGACATTCTCGACGTTCTTGTCGTCGCACTGATGCTTTATTATTTATATAAATTTATCCGTGCTCGACGTGCTGGCAAGCTGGCGCTTGGCATTTTAATATATATATTTGTACTTGTGCTCAGCGGCATTTTTAATATGCATGCCCTTCGTTTTATACTGACAAACGTATATCAGATTGGATTAATCACCGTCGTCGTCGTGTTTCAGCCAGAGCTGCGTTCAGCGCTTGAAATGCTCGGCGGAGAATCGCTCCGCAGCATAAAATCAATAGGCGAGCAGCGCGACGCCACTGAAATTGCCGTTATGATACGAAAGGTCACGGAAGCCGTGACCGACATGGCGGATATGAAAACAGGCGCCCTGATTGTCATTGAGAGAACGACAAAACTTGGCGACCAGATCATTACCGGTACTGTCATTGATGCCGAGGTTTCAACTCACCTTATAAAAAACATCTTCTTCAACAAAGCTCCGCTTCATGACGGCGCTCTTATAATACGCGGAACGCGGCTGTACGCTGCCGGTTGTCTTTTGCCGCTTTCAATGAATACTGATATAATAAAAGACCTTGGCACGCGTCACAGGGCTGCAATCGGGCTTTCTGAAAACAGCGACGCGATAGTTATCGTTGTATCGGAAGAAACAGGCATTATATCAACAGCGTTTGAAGGACGCCTTACACGTAATCACACAAGCAGCACACTAATAACCGAGCTTGAATCTCGTTTGATTGATGAACACTCGAACGGGGGCAAGCGTGGTATTCGTAAACTTCGTATCGCAGCTGGCCATAATAAGAAGAATAGCCGCAGTGCTACGAGGAGGTAACCAGTATGCGCACTTTGGTAAATAAAAAACGAGCGGATTCTAAAACATCCGGGTCATCAGACTTGCGTCACGCGCATCTGGCAAAGGTTTTATGTATTCTTGCGGCTGTTGTAATATGGCTTTATGTCATGAACGTGGAAAACCCCGATTATGAACAGACTATTGAATCCGTACCTGTGACAATAGTTAACGCTGAGGAGATTGAGCTTGACAATTCGCTTACAATATACAGCGGATATGATGTAAAAGTTAACGTTACGGTTCAGGGACGAAAGAATCTTGTCTCAAAAATAACAGCAGATGACATAAAACTGACGGCTGACGTCAGCGGAATAAAAGAAGCCGGAACATATACGCTTAACATAAAAGCCGATATACCTGACGGTGTGAAGCTTGTTTCAATGTCAAATGATACTATAACAGTGTTCATTGACAAAAAAGAGTCGATTCAGGTTGACCTCGGATACGAGTTTACGAACTTCATATTAGAATCAGGTTCAGGTTTTTCTTTGGGTGAACCGGTTATATCTGTCGACACCGTCACAGTTACCGGCCCATCACGATATCTTGCCGATATATCAAGAGCCGTTGTTAAAATATCGGTGCTTGAGCGTGTATCAAGCTCAATGACTGTTTATTGCGATATAACTCTTGTTGACAGTGACGGCGATACCGTGACAAACCCATATATCAGCAAAAACCCCTCAACTGCTAAGGTTGAAATCCCTGTTTACGCAGAAAAAGATGTACCGCTGACTGTTGATTATAAATACGGTTATTTTAACGAAGATAATGTTGATGTGAAAATCTCACCTGAAACGATTAAAGTAAAGGGTGACGCATCTGTTATAACGGCGCTTGACTCAATTGTTATTATGACTATCAACGAAAAAAAGGTGACGAAGGACGTCGATGTTTCAACTGTGACACTTTCAATGCCGGAAGGGGTTGAAAATGTCGATAATGTTCAGTCGGCAACAGTCACCATAAGTCAGGTGGGTACGAGCACAAGAACAATGTCTCTTACAATAGATGAAGACGATATCGTCAATCCGAACGGTGTTGATTATGAACTGTTATCAGATACGGTGAATGTGACATTCCGCGGCAAGGCACCGGATCTTTACGCACTTTCTCCTATAAACGTTAAGGCAACTATTGACCTCAGCTCCTACTCATCGACATTTACAGGTGTTGTAACGGTTCCGCTTGAGATAAGCATACGTTCGAGCGGAATCGTATATGAAGTCGGCGAATATAACGTTCAGGTTAATATTTACTAAATTATATTGACAGACACAAACGATTGTGCGGGGGTTTTATCAATTCTTTTAATATAAAAAAACGATGAAAGGCGCCCCGCCCGGACTCGGGCGGGGCCGGCAATAAGATGACAGAAGATATTTTATCGGTTGCAAGGAAATATTTATCGAATAAAAAGTGGGAGACACTTCCAAAACCGGATCCTGTATCGGTTAATATAATAAAATCAGAACTTGGCGTGCAATCGGCAACGGCTGAGCTTCTTTGCCTTCGCGGTTACAATACGCCGAAGCTTGCGCGTACATTCATTTCACGTAGCGAAGTGCTTCATGACCCACGCCTTCTTCCTGATATGGATGCTGCCATCGAGCGTATTGCCACCGCGATTGACAAAGGTGAGAAAATAGTCATATATGGCGACTATGACGTTGATGGTGTAACGTCGGTCAGCATATTATATTTATACCTCCAAAAGCTCGGCGCTAATGTTTCGTATTACATTCCTTGCCGCAGCCGCGAAGGGTACGGGATGTCTACCGACGCCGTTCAAAGCATAGCGGCAGACGGTGTAAAGCTCATCGTGACAGTTGACACCGGTATAACGGCAATTGAGGAGATAGAAGCTGCGCGGCAGCTCGGATGTGACGTTATAGTAACTGACCATCACGAATGCAGGGAAGTACTTCCGGAAGCCATAGCTGTCATAAATCCGCGTCGTGCCGACAGCAAATATCCGTTTTGTGACCTTGCCGGAGTCGGCGTTGTATTCAAACTTATGTGCGCGCTTGAAGCAAAACTCCGTACCGGCGGCGATATGATTGCAGCGACGACTAATATAAAAAACGAATATATTGAGCTTGCTGCAATCGGTACAATTGCCGATGTTATGCCGCTTTGTGATGAAAACCGTCTGATTGTCGGTCTTGGTCTTGCCCGCATTGAAAACTCGCGTCGGGTTGGATTGCGGGCGCTTATTGAAGCAAGCGACGGCGCGTCAAACGGCATCAGGCGCACAGAACGCAAGCGCAAGATTACATCTTCATATGTAAGCTACACGCTCGCACCGCGCATAAATGCTGCAGGCAGAATAGGCGATGCAGCGGTTGCTGTTGAGCTTTTTCTGACAGACGACGTAAGGCGTGCGGGTGAGCTTGCACGGCGCTTATGTGAGATAAACCGCGAGCGCCAGCTTCTTGAAAACGAAATTGCTAAAGAAGCATATGTAAAAATCGAATCTTCGCATGATTTTGATAATGATCCTGTCATAGTTCTTGACGACGAGAACTGGAACGCAGGTATAATCGGTATTGTTGCGTCCCGTGTTACTGAAAAGTACGGACGGCCGTCAATACTTATAACGTTTGAAGGCTCCGGCAGTGAAAAGAACGATAACGATGAGGGGAAGGGCTCCGGCCGCAGCGTTGCAGGATTGAACCTTGTCGAGGTGCTCGGACGCTGCTCAGAATATTTAGTCAAATATGGCGGCCACGAGCTTGCGGCAGGCTTGACGGTTACACGCTCCATGCTGCCGGCTTTCCGCCGTGCGATAAATGATATAGTCAGATGTGAATTTAATGGTGGTAAAATAGAAGTCGACCCCGTTTTGACTGCAGATATTGAAATTGAACCTGATGAATGCACTTTATCTCTTGCCGATGAGCTTTCACTTTTCGAGCCTTGTGGCGTCGGCAATTCGCCACCTGTGTTTATGACGTGCGGCTTCCTTGCTTCTGCCGTATCAGGCATCAGCGGGGATCGACACACAAGATTGACGCTTACAACACCGGGCGGTTCAAGTGTGACGGCAATGTGTTTCGGATGCCCGCCAGACCTGCTCGGAATTTATGGCGGCGAGATTGTTGACGTTATGTATACGCTTGATGTCAATGTATTCCGCGGCGAAGCGTCAGCGCAACTAACCGTGCGTGCGCTGCGGAAAAATGAAAAGCAGATTCTGCGCGAGGAAGAAGAGCGATGCTTATATGAAAAAATCCTTGAGGGGACCGAACCTGCCGATGTAAATGACATACCGGTGAGGGAGGATTTTTCAGCAGTTTACAGAATTATACGTCATGAAGTTTCTATGGGCAGAAGCATAATGCCCATTAGGCGCTTAAAAGCGCTTCTTTCGCAGACAAGACCGGTAGGATACATAAAGCTCAGGCTTACCCTTGATGTACTTGCTGAGCTGAAAGTAATAAATAAAAGAGAGATTGAACCTGATGTGGTTAAGCTTGAAGATAATGCTCTTATGACAAAGGTAATACTTGAAAAATCAACCTTTCTCCAAAGAGTTAAAGTTAGATCTTCTGGCGAGCGAATTTGAATTATGGAAAAATATACACAAAAGAAAGATATATCCGGTGAGTGTAGGTTGACTCCTATAACAGAGGAAGAAATTAATGCCGCTGTTGCAGCAAATGAGGAGGACCCCTTACGCGACGAGTTTATCGCGTCGCTTAAAAGCACCGGTAAAAATTACGACTACGATAAAATACATCGAGCGTATGAATATGCAAAGCGCTTGCACGCTGGCCAATATAGGCAAAGCGGCGAGCCGTATATCATCCATCCTGTAGCTGTTGCGCAGATTGTTTCATCACTCGGCCTTGATACAGATTCTATCGTCGCCGCACTTTTACACGATACCGTTGAGGATTGCGGCGAGAGGACGAACATTGTGCAAATATCATCCATGTTCGGACAGTCTGTTGCCGAGCTTGTCGACGGCCTGACGAAGATGGTTCATATTCAGGTCGAGGACAAAGAGAATATCCACATCGAGAACATCAGAAAGATGCTTCTTGCTATGTCGAAGGATATTCGTGTCATCTTCATCAAGTTATGCGACCGGCTTCATAATATGCGGACGCTTGGCGCGCTTGAGGAAAGCAAACGCCGTGCTACGGCGCTTGAGACGATGTACGTCTACGCACCGCTTGCGCATAGGCTTGGTATACAGCGTATCAAGCAGGAGCTTGAAAATCTTGCGCTTTCTTATCTTGACCCGATAGGGTACCGTGAGATAAACGAGCATATTGAGAAAAAATACGGTCAGAACAAAGACTTTATACAGAATATCCAGCAGGATATCAGCGAGAAGCTCCGTCAGTACGATTTGTCATTTACTCTTGAAGGGCGTGTTAAGACGGTTTTCAGCATCTATAATAAGATGTACAACCAAAAGAAAAGCTTTGATGAGATATACGACTTCTACGCAATACGAATAATCGTTGAAACGGAGCTTGAATGTTACACCGTCCTCGGTATCATTCACGAGCTTTATAAATCAATCCCCGGGCGTTTTAAGGATTATATTTCAACTCCTAAACCGAACATGTATCAGTCGCTGCATACGACTGTTATCGGACGTGACGGTATACCGTTTGAAGTGCAGATACGCACGCGGGCGATGCATCAGGTCGCTGAATACGGTATTGCAGCGCACTGGAAATATAAGTCCGGCGAGCAGAGTAAAGAAGAAATCGACCAGAAGCTAAGCTGGATTTCAAAGCTCATTGAAACAGAAGACGCAACTCGTGACCCGGACGAGTTCATGAATGCTCTCAAAATTGATGTTTATCACGATGAGACATTCGTCTTCACGCCGAAAGGCGATGTAATAGCCCTTCCGCAGGGCGCAACGGTCATCGACTTTGCATATGCGATACATTCCGAGGTTGGAAACAGGATGATCGGTGCGAAAATCAACGGAATGATCGCTCCGATTGACTCCGTTCCGCAAAATGGTGAGATCGTCGAGATACTGACATCGCCAAGCGCAAAGGGACCGAGCCGCGACTGGCTTAAAATCGTCACAACAAGTGAAGCCCGCGGCAAAATCAGACAGTGGTTCAAGCGTGAGCGTCGCGCTGAAAACATTCTTGTCGGTCGCGCTGAAATCAAGCGCGAGCTCGATAAGCTACCGTATGAATTCACCGAAGCGCAGAAAAACGAAGCACTTCTTGCCGTTGCCCGCAGGCTTGGCATACAGTCTGTTGACGATCTTTTGAACACGATAGGGTATGGCGGCTTGTCAATGTCAAAGGTTACGGGCAAGCTGAAAGAGGAGCTTGAACGTATAGCCAAAGCTGAGCAGCCGCAGGAAATCCTGACCGCCGACCGGGTTCAGACATCGCAGCGAAAGGTGCGGTCTTCCGGTGGTATTGTCGTCGATGGCGAAACAGGCTGTGCCGTCAAGTTTGCGAAATGTTGTAACCCGCTGCCGGGCGATCCTGTCATCGGATATATTACAAAGGGTTACGGTATTTCAATCCACAAGCGTGACTGTCCGAATGTTGTGACGGCTATGAGCGATCCGGCGGCAGACCCGTCAAGGTGGGTAACGGCTCACTGGGATATATCCGCCGATACATCAGAAAGAGAGCTTTATGAAGCGCTTTTACAGATTTATGCAATCAACAGCATAACATTAATTGCGGATATAACGGCGATACTTGCCGATATGAAGGTGTCTATTCTTGCAATAAACACGAAAAAGCAGACGAAAGACGAAATTATCATAATGTTGAAAATTGCATGTAAGGACATGAACCATTATAAGTCGATAGTTTCGCGCCTTAATAATATATCCGACATAACAAAAATAACGCGTGGATTCATTTAATTTTCTCAAAATAATAGTTTGTTAATAAAGCAGAGGCAAAATAAAGTTGAAAGTTGTTTTGCAGCGTGTCCATAGGGCCG
>LFTK01000049.1 GCA_001513385.1 Clostridiales bacterium DTU064
CGATAAATCCATCTGTCAGGACGATTATGTCGTAAATATCGTAAAAATCAGTATCACTTGAATATATGTAGTCCCCGCATGGCAGGCCGGAATCAGGCATTGCTTCAAAAACAAGGGCTTCGGATGAAAACTTGAGACGTCCGTACTTCTCAACGTAAACATCTACGCCGTCAGCTTCAGGATAAGGGCTTATTTTATCCGGATTATATCCGAAAAGGCGCAGTATTTCATTTCTAATGTCTTTTTCATTTTCATTGTCGCTTTCGCCGGTACTGTCGTCAGTGCTCTCTGAATCCGGATTTTTATCAGATGAGCTATCTTGCAGTGTTTCTGTCTCTGTATCTATTTCATCATCTGAGTCAACTGAAACAGAATCAGGGGTTGTAGTTTGCGTATTATCATTATCATTGTTGTTTCGTTCACTGTTTCGCCTAATAATAAACGAAACATCCGTCACTGACAATATGTTATTAGTGAAAAAAGCGGTTTTACCAAAAGCACTCGTGCCATCATCAAATACATCAGCGGCAAAATCAACCGATATAAAATCACTATCCTCAAGGCACGATAAAATAAACGAGATTATGTTTGTGCTGTAAGATGAATCATCATCTTCATCACTTATGCGTGAAACATATACGCTTCCGTCATCGGATAATGCCGTCATAATAAAGCTATAATCGCCGGTGTCATTTTCGCTTTCATTATCATCGTCGCTTTCACTTTCGCCGTCATAGTCTCCCGATGGCGTAATGAATATTCTGTCACAGTAAAAAGTGTTCACTTCATTTTTTACTGTGTTAATTTTATGTCCGCCATTGTAAAAAGTAATGGCCGAAAGCGGAAGCGGATAATGGTACTCTATATAAATAAACGACGGTTTTGATAGCGCGTCTGAGATTGCCACATCAGCAGCCTCGCCACTCAATAAAACGCCATCCGGTGAGTTTGCACCTTTGTATATATATTCTGACAGCCCTGAGTAATACTCTTTCATAAGAGGCGCATTCATCAAAAGTGCCGCTGTTTTCCCATCGCCTTTCACAATTATACTGTACGGTATGCATGACAAGTCAGACGCTTTCGTGAAGCGGTATGATGTATCACCGGTTATTTCACGCAAGCGCCTTGATAATCCGCTATCTTCTGATGCGGGATTTATAATGCTTAACATCAGGTACACATATGTTATCGTCATAACAAAAGCCGATGTCAGAAGCAGGATGAAGGCTATATTGCGAAATATTAATGCCGTGCGTCGCAGAGTACCTTTTTTCGATGAAAACGAAAAGTCGAAAGCCTTTTTTATACGACGGCACCTCCTTCTTCTCTCGATATACTTTTGCTTGACGATAATTTTGTCTTAATCGGCAGTTTTATCGTTACTGTCGTCCCTGAGCCATATTTACTGTCAATTGATATATCGCCGCCATGTGCTATGACGATCTCCCTTGCGATAGCAAGTCCGAGACCGGTACCACCTGTTTCAGATGTTCGTGATTTTTCGACACGGTAAAAGCGTTCAAAAATATGAGCCAAGTCTTCTTCAGGTATGCCTATGCCGTTGTCGGTTACTTGTATTGTTATATAATCACTGTTTTTTTGATATAAAGCAATGAGATTGATTTCACCGCCGTCAGGCGTGTATTTAATTGAGTTTGACAGGACATTTATAAGTACCTGTTCAATTCTTTCCCTGTCGCCCGTTATCTTCGGGATATATTTCGATGCTGAAAAACGAAGCGTATGGTTATGGGATTTCGCATCTACCCGCATAAGCTCGCAAAGATGACGGATAGCATCTTTGATATCAAATGATTCTATACGCCATTTTGTGCGATTGTTCTCAAGGCGGGAAAGCACTAAAAGATCGGTAACTATGCGTGTCATGCGGTCGCTTTCTGAAACGACCATGGCAAGAAAGTGGCGCCGGACATCATCAGGCATGTCCTCATCTTCAAGTATTGTCTCACATGCTCCTTTAATTGATGTCAGGGGCGTGCGAAGCTCGTGAGAAACATTTGCGACAAACTCACGGCGCGCTTTATCAAGCTCGTACGATTCCGTTATATCGTGGATGACGGTAATAAAACCGCGCTTAATCTCCGACTTATCGTTATAGCGTATCATACCGAAGCTGACATCAAGCACGTGGTCTTTATAGATGAGAGCGCGTATTAAAACGCCGCCATCGGCTGTCCGAATTGCCGGCGGACGGAAATTATCTATGTCAAGCTTGTCCCCTTCATATGGCACGCCAAATAACTCAAAAAATTTATATATATTAAAGCTTTCGTTATACTCGTCGCCAAGCAGGCGTATGCCGGATTCGTTTATATGAAGTATTAAGCCATCATTTGAGAAGGTAATAACAGGGTCGGTCAAATAAGAAAGCACCGTCTCAAGCTTTTGACGTTCGCCAGACACTTCGTCAAGAGTATTTTTGAGCACGGTTTTCATGTGATTAAAGTTGTCAGTTAAGATTCCTATTTCATCGCGTGAGTGTGTTTCTATATTATGCGTAAAATCGCCCTCAGCAACAAGCTGCGTACCTCTTGTGAGGTTTTGAATTGGCGATGAAATAGCTTTCGCAAGGAAGAATGAAAGTATGATTGCAATGAGAAGCCCGATGAAAAGTGACTGTATGACTATTGAAAATAGTATCCATGTAAGCTCGCGGGCTTCGTCTTGCGTATCTTTAATATAA
>LFTK01000085.1:0-171 GCA_001513385.1 Clostridiales bacterium DTU064
TTTTTTTACAGTCGATAATAGTCATATAATAATATTGAATTGATACGTATTTGATGATGATGTTAAAAATTCACAAATGTAATGTACAATAATTGTTCAAATATACAAAACATAATTTTACATAAATATTATAATTGAATTAATAAATTATTATGGTATAATCAAAGTTAG
>LFTK01000085.1:234-603 GCA_001513385.1 Clostridiales bacterium DTU064
AATGATTTGGAGGTATTACATGAAAAAAATCGTTTCGTTATTACTATTAATAGCGATTTTTTTGACAACTGCAATATCATGCTCAGATAAACCTAATGTGGATGATAAAGAGTCCAAGAGTGACTCTGAGAGTATGGAAGATACCGGCAACGAAACTGGTGAGTTGTCTTATACTCTTGACATTGACGATCAGACACTCAAAAGCTGGGAAGGCGAAACTGTTTATGTCCGCACCGTGCAAATGAGCAATGCAACAATGCAGATCGACGTTGAAGACATAACAGATGATCCGGTAGACCTGCAAGTTTATTACCGCACGCAGTACATTGAAGAAACAATGGGCATTGATCTTGTAGATGTTATCGACGC
>LFTK01000085.1:631-24260 GCA_001513385.1 Clostridiales bacterium DTU064
CTTCGGGTGACAATACATATTCGCTGATGAACGTCAGATGCATCGAGTCCATTTCCGCATGGGCAGATGGGTGCCTTATTATGTATGATGATCTTAATTACATTAACCTTGATAAGGGTTATTGGGCTCAGGACATAAACCCGTATCTGACCCTGATGGATCGTCAGTACATAGCAGTAGGTGCTGCTGACATCAACGTTTATGACTTTACATTTGCTCTCCTTTTCAACAAGGAACTTCACAAAGACCTCGGCCTTGAGAACATATATGATCTTGTCACCGAGGGCAAATGGACGATCGACAAGATGGATCAGATGATGCAGTTGGCAAACTATGAGGTCAATGGCGACGATAAGAGAGATAGCAACGACAGATACGGCTATCTTGCCGACGCCCGTATGGTGCTTCCTGCATTCTGGATTTCATGTGGTACTCTTGAAGTTTACAAGGACGATAATGATTTGCCACAGCTGAATTTCGAGGATGAGAAGTTTATAGACGTAATGAACAAAGTCTTCCAAATCATGTGGGATAATGAAAGCTGGTTCTCAAAATATACGGGGGATTATGACGTTCCCAGCCAGTGCATAACTATGTTTTCTGAGGGCCGCGGACTGTTCCTTGACTCATCGTTCAGGTTTGTTGAGAACCTCCGCAACATGGAAACTCCCTTTGGTATAGTTCCGCATCCAAAGTGGAATGAAGAGCAGAAACAGTATTACGCACGTGTTTCATATTTCTACTCACTTATAGTTCCGCTGACGTGCCCGGATCCTGATCTGTCGGCTGTATTACTTGAAGTTCTTCAGTACTATTCAGCCAAGAAGGTTATCCCAGCATATTATGATCAGGTATTGAAGTATAAACTGACTCGTGACGAAGAATCAGTGGCGATGCTCGATATTATCTTCACACACAGAGTTGTTGACCTTGGCGATACAACTTACTGCGATGTTATTCGTGACGGTTTATTTGCCGACATGTTTGCATCTAACAACCGCAATATGTCAACAGTTCAAAAGAGCATGAGAAGCATAGAAAGAAAAATTAACAAACAGCTCGAGAAGGTTATTGAAGAGTACGGCGGATAATATCAGAATAACAGCAAGTATTTGTGATAACTAAAACAGCCGGTACGAATGGGTTTGCATTCGTACCGGCTATTTTCATATGTGAAATGAAGATTGTTATAAGATTCTATTTGATGAGCGAATCGAGCCAAGCATCACGCATTAAAAATGTAACACCTGTATTTGAACGACGGAAAGCTGAAGGAGAAAAAATAAACTCTGGAATTCTCATCTCTGATATTTTATAATGATGTAGCAGAGTATTCTTTACTGATGTTATCACAATACCGGGATCATGCGGTATCTCGCATTCGAACATAATAGCTTTTGGATCGATGATTAGTATTATATTATGTATTGCACAAGATAGTATTTGTATCAGCTCGTCAAATGATGTGCAACCGTTAATGCGGTTTTCAAGTATGTCTCCAAAGTGAAAACACATATTGCCAATGTCACAGGCAAAGCCATGTGCTCCGCTTTGAATTTTTCCATTACATAACAAAGCGCCGTCTACTGTATCACCGACGAACATATATATAACAATAGAATCCATCAGCTCCGGCATCTTTTTTATGCCAGCGATAGCAGCAGCTTCAACGTTTCTTATGACAAGGTTGATATCTCGCCCGAGGATTCTTTTTGCAGTCTCCCGAATGGGGATTGAGGAAAGTTCAGGTATTTTAGCGCCTACAACACGGTCCTCAGATGCAATATATGTTCCGGGGACCGTTATACCAATTCCGATTAGTTTGTCCGTGTCATTACGACGTGATATGTAGGAAGCTACGTTTTTTAGGAAAAGGTGAAAATTTTCGTCGTAGTAGTAATTTCTATTGTATGTATATGTCATCGTGTCGACAAGGCAAAGGGTGACGTCAACAACTGTCATGACAAACTCTTTTGTTGATATATCAAGGACAACGGAATAATAATCACTGTTAGCACTTACAAGGCCAGCCTTTCGTCCTGCTGTTCTGCGTGTTTCTTTTACCTGCCGAATAACACCGAGCTCAAGAAGCGAATCGACGACTTTGCCAACAGTCATAAGAGAAAGGGAAGTTTTATGGGAAATATCAAGTCTGCTGATATTGTCAGATTCTGATATAATAGAGTATATATTTTTTATACTGTCGCGCTTGATACTATAAAGGCTCGCACGTTCCATCAAATAAACCCCCCCATTTAATTAACATTATAAGCAAATTATAATTCATAATATAATATATGTCAATCATTCATATTTATTTTTGTTTATAGATTGAATTATATACAAAAATGTACTAATATTTATTGTGATAATTAATAACAAAATACAGTGTTTTATATTATAATATTTTGTAATCCAAATATTGAATTTACAAAAGGGATAGTATATAATAACTTAGTCTTTTAAGCGGAGGAAATATATATGCTAGATAAAATCATATCAATCATTTCAAGGCAGCTTTCTATTGATGAATCTTTAATCAATAAAGATTCTCATATTATGGAAGATCTCGGCGCTGACTCACTCGATGTTGTTGAAATTCTCATTGCGATTGAAGAAACAACAGGCGTTAATGTTCCTGATGAGGCGATTGTTAACATTCATACCGTCGGTGAGCTTGCCGAGTATGTTGAAAACAACATGGAGTAATGTTGCTTTTGTAAAATTGCTCCCTTATTTTAAGTCAGCATCATTTTAAGATGGTGACATTCAGAGTTATTGGTGAAAACAACGCCAATAACACACAATATCATTTAATTAGTCTAATTAAGTGAATATTATTAAAAATAAAAAAGCGACGCTTGGGAAAAGCTCGCTTTTTTTATTGAGTTAATTGATAATTTAATATATGTGAACAATAAAGGTTAGGTTAGTGCAATCTTCATTTTTACACAGTCAAATCAGTGAAATCAACGGCATCACCGTTATAAACTTCTATTAAGCGTTCGGCAAGGCCTTCAACATATGTGACATCCCCCCGTTGCCTTAACAGATCCGGGCGGAAATTGCGTATATCAGCATTTTTCTGTATGGTGTTGATGACGCGCGTGTGCTGCGATGCGGCATCAATTCCGCACAGCTCTTCGCCGCCCGGCTTTCCAAGCACAGTATCGACAGCTATGTGTAGCTTGCGCTCAGGGAATAAAAACGGGTCGCCGTAATCTACTGTCTTGCCATCTTTCGTTGTGCCTATGATATGCCCGGGGATGTAATCTTTTGCATTGATTGATGACGGAAAGGGGTCCTGTGAAAATGTGACCCGTCCTTTTGTGAACTGATAATCAAAAATCGGATTGACGTTTATATGTATTGCGTGAGAAGCGATGAAAAGTGCGTCCCCGCCGCCGTCAAGCGTGCAGCGTATGATAGCTGTATCAAAGTTTTCAATATTATTAGCACGGGCAAGGGAAGCTGTCGCTTTTGTGACGCCGCGGCTTTTATTAATGCTCTCGCCTGTAACATAGAGCATATTATGCAGATAGTGAGCGGCGGCATTGTTGGCAACGCTATCGTAAATTGCTCTTCCGTCAGGCGCATAAATTTTGCCTGCCCAGCCGGTGCCGCGTCTGAAATAACTTGCCCCACGCGGCCATAAAACAAGCGTACGAAGCGAAACAGGCGCTCCATATACACCTGCTATTATGTCTTTTTTAAGCGCATTTATAGCTTCACTATGCGACCATTGGTATCCGATATAAACGAATTTGCCAGCTGCATTACGCGCTGTAATGAGCGGTTCAATGTCAGCAGCATCGCCGCAAAGCGGCTTTTCGCAAAGGACATTTGACCCGTATTTAAGCGCCGTCTTTATCTGCTCGGCATGAAACTGTATTGGTGTTGAAATAACGGCAAGGTCGGCAGTCCTTTCCTTATAAAACGATTCCATGTCGGCATATGGCTGTCCGCATATATTTATCAGCTCGGATAAGCGCGGGCACGACTGTGGATATGGATCGACAATTCCCACAAGCTCCATTTTATCGCTGTTTTTCGGGTTCAATACTTCATGTNNGTTCAATACTTCATTTACATAAAGTCCGCCGTAACCGCCGATACCGACAAGCAGTATTTTTACTTTCATAAATAAATTTTGCTCCCTGTGTGTTAGTTTATTTTAAGTATAGCTATAAGTGATAATAGAATCAATCAAATATATCGCACGATTAAGCCAATATTATAATAAATTGCAAAACAACATTGACCTATCTGTTAACTGATGTTATTATTATAACATAAAACCGTGCGCAAGCGAGGTGGCTTTTGTATGAATAACACAAAAATTGAGCAAAAGAAGAATAACCCGATAATTTGGGCGGACTTTCCCGATCCCGACATCATCCGCGTCGATGATACATACTACATGATAAGCACGACAATGCACTTATTCCCGGGTGGAATTATACTTCGCTCTTATGACCTTGTAAACTGGGAGGTAGCAACATATCTTTATGATGTGCTTGACAATACCCCGGGGCAGCGCCTTGAGGACGGACGCGGAATTTACGGTTCCGGTATGTGGGCGGCGACTCTCCGCTATCACAAGGGTAAGTTTTACGTTATCTTTGTAGCAAATGATACCCGCCACGAGAATAAATCGTATCTTTTCACATCAGAAAAGATTGAAGGTCCGTGGGAGATGCGTAAAATCGAAGGATTTTACCATGACTGCTCACTTTATTTTGAAGGCGACCGTCCGTTTATCGTATCCGGTAACGGTAATTTACGCCTTGTAGAAATGAAGCCCGATTTATCGGGACCTCTGCCGGGTGGAATCGATAAAATAATCATCACGGATACCGACTATGTTGGCCTTCGTCACGAAGGCTCGCATATGTATAAAATAAACGGCAAGTATTATATTTTCACGATACACTGGCTTCGTTACGGCAGCAAACGCCGCGTTGAAGCTTGCTTCTTCTCTGAAAATATCGACGGACCGTATGTGGGCAACAACGTTCTTGACGACGATATGGGCTATCACAACGCCGGCGTTGCTCAGGGCGGCATAGTTGACACGCCAGACGGTGAATGGTACGCGATGCTGTTCCAGGATCATGGAGCAGTCGGACGTATACCCGTGCTTGTCCCTGTTACTTGGGATGGCGACTGGCCTGTTTTTGGCGTCAACGGTAAAGTACCGCACTTCGTACAGCCAAAGAGTACGCGCCCGGGCTATGTTTACAAGCCGCTCATGACAAGCGACGATTTCGATTACAAACCCGGTGAGAAGCTTCACACAGCGTGGCAGTGGAACCACACACCGGACAACTCGCTTTGGAGCGTAACTGAGCGTCCCGGATGGCTGAGGCTTCGCACAGGCAATGTTGTGCCGAATGTAGTTCTTGCAAAGAATTCACTAGGTCAGCGCACGGAAGGTCCTGCTTCCGAAGGTGAAGTTAAGGTCGATGTGTCAGCGCTCAAAGATGGCGATTTTGCAGGAATCTGTGCAATGCAAGGGCATTATGGTTTTGTTGGCGTAACACGTGAGGAAGGAAAGAATTACATCGTTATGGTACGCCGCCCGAACCCACCTGCAAATGAACCACCATTCAGACGGATGATGGACCGCTCTGTTCCGGGTGAAATTTGCGAGAAAGTGCCGCTTGACGGCAATATAGCTGAGCTTAAAATATTCTGCAATTTTGAAGATAATATAGACGAAGCCGATTTCTTCTATAAGAAAGGCGACGAATGGGTGAAGATAGGCGAGCGCCTTAAAATGCGCTACACCCTCGACCATTTTATGGGCTACCGCTTCACGCTTTTCTGCTTCTCGACAAAAGAAGCAGGCGGATATGCCGACTTTGACTACTTTAAATTTAGAAAAATTGAAAAATAAAGCAATATAATTATATAAAACAAAAAGCCGAGCTTACAAAAAGCTTGGCTTTTAACTTTGTCTTAAACTGTATTGATTACAAGTAATAACGATGGTTGTATAACTATAAAACAATACAAAATATGAGGATTTGTCTGCAGTTATAATTGATATTCGACTAAATTAAATATATTTCTAATTTTTTTTCTGAAAAGTATTGACACGTCTTTTAGGCGCGTGTAAAATATTGTTGTTATTAAAAAATTATTAAATATTACGGGGGAATTAATGATGGAATTATTTAAAAAGCTTCCGGATGCTGAATTTGAAGTCATGAATGCCGTATGGAATAATCCGGCACCTGTCACAACCCCCGTACTTATGCGCGTTATCGGAAACGAAAAGGGATGGCGCGCACCGACACTGATATCTTTCCTCGTTCGTCTTGAGGAGCGCGGCTTTATCCGTTCTGAAAAAGCAGGGAAGGAGCGTCAGTATTATCCTATTGTGTCTCGCGAGGCGTACATGGTACAACTGACACGCCGCTTTTTAAAGCAGTATCACGGCGGATCGCTCAAGTCATTTCTTGACACCCTTGCGGGAGACTCCGGCATTACAACAGAGCAGTATGATGAGCTTCTCGAATGGCTCAAGTCACGCGAGTATTAAATAATGGCAAACCTGGCTGACAACGTAAGACTAAACGCGGACGTCAACAAGCTCAGATTTGCAAATATTTGTTATAAACACAATATATCAGCGCTAAACGAAGGCAGTTCTGTTGCAAGCATAGGCATACTTAATGAAAAGCGTATACACGCTGTCCTCAAGGAGTATTTTGAACCACAGTCAAAATACCACGAGGTGCCATTCCTTGGCTATGTTGCAGATGTAAAAAACGCAAGCGGCATAATTGAAATTCAAACAGGCTCGCTTTACCCCCTGAAAGCGAAGCTTTCATCGTTTTTAGAAGAATCAAACGTAACGCTTGTGCATCCTGTGGCGGCAGTTAAGTACCTTTCGTGGATTGACCCTGTGACAGGCGATATTTCACCACGCTGGAAATCACCAAAAAAGAATCCGGTTGTCTCTTCACTCGTAGATTTATATTATATAAGGCAGTTTCTTGCACAGCCGCGACTGATGATACGCCTTGTCCTTCTTGAGGTTGACGAATATAGGTATAAAAACGGCTGGAGCCGTGACGGAAAGCGCGGTTCGACCCGTTATGAGAGAATACCGCTTGATCTTATCGATATAATACCGCTTGACGTGCCTGCTGATTATTTATACTTCTTGCCAGACACCTTAAAAAATTCAAATGAATTTACAGTACGCGACTTTTCAGAGGCTACAAAAATATCCCGCCACGACGCATACATGGTGCTCACAACAATGACTGCAGCAGGCGCTATAAAAAAAGAAAAGCGGCGCGGAAATGTTGACGTTTATACCGTGATTGCATAGTAAATAAGCAAAAAACATGCGCAAAATAAAACGGAATGTGCGTTTTATTTTGCGCATTAAATATATTATGCGTAAAATCATGTAAACAGGTCATCTTTAAATGCAAGCTTTGCTTCAGACAGCCCCGCAGACTCAATTAAAGCTTCCATAGCCTTTGCAGATTTTAAAAGGCGTTCTTTTTCTTCGTCTGAAAGAGATATTTCAATTATGCGTTTTATACCTCCAAATCCTACGACGCACGGTACTGAAAGGCAGACCCCATTAATACCATATTCGCCCTGAAGGTAGACAGAAACGGGCATAATAGTGTTTTCGCCGCGAACGATGGCTGAAATAATGCGGCAAGCTGCGCCGGCTATGCCGTAATAAGTTGCGCCCTTTCCTTCGATGATTCTGTATGCGCTGTCGCGCACGTTTTCAAATATGCTTTCAAACGACTCCTCAGGGCATGCTCCCTCAGATGAAGCGCAGTAATCATCAATGTTTATACCGGAGATGTTTGCGCCGCTCCAGATAGGCACCTCCGAATCTCCGTGTTCGCCTAAAATAAACATGTGGATATTGCGTGTGTCAACGCCGATACGCGTACCAAGCTCATATTTTAAACGCGCAGTGTCAAGAACACATCCGGAGCCTATGATGCTCTTTCGATCACGTCCTGAAAGATATAGCGCTGTATATGTCAGTATATCTACAGGGTTTGAAACGACAAGGACAGTGCAGTGGTCGTTATACTTTCCTATGCTTTCCATGATGTCGCGGAAGATAGGGATGTTGCGTGTAAGAAGAGAGCGGCGGTCTTCTCCGGGGCGCTGTGCGGCACCGGCGGCAATAACAACAACCATGGCATCAGAGAGGTCTTTATATTCGCCGCTGTATATTTTTGCCTGCGCATAAAAGGGAAGACTGTGGGATATGTCCTCGGCTTCAGCCATCGCGCGCTTTTGATTTATATCAATGAGTATGATTTCTTCGAAAAGTCCCGCATAAACTGTTGCCAGCGTATAAGCAATGCTTGAACCAACGTTTCCGCACCCAATGATGGCGCATTTTCTTTTTGCCATGACAAATAATTCTCCTTTTAGCGTTAATTGTTTTGCACGATAATATTATACCATATTAATAGGATATTGTCATGCAATATTTTACAACATAATATATTAATATTATATATTAATATTGTGCGGTAAACGTAGTTATTATGCACATTTATTTTGCCGACATATCAGCAATTCGTTTTATTTCATTTGTCAGCCGTATGGCTTCGCGTTCTGTGTTGAATACACCGCAGCTTATTCTAACGGCGCCCTCCGGATATGTGCCGATTTTTTTATGCGCCATAGGTGCACAGTGCAGACCGGCACGTACGCATATTCCGCGTTCGTTTAAAAGTGTAGAAACTTCGGTCGGAGGGATACCTTTGATGTTAAAAAGGACAATATTATACGTCCCGTCATCATAAGAATCCTCATAGTAAAGTTTTACATTCGGATTTTTCTTCAAACGCTTTATAATATCAGTGCAAATGCTTGTTTCATGCTGTCTTATGTCACTGATACCGCGGGTATTAATCCACTCGACACCAGCCCGCAGAGCAGCAATTGTGTGCGCCGGCATAGTACCGGCCTCATAGCGGTCCGGTGTATATTCAGGCATATGGGGAAGGGATGAATCGCTGCCGCTACCTCCTTCGATGAAGGTTCTTTTGAAGTATTCACCGGCATTGTCGCCTAAAACCAGCGCACCGCAGCCTTGCATGCCATAAAGCCCTTTATGGCCGGGGATGCAGAGCGCATCAATTTTCATTTCCTCAACATTGATGTCCAAAAAACCAGCGCTCTGCGCCGCATCAACAATAAAGCAGATGCCGCGATCCCGGCAAAAGCTGCCTATCTTTGCAATTGGCAGTGTAACAGGCACGATATTAGACATATGAGTACATACGATCATCCGCGTATTGCTCCTTATGTGTCTGCGTATGCTTTCCATAACATTGTCCGCATCACCGGAGGAGTCAAAAATATCATACGTTATCACACCGCGTTTTGTAAGCTCAATGATAGGACGCAGGACACTGTTATGCTCAATGTCGCTTATGAGTATATGAGACCCCTGCCGAACAGAGGATTTTATAGCCATATTAATGGCATAAGTCGTATTAAGTGTGAAAATTATATTCTCCGGCTGTGCACCAAAAAATGATGCAAGCGCACAACGGCAATTATATATCTCCTCAGCAGCTGCAACAGCCATAGCGTTCCCACCTCGTCCGGCGTTTCCGCCATGCCTTTTAGCTACCGTATCTGCCGTGTAATACACAATATCAGGTTTTGGCCATGTTGTAGCCGCGTTATCGAAGTAAATCATATATTTATACCTTTATCAGTTTACCGTATTTGATTTTGTTCCGTTCAAGTATTGAAATAGCTTGCTCTGCCTGATGGCACATCACTTCTAATCCGTATGCGCATCCACGGCCTGTCAGTTCGGGTGGTATATCTTTGACACGATTAGGAAAAGATGATTCTGATAGAATACGGCTGCCCGCAAGAGCCGTTGTCATCGAACGGAATGTTATAATGCATCTCAAGTTACTATTCTCCGTTTCTTTATCCTTAGTTTGAATTACGTCCCTTCTGTACATTATATGCCGCAACAGAAGTATGAGAGAAACAGGGGTGCAGGCAGAAGTCGTAATAAAAGCTTGTACATATATAGGTTTTTTGCATAAAAAAACACCCGCCGCATATAACGGCGGATGTGATTTTTATATTTTTACAAGAGTGGTAAAAGACGCAGGCCTTTTTAGGCAAGGTATATAACAGGGCTTGTCATGATTCCCATGTCGCGGATTTTATATTCATAGCACCAAGCATCACCTGTTGTGCGCCATTTATCGGGGCCGTACCAGTTGTTGCCGTAATCTGTGTCGTGCAAAGCCCCGAAACAGTTATGGCGTGTCCCGAGAAGCGTCAGCTCAAGCTCGTGTCGTCCCGCAGGTATTGCACCGGCTCTTTTTATATACGGCTCGTAAGCTACAACCCCAAGATCGCGACCGTCAAGCTTGACCTTAACGGCGGCACCGCGGTAAGTCCCGACAAAGATGGCGGCATCACGTTCTGTGTCCGTATCAAAGGTGAGTTTATACGTAATGTTGCCACCGTAGAAGGGCATACCGCTCGTTGTAATACTTCCAAATCCCACTTTTTGGGGCATCTCCGTCAGTGTTTTCTTGCACCCTTCAACGCGCACACCGAAATTGCCGAGAATATAGCACCATTCAGTGCACGTGCGCTCACCAAGCGGCAGTATTACTTCAAGTGTGTTTACACCGCGTTTTATCGTGGGCAGAGGAAGCGTTTTTATTGCTTCGTCCGTGAAATAACCGACGGGTTTTGTCTGAACAGCTTCACCGTTGAATGTGATGGATGCGTTCTCCGGACGCTCGATAGCAAGGAGCGCATCGGGTACATCAATTTCGCTTTCAATTGTGAAGAGAAGGCGTATTTTATGAGACGGCGTCTCCTTTTTTATTACCCAAGGCTGCGCCGGGCGAGATACTTTGCGGGGAAGCCCCGCAGCCATACGGCAAATGTTATCGGCGCGTAGAATTTCCTCCTCTTCCTCCGAATACGGCATATCATCGGCAGCGTAACGCGCCGTATCAAGGAGCAAGTCATTCGGCTCGGACAGTGTAAACGGCACTGTGTCACGGAAGAATAACGTTTTTTCGGGACGCGGGAATGACTGTGTTGATATATGAGACGAAGGCTCAGTGCGTCCGTAGTTGAGCTTCAGAAGAAGCGAATCGTATGCGTAAAGCGTCGCTTCAATAACGGTTGATTTACCCTCGTAACGGTATTCTATTTCTTTAATTTCGCCCGTTATCGTATCGTATAAAAGGGGAGTGTACTCACCGCGAACCGATATTTTTACGCGCTGCGGGTGCGACACGTCAAGGCATATGTTCTTCCTGCTGTGAGCAAGGAAAAGCCAGTCAGCACTGTCGCTTTCATCACGGCGCATTGCATAGATGAGATTGTTCGTGTCCGACCCGTCGGCATTTTTCAGCGAAACAATGCGCTTGCTCTCAAGTGCTGATAATATAGCAGCACGTGAGAAAGGTACGCGGACGCTTTCGTTATAAAGTTCTATGCCTTCAAGTGACGGCTGTGCATCAACATATTTCGGTGCGGATCCTGCGAATATAAGGTTGCCGCCAGCGGCTTTGAATTTTCGCAGTATATCAAGCGTTGAGCTGCGTAATGTGTGACATTCGGGCACAACAACGGCAGTATAAGTCATTTCACCGACGTGAAGCCCGCCATCTACGCCACGGTATTGTGAGGGGAGAAGGGATTCGCAGATAAAGTCAAAGTCGATAGCACCTTCAAGCAGCCAGCGTGTGATGTTCTCGAAGTTTTCGTCAAGCTGTGCCCGTATCGTTGATGTTGCGTCGTTTGGCCCAAAGTAAAGCCAGTAGCTCTCAACCGGATGAATAACGGCGACTTTTACAAGAGGTTTACCGCGCGTGAGGGCAGTATTCACTCTTGCGAAGTGATCTTCAACATAGCGGTAGTCGCGGAACCAGGGGGATTGATATGAAATTGATGCCGGATAATCGCGCTTTGCGTCGCCCTCCATTGAGACCCAGGATAGGTGCGGCACACGCACGGTAACGCCAAGCGCCGCCTGCCAGTCGCCCTGGAATTTATGTCCGCGGAAGTCAAAATCCCAGTTTGTAACGCCGTAAAGCTCCGACATCATCCCCTCGCGGCCGTATTGATGGACGGCAGACTGCGCCTGCTTTGCCGTTGTAAGCTCAACTCTGTCGCAAAGCATATCGATTCCGGGGATTTGCATGTTCCTGTATGAACGCATGGCGTCGCCGACGGCGCGTGTCTGACTGTAAAGTGTCGGCTCTTCCATTAGGTGACCGGTGAAGTCAATGCCGTTTTTAGCGCACCACTCACCACATCGATCAAGGAACGAAGAAGCAAAAAGCTCCGACACATGATCATGGTATAGATAACGTGCGCGCGAAATTTTGCCGTCGGGAAGCTCATAAATAAGCTCAGGCAAGTGATCTACAATGTCAAAACCATATGAAGCATAAAATGTTTCGGGCAGCGTCGGCGTCCACGGAAGGGAAAGACGCCCTTCGGGCGTTGAGAAGCGCAGGAACCCCTTTGCGGCAAACTGCGGCTCGTCTGTAAATATAGCCGGTATTGTTCCGCCGAAATCCTCCCCGACATTTTCTTTATAAGCGTCGTATGTGACGCGAATGAATTCATCTACAGCTTCGGGTGAAAGCGTGTCTATGTAAGTTTGATTGTTATACCACGACGATGGGCGCTGGCAAACACAAGTGAAGTGCCAAACAGCTTCACCATCAGCCACAACCTCGCCCTCATCTATGCGCCTATAAGAGGAAAGGCGTCCGTTATCGTCAAGTTTTATGGCGAATGTGGCAACCGTATAAGCACCGCCCTCGCGCACGGCGTCCTCGCGCGGTAACAGCTCGCTGTCGTACGGCTTTGATTCGCAGTGCAGGTAGCGCTGACGATACTTAGGATTCTTTGTGACGATTCCGCCAGCAGCGCCTGACGGCCAGCGGTCCTCATCGTAAAGCCAAGCAAGCATTTCGTGGCGTTTAGCTTCATCGACGCATGTTTTTATTAAATCGAAGAATTCTTTTGTCAGGTATGGCGTTGCCATACCTGTACGTGAGTGCATATGGAAGCCGCCAAAGCCCATTTCGTCAAGATATCCTATCTGACGGACTAAAAGCTCGGGATTAAACTCGCAGTTCCAGCTCCAAAACGGCGTACCTCTGTATTCAGAGGTCGGATTTTTAAATAGCTCAGTATCAAGGGATTTTGATACGTTTTTCTTATATAACATTTATACCCCCGCTGTCTTGTTAATTTATACATTTTGCATAGTTTGATTATAGCCGTGCGGGGTAGGGTATGTCAATTAAAATAAGAATTATAGATTTAAAACATGAGCTTAATTTTAGTGTAATTATACATACTGTAAACTTATGCGAGTTATTATACGAATAATACATGGAATCAACCGGGTGATTCTGTTATCATTGTTGTGAAAGACGATTAATTACGAAAACAAATATAGGGGTGCTTTATGAAAAGAATCGGCGACATTATAGCAATGCTGAGAAAAGAGCGAAACATGACACAAGAAGAAGTCGCTGCGTCAATAGGTGTGTCGCCACAGTCGATATCAAAGTGGGAAAACAGCGCATCTATGCCGGATATTATGCTTCTGCCTGTGATAGCAGACTTTTTTGGTGTCAGTGTAGACGAATTGTTCGGTAAACCGGCGAGAGAAGAGAGGACTGTATCGCTTGATGACTTGCCGGAGAAAGCTTATGATGCTGTACTTGCCATCGTGCAGAAATCATTTTTGCCATGTGATGATGTAAGTACAAGTGAGAGTAAAAAAACTCACGAAACAGAAGTTTCAAAAATGAAAACATATCTCACAGAACACCCGAGGAGTCAGTCACTTGTATTTTCAGACAAAGGGGGCGCTGTTTATGTAAACTCTGATTTGGGTATTGTACTAAGAAAAAGAGGTGATAAATCGGCGGGGATGGTTGATTTATTATCAAACATAGAAATAGCTGAGTTTCTTGAGGACCTGTCTGATAAGTCATATCGAGAAGTACTGATATATCTTCTGAAAAATAAGGGGTTATCGTTTACATCTGCGTCAATATCAAAAAAGTGCGGTATTACAATAGAAGAAGCGGATGCTGCAATCAATAAACTTATAAAACACGGTATCATAACACAAAATGAGGTTGATATCGATTGTGAACATATTTTTGTATATCAGATGTCGGGTGGCAATAAAATTCTCTTGATTTATACTCTGCTAAAGATGGCAAACATTTTTGTAAACTACACGGAACACTACAATGGACTGCGCGGCACGACGACTGATTGGTACAATATGTGAGTGAAAACTGAAGTGAAAACGTATATACAGCAAAAAAGCGTCACTCAGCAATAGTGAAGTGACGCTTATTTTATTAAATTTAATGCGTTTTACTTATTTATAGACCGTTATCGTCCACCCACTCGAGCGAAAGCCTGCCATCCTCGTGGATGGTGAGGGGTAAAAGGACGTATTCCGACTTAAAGTAGTTTTCTCCGCCGCCGCCCCAGCGGTCGCCGAGGTAATAATATTTGCCGCCGAGATCGTTTTCGGGGCAGATGACGCATGTCGGCTGTGAGCGGTAAGTCGTTTCATCACCGAGGTTGAAGCGTTCACTCCATTCGCCGTCCATTGAACGAGCGAAAGCGTAACTTGACTGATTAGGTGCCCAGCCGGTGCAGCCGGAAGTGAGCATATAATAAATGCCGTCTTTCTTGAATACGGTAGGAGCTTCACGCCACTGACCGGGCCAGAGAATCTGAACGAGACTGTCTATAGCAAGATAATCGTCAGTCAGGCGGTAAATGTGCATATCGGCATTATTATTTGCCGCCGAAATGAAATAAGCCGTTCCGTCGTCGTCTTTGAAAAGTGTGCAGTCGCGTGACATATATCCAAGCGGGTTGAAACTGCCAAGATACGTGTATTCACCGTCAATCGTGTCGCAAACAGCAACAGCGCATCTTGCTTCGCGGTAGTCGTTTGGCATCTCCCAGTGCATCCACATGACGTATTTACCGGTTTTCTCGTTATAAATCACCTTCGGACGCTCAATGTTGCAACCTACGCCGATAGAAGCTTTTTGCCCCGGAATATCAAGCTCAAGATGAGTGTCAAAGTAGTGTTTTTGTGTCTTTGAATCTACTGTCAGTAAATTGCCGCGGAATTCCCACGTTTTAAGGTCCTTTGAACGGTAGCAGGAAACCTTGTTTCTGCCTGTGCGGTTTTCACCGATAAAATAAAAGAATCCGTTATCGCGCAGTATATGGCCGCCATGCGCATGGACGGGAAGTCCCCTGTCATCGGTCGGGAGAAATACGCTTTTCATATCAAACTCCTTAAATTTTTATTTTTATTAAATGCCGCAGAAAACGGCTTCACGCCCGGGGAAAAAAGGTGATTAACAAAAAGCTCCGCTTGCTATATTGCCTGCGGAGCTTCTTTTGATGTAGGGTGAGAGATGGGACTCGAACCCACGGCCTTCAGGGCCACAACCTGACGCTCTAACCAGCTGAGCTACACCCACCGTATTTATATAAACAATATACTTATGACATGTGTCCATGAAAACGTACCTGAAGGGATTCGAACCCCCGACCTACTGCTTAGAAGGCAGTTGCTCTATCCTACTGAGCTACAGGTACATATAGCGTAAACTAAAAGCAGTATCTATTCAACTAAAAAAGCGGGTGATGGGAATCGAACCCACGTGTCCAGCTTGGAAGGCTGGCGTACTAGCCATTGTACTACACCCGCTTATATACCTCGGACGTGCTCAAATATAATATCACACGACAGGCGGATTTGTCAATAGCGTATGTTATATGAATGTGTGAAAAAATTTATATTTATTCCTCGTGTTATGTGAGCATGGAAAAACGGTATATATAGCGCTTTAATGTGAAAAATATGATTAGATAATTATAAATGAAATTATTACGGGGTGCATATTTATGGCAACGGTGCTTATACGCGCTCTTATAATATATATATTATTTGGTGTTTCTATGCGCCTTATGGGAAAGCGGCAGATTGGAGAATTCCGGATTTCAGAGCTTGTGACGACGCTAATATTATCTGAAATAGCCGCCATACCGATAACGGAGATAAACATACCGCTCTTATATGCGATTGCACCTATAATCATGATACTTACGCTTGAGATTGTGCTTTCTTATGCTGAGACAAAGTGGAATGTGTTAAAGAGAGCTATAAGCGGAAAGCCAAGCATTCTTATTGCGCGCGGGGTTGTAAATCAGCGCGAGCTTATGCGGCTGAGAATTGGTATAAGCGAGCTTGTTGCACAGGTTCGTCAGAGCGGTGTCGGCGACATAGCTGATGTCAACTATGCCATTCTTGAAGACGACGGACGCTTGACGGTCCTGCCAAAAGTCGAGAAAAGACCGCCTTCGACAGAGGAGTTGCGCGATGTGCTCGCCAACACAAAGCCATCTGATGCGGGTGTGGCTCATGTGCTTATAATTGATGGCAAGATTATTAAAGAAAATCTGAAATTAGCAGGGAAAGATGAAAATTATATTATGAAAAAGCTGGATGAGCAAGGATATACGTTATCTGAGGTGCTTCTTTTCACCTGTAACGACACAGGGGATGTCAATATTATCAAGAAAGAAAACGTCGGCGGGGGCAGGAAGAGAAAATAAAAGATGAAATCCTTAATTGTTGCGATTATTATTTTCGCCATAACGATGACAGTTATTATAACAGCGTCAGCGGCTGCACAAAATGCGTCAAGAGAGCTTATGAAGGGCGTCAATTCTGTCGAGGATGCAACAACGACAGCAGCACGTAAAGAAGCGGCGCTTGAGCTTCAAGCGATGTGGGAAGAAAGGCGCGATATAATAGCGCTTACGGTGAATAACCTTGAGATAGAGACTGTTGAAATGTGCCTTATTGAGCTTATAGCGACATCATCAGATGAAGAAGAAGCTGTGCGCACAGAATATCTCTGCCATCAACTGCGGGAATTATTTTTGCACATAATCGAACTTGATAAAGTTACTTTCCGCAATATTATATGATGTTTAATATAACGTAAAAAAGCGCGTCAGAGGAGAGCATAGCCCCAAAGACGCGCTTTTAGGTGCTTGTTGCCTGCGTTTGACACGCTTTGTTTGCTATGGTATAATTTTACCTATAAATGATACAGGAGACTATAAAAAAATGGGCAGAATAATCAAAACGGTGATTTTCACTATAATTACTGTGCTGTTTTTTCTTGGTATAATGAGCTGCAGCGACAGCGGTATTGACAACACGGGAGATACAACATCCGATAATTCTACGGGATCCGCTGATATGACGTCAGATACGTCTTTAGAAACCGAACCTGAAACTGATCTTGTAGAATATGAGGATTTAAAATACGACGGGACACTACTGAAAACAGAACGTGTTACGGTACACGACCCGAATATTGTGTATAACCATGAAACCGGCGAATACTACATATTCGGCTCACATATGGCGTGGGCAAAATCATCCGACCTTGCAAAATGGCGCACGTTCACCATGTCGGTAAACACAAATTTCCGCAAAATTTTCAAAACCAATGGCGAGTGGGCGTCAAACGGAAGCTCAAACTACGATATAAAGGGCAATCTTTGGGCGCCTTGCGTTATTTATAACAAAGATATGGGCAAATGGTGCCTTTACATGTCCGTAAATGGCGACAACTATTATTCATCGATAGCTCTTGCCGTATCCGATAAGATTAACGGGAATTATGAATACGTCGGTACAGTTGTTTATTCTGGCTTCACTAAAAATGAGCATATTGATATCACTGATTATGGTCTGGTAACAGGTGATACAAGGATAGCAAACCGTTACCTCTCCGGCGGCAAGTGGAACTCGCGTTATGGCCCGAACTGCATTGACCCGTGTGTTTTCTACGATAAGGACGGCGAGCTTTGGATGGTGTACGGATCATGGTTCGGCGGAATTTTCATGCTCAAGCTCGACAACAAAACAGGACTTCGCGATTATACATATACATACGAAACAAAGGCAAACGTCTCAGATGAATATTTCGGCTACCGCATATCAGGCGGTTACGGGCTTACCGGAGAAGGTGCGTTTATCGTTTGGGATAAGGAAACAGGTTATTATTACCTTTATGTGTCATACTGCGGCCTTAACGCAACCGATAACTTCAGCGGATACCATATACGTCTATTCCGCTCGGAGAACGTCACAGGACCATATTACGACGCTGCAGGAAATGAAGCTATATGCAGGTCGGCAAACGACAATCAGATGAAGAAGGGTATAAAACTCTTCGGTAACTACTACTTCTCATCGCTAAAACAAAGCGGCGACAACTCATATAAAGGCTATATGTCCGGAGGTCATAACTCCGCCTTCATTGACACCGACGGGCAGCGTTACATTGTTTATCATACACGCTTTAACCTCGGCACTGAGTGGCATGCTGTTCGCGTACACCAGCAGTTCATGAACGAGGACGGATGGCCTGTAACGGCAGTTTATGAGTTTTTGGGCAGTGTCATATCTAAGGATGGGTACCCGATGGAAGAAATCGTCGGCACATATGAATATGTTGACCACGGGCTTGCTGCATCGACTCAGCGCATGGGGATGCTTGACACGAAAACAGTCACACTTAATGCTGACGGAACAATATCGGGTGATGTTACAGGTACATGGGAGCAGAGAACCGGCAAAGACGGGCTTGGTTATTATGCGACGTTTAAGATTAAAAACACAGTCTACAAGGGCGTTTTCTTCAAGCAGTACGACGAGTCGAAGTCACACAACGAGGTTATGACATTTACCTTGATTGGCGACGACGATAAATCAATCTGGGGCAGTAAGATTTCGGACTGAAAAGAATGTGTCGTAGTTTGGTAAGTAGCAATTAAGACAACAAAGGCTGTAGCAAAACATTACTACAGCCTTTGTATTTTAATGAAAAAGGTAATCTGAATTTGATATTGACTTTTTTAGGTTATTATTTAACTACAAGTTTTGAAACATTGCAGAGGACTTGTGCTGTCTGAGCACGGGTCATAGTGTTAAACGGTGAGAAAGTACCACCTCCAGTACCACTCATTATGCCAAGTTTTGTCATTGCGCAAATTGATTCCATTGCCCATGCGGGGACATCATCAGCGTCAGCAAATACAGGAACAGCGTCAGATACTTCAACACCGATGATATTTTGGAGGATAACAGCGGTTTCCGCGCGTGTTATCGAACGTGACGGGTAGAAATAAAGTTTTCCGTCAACCTTACTTCCATCAATGAAGCCAAGTACATACGCCGCGGCAATATAAGGACGCGCACCGTCGGATATTTCATCGTCGTCTGCGAAAACTGTCTTTCTTACCTCAGGAACATCTTTAAGACCGATAGTTTTCATAAGCATGACGACGAACTGTTCACGGCTGACAGCGGCATCGGGATAAAAATACGTTTTGCCATTGACAGCCGCACCGCCCATAATGCCCGCTTCAGTCATCTTTATAACGGCATTATACGCCCAGTGTTCGTTCATGTCAGCGTACTCAACACCGGATTTGTTCTTTGTGATATTGATTTTTACCGTTACTTCCTCCGAACGGTTGCCGTATTCGTCACAAACTGCTATACTAAAGCTGTCCTTGCCTTTTTTGCCGGCATTGGGTACATATTTGAAGCTTCCGTGAGCCGGATCTGTCAGGGTAACGGTACCTTTTTCAGGATATTTTGTTATGACAAACTTTAAAGCATCGCCTTCCGGATCTGTAGCTGATATTGATCCGTAATATGCGACATTCTTCATTGTTTCAACAGAAAGCGCAACAGAGTCAGAGGAGATTGACGGTGCGAAGTTAACAGTGTCGATTATCTTCAGCTGGCATGGTATTGCATAATATCCGCCTGCCGTAAAATAAAACGACGTCTCGACCGTTCCTTCACCCGAGGAGGAGAAAATCAGCTTCGACAGGTTGTCGCGAGACACGGTCTGGTTTATCGTAACCGGAACGGAACCAAGATAAAGCGTGCCGTCGGCAGCATTGGGCAGAGTGAGGATGGTTATGGATTTTGCTTCGCGCCCGAGTGCGAAGTCGAAGTCCTCCTTAGTAAAGGTGATGTCGGAATAGCTATATCCTGTCTTGACCATCGTCATATTTTCGGCTATGACTCCGAGGGCGGGCGATACAAGCCCGTCGGCGCCGAGGGCGAACGACGCCCCGAGGGAAAGGAGAAGAAAAAGGGAAACAGAGAAGATTATAAGCCTCATAGTAAGGGATGATTTCATGGGGCAAACCTCCGGAAATATTGTATTACGTATAAATTTTCCCCCAGCGCGCCGAATTTATACACATATTTCCGTAATATGCATAAAAATATTGCATATAACCTTTTTTAGGTGTATAATTATCAGAAAATAATTGGTATAAGTCAATATTGAAAAGAGGTATCAATTAAATGCTAAACATTAGAGTTGAAAGAGCTGCAACTCTGAAGGAAAAGCCGGACGAAAGCAAACTCGGATTCGGAAAAATATTCACCGATCATATGTTTGTTATGAATTACACAGAAGGGAAAGGCTGGCACGATCCGAGAATAGTTCCGTACGGCCCGATTTCTCTTGAGCCTTCGGCAATGGTATTCCATTATGCTCAGGAAATATTTGAAGGGCTCAAGGCTTACAGAACGGCCGATGGAAGCATACAGCTGTTCCGCCCTGATAGAAATATAGCTCGTATGAATGAATCGGCCGAGCGTCTCTGCATTCCGCAGTTAGACCCGGACGATGTCTTATATGCTATTAAAACGCTTGTTAAATATGAAGCTGATTGGGTCCCGCATACACCCGGTACGTCGCTTTATATTCGTCCGTTTATAATTGCTACTGACTGTGCAATAGGAGTTCATCCGTCACATACATATCTTTTCATTATAATCCTCTCACCGGTCGGCTCTTATTATGCAAGAGGCATTGATCCTGTCAGAATATTTGTCGAGAGGGAATACACCCGTGCCGTTCGCGGTGGTACAGGGCGTGCGAAATGCGGCGGTAACTACGCATCCTCGCTGATTGCTCAAAAGAAAGCAGAAAAGTTTGGTTATGATCAGGTGCTTTGGACTGATGGTATTACACATCAATACATAGATGAAGTCGGTTCAATGAACGTTTTCTTTGTCATTGACGGTGAAGTTGTAACGCCATCTCTTGAAGACGGCAATATACTTCCGGGTGTAACACGCGCATCTTGTATCGAACTCTTGAGAAGCTGGGGTATAAAGGTAACGGAGCGTAAGATAAAGGTTGATGAGCTTTTCGAAGCATACGACGCTGGTGTGCTCAATGAAGCATTCGGTACAGGTACGGCGGCTGTCATATCGCCAATCGGCGTTCTCAGCGACGATGAACGCACAATAGAGATAAACGGCGGGAAGATAGGCGCTATTTCACAGCGGCTTTACGATGAGCTGACGGGAATTCAGTGGGGAAGACTTCCCGACCCATTTGGCTGGATAGTAAAAATATAAATTATATTAAACTTAAAAAGGCACGTCTGTTGTTTAACGATAGATGGTATAAGAGAGTTTGTTGATTATAAACAAACTCTCTCCTTTTTTGATATGTTAATTCTATCTTATAAAACGCATAAATAATTTATTTTCATGAATAGTTATGATATAATTACACTGTCGTCATGAATATAGAATACTTTTTGTGACCGGCGAAACGCACTGATGTTTTTATAACAACAGATGCGGAGTGGGGCACCACAAGGGAGCAAAAAGTGTTATGTATAACAGAAGCCGCACGCCTGGGCATTCCTGTTCCTTTTTTATGGAGCAGGTGTGCCCATTTTCATTTCACTATAAGCAACAGTGCGGACAAAAGGATTATTTTATAACATAACGAGGTAACCGCAATGAAAAAAGTAGCAGTTATCATGGGAAGCGACAGCGACTTGCCCGTCGTTGAGCGCGCTATCCGTACACTTGATGAGTTCGGAGTACCGAGAGAAGTACACGTTTTTTCAGCGCACAGAACGCCCGATGAAGTGCGCGAGTTTTCAAGATCAGCACGTGAAGCCGGCTTTGGCGTTATAATTGCCGCCGCAGGTATGGCTGCACACCTCGCCGGCGCAATAGCGGCAAACACGACACTTCCCGTTATCGGCATACCGATAAAGAGCAGCTTTGACGGGTTAGATGCGCTTTTATCAACGGTTCAGATGCCCTCCGGCATTCCGGTTGCAACAGTTGCCGTTGACGGAGCGGTGAACGCCGCAATTCTTGCAGTTGAGATTCTTGCAGTTGATGATGAATCGCTTGCAAGGAAGCTTCTTGACGCAAGGCGCAAGGGAGCTGAGAAAGCAGCCGAGAAAGATCGTGCTGTGGCTGAAAAATTCAACAGTAATAACTAAAGCATAGTATAAATACATAAACGACAAAAGGGCGGGTGCATTTTGCTATTATGAATACATTCAGCGTAAGCGAAAGCTATAAAAAAGCCGGGGTTGACATCACAGCAGGATATCGCGCCGTCGAGCTTATGAAGGCGCACGTTTCGCGTACAAAAACGCCCGGCGTCATCTCGGATATTGGGGGATTTGGCGGTCTTTTTGCGCCCGATTTAACTGGAATCAGCGAGCCTGTTCTCGTTTCTGGCACCGATGGTGTCGGAACGAAGCTAAAGCTCGCTTTTTTACTTGACCGGCATGACACAATCGGCATTGACTGCGTTGCTATGTGTGTAAACGACATTGTAGCGTGCGGTGCGACACCGCTTTTCTTCCTTGATTACGTCGCAATGGGTAAAAACATCCCTGAGCGCACGGCTACCATCGTTTCAGGCGTTGCTGAAGGGTGCGTTCGTGCCGGATGCGCACTTATTGGCGGGGAAACGGCCGAAATGCCCGGTTTTTATGGCGATGACGAATACGACCTTGCCGGTTTTGCCGTGGGAATCGTTGATAAATCAAAGATAATCGACGGCACATCAACAAAGAAAGGCGATGTGATAATAGCACTTCCTTCAAGCGGCGTTCATTCAAACGGATTTTCGCTTGTGCGCCGCGTATTTGACGTTGAAAATGCGGATTTGTTGGCGCCAGTTGATGAGCTTGGCGGTGCATCGCTCGGAGAAACGCTTTTGACACCGACCGAAATATACGTAAAACCCATTCTTTCGCTTATAAATACCGTTTCCGTGCACGGAATATCGCATATAACAGGCGGCGGTTTTTATGAAAACATCCCGCGCTCCATTCCCGACGGACTTTCGGTGAAAATCGAGCGTGCGGCTGTGCGCGTTTTGCCTATATTTGATTTAATCGCTCAAAGAGGCGGCATACCTTTGCGCGATATGTTCAATACATTCAACATGGGCGTCGGTATGTGCGTAACAGTTTCAAAAGGAGACGCTGACAGGGCGCTGTCATCGCTTCACGCGTCCGGTGTTGATGCATATATCATCGGCGAGATAGTAAAAAGCGATGATAAAAGAGGCGAAAAAATAACAATATCATAAAGGCGAGAGACGTATGGATAAGGAAAAAGTAAAAATTTGCGTGCTTGTATCAGGCGGCGGGACAAATCTTGGTGCGC
>LFTK01000095.1 GCA_001513385.1 Clostridiales bacterium DTU064
GAATGGATAATTGAAGAATGGATGCGCGATTATCCCGATGACTACGGCCCACTTTGTGCATCCGTCAATTCACGCCCGCCTGTGACACTTCGTGTGAACACGCTTCGCACGGATGCAATGTCGCTTCTCGCACGCCTTTGCGATGATAAAAGCGGCAATATTACAGCGGTGCAAAATCCCGTATGCCCTGATATGATTGATGTATCAAACGCCGGCGACATAGCGGAACTTTTCGGTTATGCGAGCGGTCTATGGTTTGTGCAGGATGCCGCATCCCGCATTTGCGCCGCAGCTGCAGGTGCTGTAAGCGGTGACGTTGTCATTGACGTATGCTCTGCCCCCGGCGGCAAAAGCTTTTCGCTTGCCATTGACATGAAAAACAAAGGTGACATTTACGCCTTCGACCTTCATGAGAAAAGAGCGCACCTTGTGCGCGAAGGGGCACAGCGTCTCGGGCTTTCAATTATAAAAGCCGCCGCACGCGACGCCCGCGTGCCGGATGAAACTTTAATCCGCCGCGCTGATGTCGTTTTATGTGATGTACCATGCTCGGGACTCGGTGTTATTGCAAAAAAGCCTGACATCAGATATAAAGATAAAGCCGATGTGGAGTCGTTACCGGAGGTACAAAGTGCTATTCTTTCATCATCCGCCGAATATGTAAAGCCAGGAGGTGTGCTCGTTTACTCAACCTGCACTCTGCGCCGCGCGGAAAATGAAGATATAGCCGATGCTTTCCTTGAAAATCACGCTGACTTTGAGCCATGCGGCTTTTCCGTAGCAAATATTTCGGCGCCAGATGGACGAATAACACTTATGCCGCACAAAAACGGCACGGACGGCTTTTTCATAGCAAAATTTAAGAGAAAAAAGTGATATAAAATAGATGAGCAGTAGTAAAATTGATATCCTTAGCTTAACAGAGAACGAAATTAAAGAAATTATAACAGCGCCACCATACTCGCAGCCCTCATACAGGGCAAAGCAAATCTTTGAGTGGCTTCATCGCGGAGCAAAGTTCGATGAAATGTCGAACCTGCCCCTCTCGCTTCGCGCACAGCTCAAAGAAACATGCATTATTAAAACACCCGAGATTGAACGCAAGCTTGTTTCCACCGACAAAACGATAAAATACCTCTTTCGCTTATACGATGGCGAGCATGTTGAGAGTGTTTTGATGGATTACGAGTACGGGAAAACGATTTGCGTATCATCGCAGGTCGGCTGCCGCATGGGCTGCCGCTTCTGCGCATCAACCCTATCAGGGAAAGTACGCGACCTCTCGGCTTCTGAAATATTAGGACAAGTTTTAGCCGCCCAAAAAGATATAAATAAAAATGCAAACACAAAAGCCGGCACACGCATATCCGGCGTCGTCATGATGGGCATTGGCGAGCCGCTTGATAATTTCGATGAAACCGTAAGGTTTTTAGAGCTTCTCTCAGCTCCCGGCGGACTTAACATTGGTCTGCGCCACGTTTCCGTTTCAACATGCGGTATTGTGCCGCGTATATACGAGCTTGCACAGCTGGAGCTTCCGATAACGCTTTCAATATCGCTTCATGCGGCAACGGACGCTAAAAGAAACAAGATAATGCCGATAAACAGACGCTACGGCATCGACGAGCTTCTCCTTGCCTGCCGCGATTACTTTGATAAAACGGGGCGCCGGATATCATTTGAGTGCGCTTTAATTGAAGGAGAGAACGACACCATATCAGATGCCGACACCCTCGCCACTCTTCTGAAGCAATATATGGGGAGCAATGGTGAACGGCCGTTCCACGTAAATCTCATCCCCCTGAATAAAGTCAGGGAGACCGGGCTTTCCGGAAGTGGGTCGGCTTCTGTGCGTACTTTCGCTTCTGCCCTAAATGCCCGCGGTATCAATGCTACAGTGCGCCGCAAGCTCGGCTCTGATATTGACGCTGCCTGCGGTCAGCTACGCATTGCGGCAGAGCAAATGGCGAAAAAAGAGCGTGCGAAAATATACGATAATAGAAAGAAATAGTATAAAATATAAGCAGTATAGATTATAATCGACAGCACAAAGCAAAGCATAATCATTTGTTGTAAGTTACAACGCAGTCTGTCGACGCAGTTTTTAAAATGTAAACACAGCGTCGGAAAGGAAAGGTTGCGCAAACGATGGTCTACCTCTACTACGGCAAAACTGACACGGGACGCGTTCGCGGCATGAATCAGGACTGCTTTGAAATATCCCAGCTTGATGACTCAACCCTTTTCTTCATCGTATGTGATGGGATGGGCGGAGCAAAAGGCGGCGAAGTTGCAAGCTCTGTTGCCTGCGCCACCGCGCTTGAGGCTGTAAAAGCAGGATTTTCGTCTGCCCCTGATAAAAGTGCCGCTGGCAAAAGCAGCGGAAAAAGCAAAGAGAAGAGTAAAAACAAAGATAAAGCATCGTCGTCCATAACGGACATTCTTGTCGGCGCCGTAGATGCGGCAAACAAAGCCGTTTTCAAACGCGCGAAATCCGATCCGACACTGCTTGGCATGGGGACGACGCTTGTTGCCGCCCTTATCATAAAAGATACGCTTTACGCCGTAAACGTCGGCGACAGTCGGCTTTACCTTTTCACCGAAGGTGACATAAAACAAATAACACGCGACCACTCATACGTGCAGTATCTCGTCGACCTTGGTTTGTTGACGAGCGAGCAGGCTGCCGTATCCTCACATAAAAACATAGTTACGCGCGTTGTGGGCACTGACAAAACTGTCAAGCCGGATACATTTACAATACCGCTATCCGAAGGAGATAAAATATTGCTTTGCTCCGACGGATTATCGAACTATCTTGACCGGACCGAGCTGAGAGATACTGTTCTCTCCCCCGGTATTACGACAGAGGAGAAGGTCAACGAACTTATCCGTCTGGCAAACGAGAAGGGTGGCGGCGATAACATCACTGCTGTGCTAATCGAGCTTTGATGGATATTACATCTTCATTCTGCGCAAATAGCGCGTGGGACAGAACATATTAAGGGAACGAATGAATAATGGATTCATACGAAAGATTCACGGGGCAAGTCCTCGACGGAAGATATAAAATAGAAAAAATAATCGGCGTCGGTGGCATGTCGGTCGTTTTTCGCGCGTACGATCCTGTAATGAGGCGCACGGTAGCAATCAAGCGGCTCAAGGACGATGTGGCAAAAGACACAGCAGCCGTCAAGCGATTTATCAACGAGTCTCGAGCCGTCTCGATGTTATCGCACCCGAATATTATCAGCATTTATGACGTCTCGATGAGCGGCGAATCAAAATATATCGTAATGGAGTATGTCGAGGGCATCACACTTAAAAATTACATGATGAAAAAAGGTGCCCTTACATTTCCGGAAATAATCAGCTTTTGCGAGCAGATACTCCGCGCGCTGGCTCATGCCCATTCAAAAGGCATCGTACACCGCGACATAAAGCCGCAAAACATAATGCTTCTTAAAAACGGCCTTATCAAAGTGGCGGACTTCGGCATAGCAAAACTGCCGAACGCCGAAACTGTCACAATGACGGACAAAGCTATCGGCACTGTATATTATATAAGCCCGGAGCAGGCAAGCGGCCTGCCGATAGACACACGAGGCGACCTTTATTCAACAGGCGTGCTCATGTACGAAATGGCGACGGGGCAGCTTCCTTTCTCAGGTGACACACCGGTTTCCGTTGCTCTCATGCAAGTAAACGCGACGCCAACCCCTCCGTCAAAGATAAACCCAAATATACCGCTCGGACTTGAGCAGACAATTCTGACGGCGATGGAGAAGTCTCCGGACGCACGTTTCCAGAAGGCAGAGCAGATACTAAGCCGCCTTGAAAAACTGAAAAAGGATCCTACCGTCACATTCAAGCCGTTGCCCGCGCCTATTGTGCATGGCGAAGGCAAGGGTAAGGGTAAAGACAATGGAGCATTAAATAGCGAGAGCAATCCTGACGAAAACCCAACGGCGAACAAGGCTGCAAAGAAGCGGGGTTTCGTCGGGAAGTCTATGTTCCCGATTATACTTGCCGTTGCGTCGGCGTTTCTCATTGTATGCATCATCTGCGGGTATTATCTTCTTGCCCGTGTCCTTTTCAACAAAGAATTAGACAAAACATTCATATTAACGGTCGATGATTTCGTCGGACGTGAGTATTATGACGGGCTTGACGATGAGCTGAGAGAACTCGGTTATGCTGTTAATGTTGAGTACGACTACAACGATACCGCAGAGGCAGGAATTATTATAGAGCAAACGCCTGAGCCGGGTGAGAAGCGCCGCGTCGAGCTTGGAAAACACTACTGTGAGATAACATTCGTTGTAAGCCGCGGCATTGAGACGTTTATAATGCCGGACTTTACAATGCAGGACTACAGAATTGTTTCAGATAAACTGACAAAACAGTACGGTGTCATAACAAAAATTGAGGAAAATAATAACCTTGCCGTTGCAGCCGGACTTGTGTACGGCACATCACCTCAGCGAGGTTCAACTGTCACAACGGGTGACACCGTCATACTTTATGTCAGTCTCGGACCTCAAACATTAGTCACAAACATACCGGATTTTCTCGGTATGACCGAGCTTAAAGCAAAGGAACTGTTAATTAAAAACAATCTCGCTGTCGGCAACGTAACATACGAGTATTCGGATAAACCAGCCGGTACGATAATAAGTCAAAGCCGAAGCGCAAGTACCACGCCCGTTAAGGCCGGTACAACAATTGATTTCGTCGTAAGTCTTGGTCCAGAACCACAAACGGATGAAAACACTAATGAAAGGCAATAGCAATGAATATTTAGATTCAAAATTGAGACTCAATGGAACTATTATAAAAGGTGTCGGCGGTCTTTATTATGTCATGATTGACGGTGACAATGATAATTACGATGCTCTCGGACCGCGTGAAGCTCCGGGAGCGTCAAATAATGCCTTACAGGCCCCCGCACACACCGTATCATCTG
>LFTK01000024.1 GCA_001513385.1 Clostridiales bacterium DTU064
CGAAAGCTCGATTGACGCACCGGAAACAAACGTCCCCGCCGCCATTATAACCTTATCGGCATAACCGGGCATGTCCCACGGCTCCGGCGTGACAAATCCGTCCACAGGAGATGCGTGCTGTATTCCGCGGCAAAAAGCGCACAGCGCTTCAGGGGAGCCTAAGCGAACGGTTGTGATAATATCTGAGCGCCGTTCATCCCATCGCGGGCTTACGTCAAAGCCGAGAGCCTCGAAAACATAAGCGGCAAAGTGAGCGGTTTTAAGCGCTTGAGCTACCGTATGCGGCGCCATAAAAAAGCCTTGCAGTATGTGCCTGTTTTGCCCGAGTGTCGCGCCAACCTCGGCGCCAATCCCGGGGGATGTGAGCCGGTATGATGCAAGCTCGACAGCGCGGGCTGTTCCGGCAAGGTAGCCGCCGCTCATGGCAAGGCCACCACCGGGGTTTTTGATGAGCGAACCTATTAGAAGATCTGCTGCCGGTTCTTTGTCTTCCGTGAATTCGCCGTAACAATTGTCAACGACGACATAAGCGCTGCTGCGGGCGTGTACAAACTCCGCGAGCGCCGAAAGCTCCGCTGCTGTGAGCGATGAGCGGTTGCAGTATCCGCGGCTGCGCTGCGCAAATACAACTTTTATGCGATGACCGTCGTTCCCCGACAGCTTTGCGGCAAGCGAAGCATAATCAATGCCGCCGAAACCGTCACCCAAAAGCGGAATTTCGTCATATTCAACGCCAAAATCGCGAAGAGAGCCGATACCGCTCTCTCCTCTTATGCCAATCACTTCGCCGAGCGTGTCGTAAGGAGCGCCTGTGACGGACAACAAAATGTCGCCCGGACGCAGAAGACCGAAAAGCCCTATTGTGAGAGCATGTGTCCCGCTGACAATATTGTGGCGGACGAGGGCAGCGTCACATCCGAAAACTTCGGCATAAATAGCGTCAATAGCTTCGCGCCCGCGGTCTCCGTATCCGTAACCGCTTGTCGGGTTGAAGCATGATTCCGACACGCGTGCACGTGCAAAGGCACGGGAGACGGCTTCCGTCCGACTCATAGCAACTTTATCAATATCGGCAAATATGTCGCGAAGGGCAAGATCGGCATCGGCTGCTATTTTGTTGAGTTTTTCTTTTATGTCGGTTCTGTCAGCATTGTTATTTACTGTTGTGTTCGATTTTTCTGTCATTTATTTATCCGTTTCTTTTTTATAAAAATAATTCTAAAATAATTTTAAAAGCGATTTCAAAAGTAAATATAAAATAAAATATTAAATAAAATAAAAATATAAAATAATTGCAAAAGTAAATATAAAAGCAATCATAAACAATTATAAAAATAATTGCAAAAATAATTTTAAAAATAAAATACTCTGTGTTTGTACAGCAAAGCAGCAACAGTAATTATACATAATATTATCTTCTCCTGCAATGCTTCGGGGACAACACATTTTTATATTTTCCTTTTAGGTTACCTAAACATTGTTATGTTGTGTGTGTCATGGTATAATTTTATAAGTGACAAATGTTGTCTTTGAGGAGCAGGGAGATAAAAAGTGGCAAATGTAAAGTCAAAATACAGGCTCGGATGCTGCATACCCGGCGGCTCGTTTATGCCGGAAGGTGTGCGGGAAGTAGCGCCGACAGCATTTAATATTCTGCGCGAGGGCGCCGGCATAATTTTAAAAAACGGATTTGACTTTTGTGAGTGCTCTGTCGGCATGATAATGAAACTGACGGAGACGGAGCTTTCACTGCTTGCGTCAGCGGGGCTTCCAATTGAAGCTTGCAACAGCTTTATTCCGTTTGACCCGGAGTACAGGATATGCTCCGACGGCTCGCTTGACGCGGGGTCGCCGCTGCGCCGTCATATTGATGAAGCAATGCGCCGTATGGCGATACTGGGCGTAAAAATTGTTGTTTTCGGAAGCGGCGGAGCCCGCCGTATACCGGACGGCATGAGCCGGGGAGATGGCCTTACCCGTATCAGCGATTTTCTTGCCGTCTGTGCTGAGGTTGGTGAAAAATATGGCGTGACAACGGCAATTGAGCCGCTTCGCGCGCTTGAATGTAACGCCATTAATACGACAGCAACAGCAGCAGCTATGGTGAGGGCAATTTCACATCCGAGAATAGCGTATCTTGCAGATGCTTTTCATATGGCTTGCGAAGGCGAAGCCCCCGGCGCTATTATTGAAAATGGCGTGTTGCCTGTTCATATACACGTATCAGAGGCGCCTGACAGAACATACCCCGGAAGTCGTGGCGGGGAGTACTTAAAAGCTTTCGCCGCGGAGCTAAAAAAGACGGAGTATGCGGGGCGTATATCAGTTGAGTGCGGATTTTCCGATTTTGAAAAAGAGGTCGCACTTGCTTATGAGTTCGTATCAAAGACATTTTAGTTAAATATAAAGGGACTGAAAAAATGAGTGACATTATAAAGACTATAAAAATAAAAACATCGCGCGATTTTAAAGATGAGCCTATCAATTTGCGCTGCGACGGCGTTCGCGATGGCGCCGTTGAGCTTACGCTTAACGAGCAAAACGGTAATTATAGTGCTGCACCCATCCCGGCTGATGCAGAGGGCGGCATTATTACAGCCATAGTAACGCTTCCGGCGGGCGAGCATACGCTCACGGTGCGCGAAGCCGGCAGCATCAAACCCGGCGTTACGATAACGGAGGTAGCGGGCGACGACAGGATTGATATCAAGTATGGCGACACCCGTTTCACGTCATATGCATATACAAAATCCCTGCCGAAGCCGTATCTCGGACCAATATTGACACCTGACGGTACATCATACACGCGGCTTGATTTTACGACAACCGAGCATCCGCACCATCGCTCCGTTTTCTTCGGTGTTGGCGATGTTACACTCGAGGGAACAGACATAAAAAACATAGATTTCTGGAATGAGCCGCAGATGCGTGGCATACAGACGCATGAGGGCATCGAAAAGATCGTCTGCGGTGCTGCGAGGTCATCGTTTACGGTTGCATCAAAGTGGCGCGCAAACGACGGCCGCCCTGTTATGGATGCTGAGTGCACATATACGTTTTACAATCAAGGGGCAGACTGCAGATTTATCGATATAGAACTGACGTTTAAAGCTTCATATGGCACCGTCACATTCGGCAAAACAAAAGAGGCGGGGCCTCTTGGCGTACGCCTTGCCGATCAGCTTCGCGGTGACAGAGGGGGCTATATTGAAAACTCATACGGCGCCCGCGGCGAGGTTGAATGCTGGGGAAGAAGCGCTAACTTTTGCGTTTGTGGCGGTGAAGCAAACGGCCACATGCTCGGCATAGCAGCATTTGATAATGAGAAAAACGAGCGCTACCCGACATCGTGGCATGTGCGTGATTATGGCCTTTTCGCCGCAAACAACCTTTATTTCAAAGGCGGGCTTAAAATTGACGAGGGGCAGAGCCTTACATACCGTTATAGATTAGTTTTCTTTGAGGGCAAACCGGACGATAGAAACATTCGTATAAGGGAGCGCTTCCTTGCGTATGTAAACCCGCCGCGCGTGCTGAAATAATAAATAGAGCAAAACAATAAGCGCTTATAGCATTGTGTTATGGCTATAAGCGCTTTTTTGCTTTATTATTTATTCTTTTTCCCCTGCGTGGGCAACGATAATTTCGCCGGAGGTGTCGGCATAAACAAGAACGCCTACATCAAAGTCCTGCGTTATGTAAACGTCACCGTAAGCGGCAAGCGCATTGCGAACTCGGTATGAGGCGGACGTCGGCTTTTCTTCAATGCCTGCGGGGATCACGGAGACCTTTGGAGCTGCGGCACCGATAAATTTTTCAGAGTTTGCGTCCTGGTTTCCGTGGTTTGCGACCTTTAATACGTCACACGAAAAGTCAATACCGGCATTGAAAAGCGTATTTTCCTCGGCGAACTGCATATCACCTGCGAAAAGATATACGACACCGTCTATCACGGCTCGCAAAACAAGGGAGTTGTCGTTGTCGTCAGCGGCGTTATACTCAAGCGGCCCGAGCACCTGAAATGCGACGCCGTTACAGTCAACGGTATCTCCGGCATCGATAAACTGATACGGTATGCTGTACTTGACAGCTCTGTTAACGAGCTTATGCTCGCCGTTTTTATTTCGCTCGGATATTTCAGAAAAGTAAAGCTTTTTTATGCTGTATGATTCCGCAAGTTTTTTAAGCCCGCCTGCGTGGTCGCTGTGCGTATGTGTAAGAAAAACGCCGTCTAAACTTTTGGCACCAAGCCAATCGAGAGCGTTAAAAAGGGACGTTGAAGCTGATGATTTTCCGGTATCTATAAGATAATATTTGTCGGATATTTTTATGATTGTAGCATCACCATAGCCGACGTTGACGAAAAGAACGCAGTTTTCAGGGATACTGTCTGCTTCATCAACATGTTTTTTATTTACGTCACCGCAGCCGGCAAGGATGAAAATGGATGACAACAGCAGAGTGAGTGCTAAAAGGAATGAAAGCGTGAAAACAGCGGGGAAAGGACGCTTTGTAGACCTTTTTAGTTTATGATTATGTATGGTCATAAGAACACCCCTCCCTTAAAGTGTAATGACGTGACCCAAGTGCGTCTTTTATGAAAAACGCCCCTTGTACTTTGACTTTTTTGCAAGGTAAATAGCCTTACCGAGTATATAAAGAATGGTTATTACAACAGAAGCGATAACGGTACTGATAAAAAAACTACTTGTTGCAAACTCTTTTATTTTTTCAAGCGTGTAAAGGAATTCGCTTCTTGCGACACTTACCGTTGTTACAAGATCAATGTTGCCGACAATTTCATCATGGTACATAACAGTAAGCACACCCGCCCGTTGCCCCTCGGTAACCGGAGCCGTCAGGTAGTTAGACAGCGTTTTGTAACTGTAAAGCACCTCTTTTTCAATGTCAATGCTTGTTGGAAGGTACATGACAAGAGAATCTGCAGTTACAAGGGTAACATAATCGGTTGTTCCAGACAGTTCAACTGGTATTTCGCATATCATCTCGCCCGCCTTTACAAGCTCAATATTAGCATACGAGGCGAAGGCATAGTCAAGAAGCTTTGTCACCTCAGTGTATGAGTAAATGGTGTCAGTTTCCTCATCGCTCGATGCGCCCATGACTATTGCAAGGTATGTTAAGTTGTCGCGCGACGCAGTTGTGACGACACAATAACCGCCTTGCTTTGTAAAACCGGAGTTGATGCCGGCGGCGTCTTTATAGTAATACTTCAAAACGCTGCTTGTTGATATTAAGTAATTTTTGCTGTAAACATTCCTGTAAATATCTCTGTTTATAATATGAACTATGTATTTTGATGTCGACGTTATCTCCATGAAAAGGGGGATTTCATATGCGGCAAGCGCTATTTTTGCTGTGTCGGCGACTGTCGTTATCATAGCGTCATCATGAATTCCGGAGGGGTTGGTATAATGTGTGTTCTCAGCGCCAAGCTCACGCGCGCGCTCGTTCATACGAGCAACAAAGGCTTCGACCGAACCGTCGATGAGGATTGCGAGCGCTTGTGCAGCGTCGTTTGCTCCGCCGACAAGAAGAGCGTAAAGAAGCGATTCTACTGTTAAAACATCACCGGCTTTAAGCTCAATGTTATTACCGGCGACACCGGCTACCATTTCTTCTGTAATTTCCACCTCACGGCTCAAATCATACGATAAGGCTTCAATTGCAAGAATTCCGGTCATAATTTTTACGGTAGATGTCGGGTAAATAACTTCGTTTTCGTTCAGAGAATATATTAGTTTGTCATTTTCAATATTATAAAGATAAGCGGCGGATATTTTGTCTGTCAGAAGGCCGATGTCCTCGGCTGTCGCTTCTCCTCCCTCTGTTATAGTTGCCGAAACCGGCTCTGTCATGATGAAAACAGGGAGTAAAGCCGTCAAAACTGAAAAAAGGAAAAGTAAAAATGCCGCGAGCTTCCGCGCGCGGGAATTACCTTTTTTTGTCATGGAATTGTGATAACAATATGATGTAAAATCTGTCTTTTTTAAATTTCTTATGATAACGCTACGCTTATTCATAGAGCAAAGCGGCTTGCGCCAAAGCTTCTTATATATTCTTATATACTTTTCGGATTAATGGCAAAAAATTCTCTTGCCGCTGCCATATCAGCTTCGATTACAGCCCTAAGCTCGTCAAGGGATGTAAACTTTTTTTCGCTGCGGCGGTAGTAAAGGAACTCTGTTTTAGCTAAAGCGCCGTAAAAATTACACGAGCAGTCGAAAAGATGTGTCTCGCAAATAATATCGTCGGCACTATTTGACACCGTTGGTTTTACACCAAGGTTGCAGACGCCGTTATACGTCATATCGCATATCCGGACGCGTACGAAGTAAACGCCACTCCTCGGGGTATATTTTTCCTTTGGTATCCGTTGATTAATTGTCGGCACACCAAGCCGGTGTCCGATGCGGGCACCATGCAAAACCTCCGATTCAAAGGAATAATAAGCACCGAGAAGACGAGCGGCGCCCTCTGCGTCACCCTCAGAAAGCAGCTTTTTTATAAGTTCACCGGAGACGACATTGTTTTTATCATCACGCACAAGTGGTATGACAAAAGCTTTTGGATTTTGCGCAAAAGGACTATCCTCACCACACACAATAGCAGCCGCGTCACAGAACATATCATCTGACATCTCATCTTTGATAATGGCAGCCGCGCCTTCCTGGCGAAGAGCAAAAAAACGCTCAGCGTCTGTCATAAGCCGATGGGATGGCAGCGTGTTTGCGCTTTTGCTTGTGTCTGTGCTTGTGATTGTGATACCGTCTTTGTAGTTATCAAGTGGTATAATAGCAGCTATCGGCAGAGAAAGACGCGCCGACAACTCCCGCGCAGCCGCCATAATGCGCCTGTGTCCTACATGCATTCCATCAAATCGTCCGGGAACACAAATGTAACTACAAAGGCTGTGATTTGTGTTGATATTTGAGCGCAAACTTACCTCACTCAAACGTTAAGATAACATCTGACAAGAGCGTTGAGAAGCTCGTCACGGTCGATCTTACGTATGAGAGCGCGGGCATTATTGTGGTTTGTTATATATGTCGGGTCCTCCGATAAGATATAACCTACTATCTGGTTGATAGGGTTATATCCTTTTTCAACGAGCGCGTCATAAACAGTACGGAGAATAGCATGCATTTCCTTTTCTCTCACATCGCGCAGGTTAAAAGTTATTGTCTCTTCGTTTTGATATTTTGCCATTTTTCGCTTCTGTTCCTTTCGCAGGTAAGCCGCCATAAGCGGTAGCCGTGCCGGTTTTACCGGCAACACACCTATTTATGACGTCTTACACAATTCCCGCCTTCCGAGGTGTTTTCTTTTCGATATAATTATTATATAATAAAACATTTGTCATATCAATAGAACATACAGACGTTTTGAATTTAATAAACATTATTTAAGATAAGTGCAAAAAATGATGATATAATTCAAACAAAGAGAGGTGATTATATCTATGGCGGGATTTATGGATAGAATCAGGTATGCCGTAACACGCTTGTTTTACGGAAGAAACGGTTTTGATGCGCTTTCATATACGCTTCTCGGTGCGGCACTCGCGCTCAATGCAATAAACAGTTTTATTAAGTCAATAATTATATATATCATTATAGCAGCCCTGATATATTTTGGATTTTTCCGCGCACTGTCGCAGAATCTTGCCGCCCGGCGCCGTGAAAACAATGCTTTTCTTGGGCTTTTCCGCCGCGTGCGAAGTTTTGCTGTGCTGACATATAGACGGATTGTAGGATTTAGAACAACGGTTTACGTAAAATGCCGTACATGCGGGGCTGTTTTGATGTTGCCCAGACGCCGCGGGAAGCATACAAGCATCTGCCCCGGGTGCGGGACACGCGTTGTGGTCCGGTGTATATTTTAACTTAAATAAACAGCCCTGCGGCCGTTAATATTATAATGTTGTAATTTGTGTTTTAATATGTTATCATATATTTATTAGAGCGCCTCCAAAAAAAGAAAAAGAGGTATTTGAAATGAAAGAAAAGAAGAACGGACTATTACGGATTATAATAATTGCTGCTGCAGTTACTGTAACTGTCGTCACCGTGCTTGCGCTGCTTAAAAAGCTGAAAGAGCTTATTGCTGCGTGCTCAGACATTGACCTTGACGGATGTGTGGAACCTGACGACATGTTTGCCGGCATAGATGATGATGCTGCCGTTATATTAGATGAGGATAGCGACGGCGAGGAAGATACAGCCACCGCTACCGGCATATAATTTGCTAAAAAATATTTAAGTGCGCAAAAGTAAATTGAAAATTTTAAGACAATAAGTAAAACATTATATAACTCCGCTCATCCGCAGATTTAAAAGTTTAATTGGAATAATTATCGTGTGACACAAAGAAAGCAAATGACCGCGGACGAGATGCGGACGGGTGACGTGTGGACGTTGCGACGTAAAACGAAAAAGTCGTGTGACGTGAAAACGTAAAAACGTAAACCGGGCGGCGCACTTGTCGCCCGGCTTTGTATTTTGTAATTATCATTGCTGGTGGAAAGGGTAGACAGTAAAGAGCATGGGTAAACGCACAGCGCAGATTGAGAAAAAGTTAAGTAAATATGCCATACAGAACCTGATGATGATTATCGTCGGTGCTATGGCGATTGTTTTTATAGCCGATTTGCTGGTCTATACAGGGACGGGCAAGTCTCTTATATCAATGCTTTACTTTGACCGTGCCGCTATTGCCGCCGGTCAGTGGTGGCGAGTTATAACATTTATTTTCTGCCCGCCGGACACGAGCCTTATTTTCATAATATTTGCACTTTACTTTTATTGGTTGATTGGATCTGCTCTTGAGCGGGCATGGGGTACATTCCGCTTTAACCTTTATTACCTGTGCGGAATTGTAGGCGCTATTATATCAGGCCTTATCACCGGTTATGCGACAAACAACTACCTCAACATGTCGCTTTTCTTAGCGTTTGCCTTCTTTTATCCTGAGTTTGAGGTGCTATTATTCTTTATATTACCCGTAAAAATTAAGTGGCTTGCATATATCGACGCAGCTCTCATTGCTTTTTCGTTTATAATGAGCAGGTGGAGCGGACGGCTGGCTATACTTTTCTCTCTTTCTAACCTCGTTATTTTCTTTTATCGCGATATTAAACTTTCAGTTTTACGCATTAAGAGAAATATTTCATACCGTATTTCCGAGTGGCGCTCACGGAGACGGTATAAATGAGTTAATAGTAAATTTTAAGACGGTTCCAGTGAAAATGTATGGCACCGGAGCCGTTATTTTGTTTACGCTGTGCGGATTTGTGCGTAAACTGATAATGATGTTGCTTTTTTACGTAACAAAAATAAAAAATCAAAAAAATGAAAGGAAGGATGCCGATGACACAAAGAAGACCGCTGTTTGGCTTCAGCCTTAAACGGCGGCAAGTGAAACCAACCGCTGCTATGTTCGTTGATTTTGAGCACTGGTGTTATTCCCTTGACAGGATTTACGGGATGCGCCCTAAAGTTAAAGAACAATATGACGAGATTGCCGAGCGATTCGATATAAAAAAGATATTCTTTTTCGGTGATTTTTCAAATCCGAAGCTGCAAAGCGAAATCAGGGGAATACGTGAGATAACAGATTCAATTATCGACACTCAGAATCCGTCGCCTGTTATAAAAAAGGATTTTACCGATTTTATTATGCTTGATTATATTTATCAGGAAGCGGACGACAATCCTAACATAAGTACATACATATTGTTTACAGGGGACGGTCATTTCAGCTCGGTTGTGCGTTATTTACAGCTAAAGAAAAAGAAAAAAGTTATCGTTTACGGTGTAAGAGGTGCTGTCAGCAACAAATTCCGTGCGGTTGCCAGCGAATGTATTGAAATTCCCCGCGAGGATCAGGAGCGCCAGTATTTTTATAAGCTTATTTTGGAAAATTTCAATCATATCAACAGTAAAAACGACAAAAAGATTTTTCCGACATTTAATTCTACCGTGAAAGCTGTATCTTCGTATTTTAGCGTGGCTGAAAATAATGTTCGTACGGCTCTTCAGGAGCTTATGGAAATGGGTGTTATTTATAAGACATCTGATCGTGCCGCTACCGGGAATTTGGTGCGTGTTTTGCGCGTTGACTGGAACAAAGCAGAACAGAGCGGCCTTATAACAACAAAAAATAAAGTATAAACAGTATAATAGTATAAATAATAAAACAGGACGTATAAAAAATAAAAAATTTAAAATCAATTATATTATGTATGTTGCTGTCGGTTTAATTTTTATATTGAGCAGCACGAAATCGTATATTGATTTATATAATATCTATTTCTGATAACTTATTTGACGAGAGCACAAGACAATCGGTTATAAGCAATTATAAATGTAATAAAATAAGATTTGTTTTATAAGATTGTCGGGTGAATAAAACGCGGGGATTGATTTTCGCGATAAGAAAAAGGGCAAGAAAAAGCGCCGTGAAACGGTTAAAACCGTTTCACGGCGTGTTTTTGTTTGGGATAAGATAGTGAGGTACAAATTTTAGTATTATCAGTTTTATCAGCTGCCCATCTCTGGTATCTTAACGGGATCATCCCAGTACGGATATATGCATACAGGAACGTCAAACACGGAGAGGGCAACATGAATGCGGTTTTTATAAGTGAATCCGGTGCTGCCTGAAAGTCCGACCTCATCACCTTTTTCGACGACATCGCCGACTTTTACTTTATTTTCGCTCAGGTGTGCATACCAGCTCTTAAGCCCCCAGCCGTGATCTACAACGACCAGCCATCCCGCAACTTCATTATAATCCGAGAAAATGACTATACCTTTATTGACAGCATAAACAGGAGTGCCGACCGGTACATTGTAGTCGCAGCCCGTGTGGCGGAACTTAGTGCCGGACGATGTGACCGTTATCATCCGCCCGAATCCCGGGCCGAGCTTATCGGTTGAACCTTTGCCTACAACGTCTTCAAGGAATGTTCCGCTGAACATACGCCCGGTTGCAACATTTGTGTACGCTATTTCGCGGAACAGTTTTTCAGCCTCTGCACGAAGCTCTTCTGTGTAGGTTGCTTTTTCAACAGCCGATGAGATATTGAGCGTGCTTGATTTATAAACATAAGGTGTGACGAGAAGGTTTATTGTCTGTGACACGCCCTCATAGGTGATTGTAAACTCATATGTAACGTCTTTATCCTCGGCAAGCTCGTAGCTTATCGGTACGAGAGCGTAAACGTAGTCTCCCTCGGCAAAAAACGTAGGTGTATAATTAATTGAGGGATTCGATTCAAACTTAATCTGCGACGGGTCAGTGACGTTTTTACCTGAAATAACGACGAACTTGCCATTCTCAACTGATGTTTGTCCTATGTAGAATGAAGCCGGTTCAATTATTTCAGCTATGAATTTATATGTAGCACTGCAGTTGTAGTCTGTATCCTCGGAATACCATGTCGCCTGTGCTGTTACGTTATATTTTCCGGCTCCGTCGAGTGACGGTACGTTTTCTTCGTTATAGATGTTGTTATAAACTTCTGTATCGCCATCTGTTATCGTCAGCCACAAATAATCTGGCTCGTCTGTAAACGATATCGAAAATCCGCCCCTGACACTGCATGTCGGTACTGTATCTGTAACAAGCGGCGCTGTGTCGAGTTTCTTGTAGGAACCGTCGTATATTGTGTAGTACCATGTCGCCTCGGCAGGTGAAACATTAATACCTGAAATGACAAGCTCTGGAATATGGTTAGCGTTATAAACACTTATCGCATATTCTGTTGAAAGAAACTCAGCGGCGTCATTGCTCTTCAGTTTAAAGATGTAACCTGCTGAATCTTCGATATATGCTTCATTTGGGTCAGATGTGAAATAATATTTATATACTGATTCTGTTTCGTAACTATTAAGCGTGACGCGGAAGAATTCACTACCTTCAAGTGAACTTGGGAGGGCAGCGACGGACTCCGCGTTTTTTTTCATCGCGACAAAAAGGTCTATCATCTTCTTGGATGTGTCTTTTTCGTCGTCGGAGGAAAATTCCCATACAGCGCCGTGAGGATCTTCAATTTTTAATCTGCTGACAGCCTTTGCGTTGGCAGGCTCTTTTTTCGATGAAGAATAGTAGCCGACAGCAATGAATGACGGCACGAAAAGCAGTATTATTAATATTACATATAGCGTTTTTTTACCCATTTTCAAACATCAGCTATATTAGCTGCGTTCACCCCCGTGTTTTATTGAAATAAGCCGCAATGCGGTCGACAATACTTTTGACCGACAAATTTGCGGCAAAGGCGAACTGTAATATGACAAGCTAAAAGCATATCAATTTACATTATTAATCAATTATAATTATACATAGCAAGTAAAGAAAGGTCAATAGTCACTTTTTTACACGGAGAAATATGCGAATGTGAACTATAAATTCTTAAATACAATTTAAATACAATTAATGTTATATTAGCTTGACTTTTTTTTTGTATGTTGATTATAATTTTTACATGCTACAAATAACATTAGTAATATTTTAGTTGTAATTTAGAAGGAGATGCTGTCGTGAAAAAAATTCTTGCTTGCTTACTTACCGCAGCGCTGATAATAGCTTTTGCAATCAGCGCATTTGCTTTGACAAGCCCGGAAAAAGAAAGTAAAGTTACAGGACTTGTTATAAAAGATGCTGATGGCAATGAGGTAGTTGTCACGGCCGATGAAATTGCCAGATATCTCGTAATAAACAATTATTCGGATGCTGATGAAGGCTCTGATCTCTATGAGGTTGCTCAGCGTCTTTCTTCCGATGGAGCTCTTGAAAATGAAGTAGGTGACGAACTCAAGGGCTATACTTTACTTGATCTTATAAAGATTACACTTGCAGAGGGGACAAGCTTTGCCTCAAATGACACCGCGGCAAAGGCAAGTGCGTTTTCTGTGATGTCGCTTGGCACTGCTTCTTCTGCATCTGCAGGAAAGACTTACGGAATTGCATCCGGAGGATTCACATTTATTGACACTCTTACATCTAATAACAATACAGTCATAGAAAGCATTAAACTTACAGTTTCTGTTCCTGGCATCAAGGCTGATGACACCGTAAAAGTTCTTCATCTCAATGGCGACAAGTGGGAAGTCATTGATGCTGAAGTTACAGGAGATGAAACTGTTGTCTTCACCGCAACAAGCGAGGGTATATATGGCTTTGCTGTTAAGGAAGAGCCGAAATCTCCGCAGACAGGCGATTACTTTATAGAAACCATGTTCGCTCTCACTATTGGTGTTGTTGTGACGCTGTCATTCGCGGTATATTTCTATAAGCGTTACATAAACGAAGTAAGAGCAAAGTAATAAAATTATAAAGCATTGGGGTGAAAATTCCTCATGAACGGGTGACTTCATGAGGAATTTTCACATTAATTATGAAACTGTAAAATTATTGAAATTATATAAACTTATATTAATTAAACATTGTTTTGTGAAATTAAATGATATGTATTGTATCCCATCNNAAAAAAAGTTGTGGCTATTGTCGGCAATTATTGCTACACTTGCTTTTGCTGCATTAGCTGTATATATATCTATCCTCATTATTGACCGGTATAATCTTACGACGCCGGATACAGAGACAAGTGACATGGAGTCGGCTGATTCAAGTGTTAATAACACAGATACAGAAGATGTGTTTAGCAGCTTACCGGATGAAGAGTCATCAGATGAAGCGACACCTGAAACGGAGGTACCCTGGGAACCAGTTGATATCCCCGTTGACTTTCAGACTCTTTTCGATGTCAATCCCGATGTTTATGCATGGATAAAAATACCGGGCACAAATATTGATTATCCCGTTCTTCAGCGAAAGGGTGATAATGCTTATTACTTAGATCACGATTGGGAAGGCAATAAAAGCACGGCAGGCGCTATTTTTTCCGAAGATTACAACACAAAGTCATTCACTGATGCAAATACCGTCCTCTACGGTCATAAGTCCTCAAAGAAGACAATGTTTTATGCGCTTCAGGATCTTGTAAGCGATGCTGTTTTTGAGGATGTAAAGTATATATACATATACATGCCTACGCGCATACTAAAATACGGGATATTTGCTGCGTTCCCGTTTAGAGATTCGCATATTCTTTTGACTGTAGACTTTAATTTCAAGCATGATTTTGATAGATTTTTTAACGATGTGTTGTCACTCGTTGATTCTCGCGCTAACTATCGTGAGGAGTATTTTCCTCGCTTTGGTGAGGATAAAATACTTACGCTTTCAACATGCCTGCGTGAAAACAGGCTAAAGCGATATATTGTTATGGCTGTGCTGCTTTCTGTTGAGGGCGAGCCGTTAGAAGACGGAACGGTCGGGATAATTGACAGAAGTAAGTAGTATATATAAAAGATTGTAGTTATTGATATAATATTAACATATTTTTAACTGCCGTAAACTGATACAAAGCGTTAAAGCACATATGTGCAAAGCAGAATGTAAAGCAAGCACATTTAATGCAATTCGCGATGCAGGGCTAAGCCCGGCGTCTTGCGACGCCGGTTTTATTTATGATAAAATATAATTTATTATGGTAGTATAATTAATCAGTTTGTGTAGATCTTTGTGTTAACTTGTCCATATTTGTGTTTTTTATATTTTTATAAGGTATATATAAATCATGAGTAAATTTTCGGTAATTGTCACTGTTGTGATGCTCGTTTTATCAATAAGCGCTTTCGGTGTTTATCTATATTCTGATATATATTCTGAAATAACCGACGAATATCCAGAAATAACTTTAAAAAATGATATTCTAAGTCTTAGTGTAACCTCAACGGAAAAAGATTATCTTGAGAACGTCACGGCACACGATGCGGAAGACGGCGATATAACCGAAAACGTTATAGTTGAGTCAATATCTCCTTTTGATGAAAACAAGGTGCGGACAGTGACGTATGTCGCATGTGACAGTGCAAATCACGTGGTAAAAAAAACATGCTCACTAATTTATACAGATTACACGCCGCCTACTATTAAGCAGACTCAGCCGCTTAGACTTCAAAAAGGCGGTAAGACGGACGGGATTCTCAAGGCATTTACCGCAACTGATGTGATTGATGGCGACCTGACAGGTAAAATAAAGATTGAGTCAATGCCATCGACTGATGAGGAGGTTTTTTTTCCTGTTTCAATCAGCGTTACAAACAGCGCGGGAGATACGTCCACTGTTACTGTTATGTGCGAAGTCTTATCCGAACCGAAAAAAGCTCCGACTGTTTACTTAACGGATTATATCGTATACAAAAAAAGCGAATCATTCGACCCGATGAGCTATGTTGACAAGGTATCATCTGCTGTTATAAAAACCATCGACGGTCACTTGACGGAGGAGACGATAGATATCAGCAACGTGTACTGGGAATGTGACACCGATTTAACGACAGCAGACCCCGGGTCATATATTGTAACCTTCTGGACTGAAAACAGTGCCGGTATCATTGGATATACATATATGACCGTTATAATTAATTAAATATGCCCTCGGAGTGTGAAAGCCACATTGAATGAAATTAATTTGCAAAACTTCAAAATAACATATTTGCTGCAGGATATAACGGATCGGCTTTTTATCATTATCTCTGTGGCTCTTATGGCAGCAATGGCCACCTTTGTTTTAAGAAACGAAACATATGTGGCAAGGTATACGTCTGAAATAACCTTTTCTGTTTCCACGCAGGGGAGTATCAACGACGCTTATAGCAATATGTCGACGACAACGAAGATGACGGAAATGATAACGCAGCTGATTGACAGCAATGCCTTTGAAAGTCTTGTCTGCGAGGAGCTGGGGTTAAAAGAATTTCCAGGGGATGTTTCAGCGTCGCAAATTACAAATACAAACTTTGTTACTATATCAGTTACATCCGAATCACCACTAATGGCGTTTCGTACAGTTAAAACTATAATGAAAAAGCTTGGGGAGATATCAGATCTTCTCGTGCTCAACGCTATAATAGATGTTTTTACCGATGCTGTTGTTCCCGAGACGTCTGATGATACCTTAAAATTAGATATCTATTGTATCATTGGTTTTTTGCTGGGCGCTGCTGTTGTGATAGCGTGGATATCATATAAATCACTGACAACCGATGCCATAAGATCAATTGAAACGCTTGAGTCGAATGTAGATGGCTCAATTTTATGCACAATCCCGTATGAGAGTAATTCCACAAATAAGATCAGACGCAATAAAAAAGATAAAGGGCTTCTTATATCAGATTTAAGGCGCAGTTTTGTATATGTTGAGTCATTTAAGCGTCTTCGTGCAAAGGTAGAGCAATGCGCATCGTCAAAAGGATATAAGGTGTTTATTGTAACGAGCTTGCTTATGAATGAGGGGAAGACGACAGTCGCTGCAAATCTTGCAATTTCTCTTGCAAAAAATCAGCATAGTGTTCTTTTTATCGATGCTGATATGCGTAAACCGGCTGTTTATAAGATATTTGAGAAAACACCTGAAAGTGGCGCAGAAATCACCGACATACTGCTCGGACGGACAAAGCGGTTATATGTTCACCGCGACTCGCTGACTGGCGTAAATCTTCTACTCGGCTCAAAATTATACGAAAAGTCGGATGAGCTGATAGGCAGCGCACAAATGGCTACACTTATAGCGCAAGCAAGGCAAAAATATGACTTTATAATAATAGACACTCCTCCCGTCGGTATACTTTCGGATGCGGAAGTTGCGGCGGAAGCTATTGCCGACGCATCAATAATGATAATTCGTGAAAATTATGCATCATATCTTGCTGTAAACCGTGCCATAGCCTCACTTAGCGACTGTAAAGCTGAGTATTTGGGATGTGTGTACAATATGTGCCTGAATCAAAGCACACAACAAGCTGCCGATCCGTATGGTAGTATTGCACATCAATATGACACAGAATACGCCGCAGTCTCTTCTAAACCGCACGCGGTTGACATGGGGATGAATAAATGATTTGTTATTTAAAAGGCAAACGAGTCTATACAACCGCCTGCTGGAGGTGTTATATCAAATGACGAACTATCAGAGCGCCAAAGCTGGCGATACAGTCGAGACTGCCAATGTAAATTTAGCTGAGATAATATATCGTTCATCAAAATGGGCGACAAGATATATATGGCTTTTAATTATTTTAATTATTGCCGGCGTTGTTGCTGGTATGTATGGAACAAAAATAACATATAAGCCGCTGTATACATCATCAGCGTTCTTTTCAGTCACTGTTGAAATAAACGGGGATACTGATTATAATTACAACGCTACGACCGCAGCATCAATAGCAAACACCTTACCGTATATTCTTACAAGCGAACCGCTGAGAAATATCGTTGTTGCGGAACTTGGGGAGACAAAAGCAGGAGTTGGGATAGATGATTTAGTGATAGAGGCTGAATCCCTCGGAAAAACTCCTCTTTTAACTATACGCGTTACCTCTCCGGACGCTGAATATTCATATAAAGCATTAGTTTTAATGCTTGAGCATTATCCGAGCCTTGCTGAATATGTAATCGGAAAAACTCAGCTTAAAATGATAATTGAACCTGCTGTTGCAAGGGCTCCAGATGCAGAACCGCGTTATTCACTTGGTGTATTGCTCGGTGTTTTAGCCGGTGCAGCCGTATTTGCTGTAGTAATAGCGCTGTTTGTCACCTCTGACACAACAGTTGTTACTGCTTCTGAAATAGAGGAAGGCCTTGGCATGCGATGCCTCGGCGTTATACCATATGTTAAGCGCGAAAATAAACATGACAAAACGCCGGTCGTTGTGCTTCGTAGAATACCGCAGAACGGTTTTAGCGACAGCGTTTCAAGTCTGCGTAATGATGTTATAAAATATACATCTCGTTCAAACTATAAGACTATCCTCATAACGAGTACAACAAAAAGAGAGGGTAAATCGACAGTTGCTGCGAACCTTGCAGTTACACTTGCCAGACGCGGATACAAAACAGTTATTATCGATTGTGACATGAGAAACCCTGCTGTTCTGCGTTATTTGCATTTATCTAAAAAGGATGGTATTGAGTATGGTCTTGAGGATGTATTAGTTGGTAAAGTATCTCTTGACGATACAGTTTATAAGCATCCTGACCTTAGGCTTTGGGTTTTACCGTCGTTGCAACCGGCAAGTGCGCCGGCTGAGCTTGCAGCTTCTCCAAAAATAGCGGAGCTTATTCGTGAACTTCGCGGTCATTTTGACTATGTTATTATTGACACACCTCCGGCTGAAACGGTAGCAGATGCATCCGTTATAGCTAAAAACTGCGACGCTCTTCTTTATGTTATACGTCAGGATACTGTCAGCAGAAAACGTATAAAAAACACTGTAGCTACATTTTCTGAAAGCGGCATAAACCTTATTGGCTGTGCCCTTTCGATGACAGGTAGCCGCTTTATAATCGGATATAACCGGAGTTATGGTTACGGTTACGGTTATGGCTATGGTTACGGTTACGGCTACGGTTATGGCTATGGTTACGGTTACGGTTACGGCTACGGAAAAAGTGGCTACGGTTATGGCAGCAATGAAAATGCACTACAAGAGAGCGATAAGTTATCCGGCGCAAATGGTACCAGTAATTTAAGAGTACATAAAACGCAAAAGACACAAGAGGGATAAAAAAAGAATCAAAGGCTTTTAAGCATAAAGACTATATAAGATACCGAAGGAAAAATAAAACGTTTGCATCAATATGAAATAAGATGACAGATATACATTCGCATTTTTTACCCGTTGTTGACGACGGCGCCGTAAATCTCACCGAAGCAGTTAATATGGCGAGAATGGCGGCCGCGAACGGGACAAAGCGCATAATCACGACACCGCATTTTAACATAAACACACCCGGAACGAAAGAGGGACTTGACTTTCGGCGTGAGGTATACAAACGCTTTGTTGACGCTGTTGCGGCGGAGAAAATACCGGTTGATGTGTACTTCGGATGTGAGTTATACGCAGCGTCAAACATAGATTTTCTTCTCAAACGTGGTGTTTATGCGACGCTTGCCGGGAGCCGATATCTCCTTTTAGAGTTTGACTTTTCATCCCGCCCTGAACACATACGCGACGCGCTCGCTCTGGTGGCGACTCGAGGGCTGGTCCCTGTGCTCGCACATCCGGAACGATACATCAGGATACAGGCAGATCAGCGCCCCGTATATGACTGGGTATTGTCAGGCTGCGTAATTCAGGTCAACAAGGGCAGCTTAGAGGGTGAGTTTGGCCGCGGCGCATTTTTGTGTGCTAATTCACTTTTACGACACGGTTTAGTTCATGTTGTTGCAAGCGACACCCATTCGGCAAGAGAACGTACGCCGGATTTATCCCGCGTTTACGCATTTATCGCGGAAAACTATTCGCGCAGCATGGCTGATGTGCTTCTTAAAATAAATCCGGACCTTATAATTGCTGACAAACATATAAAAAAGGCTGTGCCAATACCCTACTAAGGGTAAAGCACAGCTTTTTTGTCTTTATAATGTGATGCGGTCACAAACGAGAAAAATAGCGGAATATATAATAAATTACAATATAATTCGTAAAATAATTAGCATAAAATGAGTGCAATAATTAAGTCAGAGTAAAAAAGTAGTAATAAAATAATATGTTGTGTGGCATCACCATATGATGTCAGAACATAAGAGAACGTAAAAAGGAGTTTTAATAGTTAAAAGTATTGGCTGTTTTGCGGGGAGGTGTGTTATGAAGAAATACGACGTAATAATACTCGGCAGCGGTTCGGGGCTTGTTGTTCTTGAGGAAGCAATTGCGCACGGGAAAAAGTGCGCAATCGTTGAAAAATCAAAGTTTGGCGGGACATGCCTTACAAGGGGTTGTATCCCGTCAAAAATGCTTGTTTATCCGGCTGATTTAATACGCGAAGCGGAGACTGCATCGCGTATAGGGTTAGAATTTTCACCCACGCGGCTTGATTTTAAGCGTGTTGGTGAGCGGATGTGGCGCCAGATTAATGTAAGCTCGCGTATTGAAGCAAATCTGAAAAGGCAACCGGGGCTTGACGTTTATAACGGCACGGCTGAATTTACAGGACCGAGGTCGATTGTCGTTAAAACCGATGATGGCGGTGTCTCCGATGAGCTGACGGCTGACATTATCGTGGTTGCTGTGGGAGCGCGTTCGTTTATTCCGCCTATCAGCGGGCTTGAGACGGCGGGATATATAACAAATGAATCGTTTTTCGGTCCTGCTTTCCCGGATGAGCCGTGGGATAGCCTTATAATT
>LFTK01000151.1:0-20669 GCA_001513385.1 Clostridiales bacterium DTU064
TAGCGAGGACTGCTTCATTTATGTGCTGTGCCCCAAGACTCCCGCCATAGGAAAGTATCATTTTTTGATACCCTTCCTTAGCGTCGGATATGCCCGTAATTGCAGACGCAGTCTTTTCTGACGACGTGAAGAATCCGCTTCGCAGAGGGTTCCCGACAAGCACCATCTTTTTCGGATGAAGCGGTTTTAAATACTCGGCTGTTTTTTCAAAATTAAGCAGTATCGTATCAACGTGACGGGCAAGCATACGCGTCGTCACGCCGGGATAAGCATTTGACTCATGTATCATCGACGGGATGCCAAGCGATGCCGCCGCACGAAGAACCGGCCAGCTTACATACCCCCCTGTGCCGATAACAATATCGGGCTTGAAACTTTTAATTATCTTTTTCGCGTGTCCGGGTGAAGTCAGGGCAAGGTATGCCGCCTTTATATTTGCAAAAGAAAGCGAACGGCGCAGCCCGCGGACATCGACATGGTAAAGTTCGTACCCCGCCGCCCGAACAAGCTTATTTTCAATACCGCGTGGCGTGCCGACAAAAGCAATCTCACTGCCCGGAATATTTAATTTAATCGTTTCAGCGATTGCGATTGCCGGATTAACGTGTCCGCCGGTTCCGCCGCCCGTCATTAGTACTCTCATTTCAGATAAATGCGTGTCCTTTCGGATTTTATTGCGTCCGCGTATGCAGTGAACAGCATTTACGTTTCCCACATACACGGAAATTTATGCTACAGCTTTCGCTGTCGTGAATAGCGTGATATTGACAAAACGACCCCCATCTCTGCCAGCAAAATCATCAGCGATGAGCCGCCATACGAGAAAAACGGAAGCGAAATGCCCGTGTTAGGTATCGTGTCCGTGACAACAGCAACATTAAGTATCGCCTGTATCGCAACATGGCTTATTATGCCGAATACGGTCAGCGATGAGAATGTATCGGGCGCACGCATTGCAATCGTAAAACCACGCCAGATAAACACTATAAATATCAGTATTACAGCGATGGCGCCGATGTATCCCATTTCCTCACACCAAATTGTAAAAATGAAGTCGTTTTGAGGTTGGGATATATAACTGAATTTCTGGCGGCTCTCACCAAGACCGAGCCCGAAAAGGCCGCCCGACCCGATAGCAAGCAGTCCCTGATATGTCTGCCACTCCTCGTCAAGTTTATCGGCATTTTCATCAAGGAATGTTAAAACGCGTTGCAGAGCATACGGGTTTGAAAAAAGATACGCAGTCCCGGCGGATATGCCAAGCGTGCCGAAAATTACCGACATCCAGCCGACACTTGACCCGCCTATGAACATGACAACAGCACCGATTGCAAAGAGAATCAATGTTCCGGATAGATGCTTTTCAAGCAGGACAAGAGCACATGCGGCAATTATGAAAGCGCCCGGCACGATGACGCCGTAAATAAGCCTGCGCTTTGTAGGCGCACCTTTTTGTATGTCTTCCGCCCGCCTGTCTATATACCAGGCAAGCATCATAACAAGCCCCGCTTTCATTATCTCGGACGGTTGGATTGTAATGCCGATGCCGCTTATGTATATCCAACGCCGGGCAGCGCCCTCAGATACCCCGATGAATAAAACGACAATAAGCAAAAGGAAAGCAACGCCATAGACAATGGGCGCACAACGCTTGATAAGCGTATACGGAAGCCTCATGATAACAGCCATTACAAAAAGGCCGAGCGCGACAAACACTATCTGGCGCCTGACATAATAATAGCTGTCAAGGCCTTGGCTCAAAGCGTATGGATAACTTGCGCTGAAAACCACAACGGAACCGATGCACACAAGCAGCAGTATCAGCACTATCATTATTCTGTCGGGCGCAACTTTAACTCTTATGTATTCACGCCCTACATCAGTAGCCGTTGCGTTTGTCGTCGCAACAGCTCTCCCCTGTGCGCTAACCTGAGCCGTAGGCGGGGTGTTTTCTTTAATTTCACGCTTTCTTACGCGGGTGGTGCCGTATCCGACGCTTGTGGGTGGTGTCGCGTCATACGATTTCATGGCAGCGCCGGGGTTTGATTTCGCCTGATTTTTAACGGCAGGCGCCACGCCTGTATTATCAACCCGTCTTTGGTTTTGGTTTTGCCCTGCCCTTCGGCGTCCTACTTCCTTTTGCCCTGAATTCATCGTCGCGTCACCTCCCTCCCGCTTATTTTATATGGTGGCTTATATTTATTACTGTATGATTTTATGATTAACCAAGCCCAAAATATGAAAGAACGCAGAAAATTAGCGTTGCAAGTGTAAACACAGCGACAACCTTATTCTCGCTCCATCCGCATTTCTCAAAATGGTGGTGAATCGGCGCCATTTTGAAAAAGCGTTTCCCGTGCGTTGCCTTGAAATAAAGCACCTGAACAATATCCGACAGTGATTCAAGTACAAACATAAAGCCAAAGACAACACAGAGCAGCGGGTTATCCATAATAAAGGAGCCGCCGACAACGATTGCCCCGAAAAAGAGGGAGCCGGTGTCGCCCATAAACACCCGTGCGGGGTGAAAATTATATATAAGGAACCCTGCGGCACAACCGGCCGTCACGGCGCCGAGGAGAGCTATCTCCGCATCGGACGAAGGGTTCGCATTTTTCCCAGAATATGCTGCGGCGATATAGAAAAGAGAAACAACTAAAACTTCGGATGAGGCAAGCCCGTCTATACCGTCGGCTAAATTGACGCTGTTGACCATTCCGACAAGCAGTATGAGAGCAAATGCGTAATAATACCATCCAAGGTCAATCGTTGTATCGACAAAAGGTATATAAAGGTCAGTTTTTGGCCCGATAAGCCAAACAAGAGCCGCAATATACAAAAGTGATACGAAAATCTGAAGCGCTATTTTCTGACGCGCTGTAAGTCCTTCGTTCTGCCGGCGTAAAAGTTTTGCCGTATCGTCAACGCAGCCGATGAAAGCGTTGGCGAGAGCATAAATAAACGTAGCCGTGAGAAGCTTTGGAACACCCCATCCGGCAAGGGCAAAGGCTATCTCCGCACCGATAAGCGACAAGGTTGACGCAAGGATGAAGATGATACCGCCCATCGTAGGCGTGCCTTCCTTCGACTTATGCCACCTCGGTCCTATATCGAGAATCTTCTGCCCCATCTTGTGGCTTTTTAGTACCGGTATTATTATTTTTGAAAATAAATACGTAAGAATAAACGTCGCTATGCCTGCGGCAATAATTATATATGTCAGCGTTGACGTCATAAACATCACGCCGCCGAAATCAAACGCCGGCGAACTTCCTTCCCTTAATGTATTCAATAACCTTCTCTGCTGCGACCGCACGGCTTGCTTTTACAAGCAGTACATCGCCCGGACGAAGTGCGCTGAGTATCATTTCTCCCGTTGATGCAGGATCTGTACAGTCAAGATTGACATAAACGTTTTCAGCTCGTATGCCGTTTGTAATTGCCGAGTGAGCTATGTTTTCGGCAAGAGGCCCATATGTGAAAAGAAGTTTCACACCGGCACGCGCCGCATAAATGCCAAGCTGTTCATGCAGCAGGCGCGAATATTCGCCAAGCTCACGCATATCGCCGAGAAGAGCGGCGGGACGCCCTCCCTTCTCCTTTGCCATGGAGCAAAGAACGTCAATTCCGGCTCTCATCGACTCAGGGCTTGCGTTATAGCAGTCCTCAATTATCGTAACACCGGACAGGTCATATATACGCTGTCTCATTGACACGCCACGGAATTTCTTAAGCCCGCGCCTTATTTCCTCTTCCGTCATCCCCTCAATGATACCGATAGCGAATGCATAAAGCGCATCTGAAACGCTATGCGTGCCGAGCATAGGAATTTCAACGTTTGTGCAGACTTTGCCGTTATAAATCAGGTCAAATATCATGCCGCTGCCTATCTGGCGTATGTTAACCGCACGATAATCAGCCGACCGGCTGTAAAGCGAAACAGTTACAGCTTTTGCCGGGGTCACGTCAGCGCGCGTCAGAAGAGGCTCGTCCGCACTGATTATAAGGATTCCGCCCTCGCTCATGCCCCACAGCACCTCAAGCTTTGCCTTTGCGATGTTTTCGCGGCTGCCGAGACGCTCCATATGTGATGTTCCGATGTTCGTTATGACGGAGATGTTGGGCTTTACAATGCGCGAAAGCGCTCCAATCTCGCCGAGGGCGCTCATACCCATCTCAAAAACGCCATACTCAGCATCTGACGGTATAGAAAGCGCTGTGAGCGGAAGCCCTATTTCATTGTTTTTATTGCCTTCCGTCTTATGCGTTTTGTATCGCTCCGATAAAACGGTCGCTATCAGCTCTTTCGTCGTCGTTTTACCGACGCTGCCCGTTACGGCTATTGTTTTAATGCCGCTCTTTTCTATAAAATAGGCAGCAAGTGCGCCCATCGCTTTGACGGTATCAGGGACTATTACAATGTCGGCGCCGCATGGGAGCGTATTTGCCGCAGGACTCCGCTCAGCAATAATTATTCTTGCGCCACCCTGTACGGCCTGCGCTATAAAATTATGTGCGTCATACTTTTCCCCGCGTATAGCAACGAAAATACATCCCTCCAACACCTCGCGGGAATCCTTTGTAAATACTCTCGACTCACCGCCAAAGCCGCCATTCACGGGTTTGACGTATCCGCTTGTTATATTCGCTATCAGCTCTGCCGTAAGCGGACAAACGGAAAGCAGAGCGCTGTTTTCTCCCGTTGTTTGCTTCGTTTTACTTGACTTTATATCTCCATTTTGCACATTCGTTATATTAACGTCTCTGTTATATGTCTCCATAACTTTTGCCGTGAAGCCACCGCTTGCCTCCTATCTTTTCGTATTTCTTGTATTTCAAATGCGACGCTATACATTATACCGGGATTAGGTCATTCAAGATATGCTTATATAATAATTATCTCCCATTCATTATACGGTATCTGTCGTTTACCGCCGCGAAAACTACCTCTCGTTCGTCAAACGGACGTTTTATACCGCCCGCATCCTCGTATGTCTCATGTCCTTTTCCGGCAAGCAGTATAACATCCCCGTCTTTCGCTTCCATAATAGCATAACGGATAGCAGTTTCCCTGTCTGATATAATTATGTGCGGTGTGTTGACGTTGTAGCCGCTCATAATATCGGCAATAATGCGCCATGCCGCTTCCCCACGCCTGTTGTCGCTTGTAATTATAACATAATCGGAAAGCCTTGACGCAATTTCGCCCATAAGCGGACGTTTTGCTTTGTCGCGGTCTCCGCCACACCCGAAAAGAAGAACTATTCTATGGCGCGTATCAGTAAAGGCGCGAACTGTCCGTAAAAGTCCCTCAAGTGCTGCCGGCGTGTGCGCATAATCAATAAATACATCACCACTGAACTTTGTCGCATCAGTTTTCACGCGCTCAATGCGTCCCTTTACTCCATAAAATACACGTATCGCCTCTTGTGCGACGGCAGGATCAACCCCGACAGCTATGGCGCACGCAAGCGCTTCAAGCGTGTTTATATATGTGAAACCGCCCGGTGTCGGGCAAAATACGCGAAGCGTAAGGTCAGGTGATGAAAGCAAATATCCGACGCCACCCGTGCCGTAAAACTCACGCTCGACAGCTTTCCACTCGGCGATTGTGTCATCCCGCACGCCGGTCGTAATCAATCGCCCGGTGCACATAGCAGCAATCCGCTCGCCGTACTGATCGTCAACGTTTACAACTGATACTGCAGGGGAAAATTCTGTGAAAAGCCGCGCCTTTACATGGAAATAATCTTCCATGTCGCGATGGTAGTCAAGGTGCTCTGGCGTAAGATTTGTAAACACGGCCGCTTCAAGTGGTCCGACAAGCGGTAGCCCCGCAAGACGCCCTTGCGCTATGCCATGCGAGCTTGCCTCAAATACAATGAATTCAGAGCCACCGCAATACATTTCATACATTATGCGGTAAAAATTCTCCGGCGCCGGCGTCGTCATACCGTCAGGTGCGACAATGCGCTCCCCGCCAAGAAAACAGCCGACAGTACCTATAAGCCCGGTTTTATAACCTGCTGCCGATAAAATCGCCGTTATCATGTGCGTTACCGTCGTTTTGCCATTCGTGCCGGTAACAGCTATGATTCTGGGGCGACGCCCCCCTCGTTCAACAGCATCGGCAAAATACCACGCAGAACACAGGCGCGCAATAGCTTCCCTTGCGGACGGGACTATAACAACTGATACTTCAGTGTCACCGACCTGAAGCCCCTCCGGCTCCGTTTCCGCTACAATCACAGCAGCTCCGCGCCGCACGGCGTCCGCAGCAAAGCGCCCGCCATCTGTTTGCGCACCGCGTACGGCAACAAATATAAATCCTTCATAAACACATCGACTATCGGATGTGACGCCTGTGATTTCCCTATCGGGCAGACGGCATGGTATGCCGGCCGCTGCAAAAAGACGTGAAAGTTTCAAAAGGACGCCTCCATTTTATATTGGATTTTTTATCAGAAAACGTCCTTTTCTTTACTTTATTCGTACTTTTCGTATTTTTTATAGCGTTTTTTGTCTTACACTGTTCTTTATATAAAATACTTTTAGTCGCTGATATCTGAGAGGTGCATGAACTCAACAGTTATGACAGTTCCTTCGGGAACGAACGTACCCGCCGCCGGACTCTGTGATACAACTGTTGCACCGCTGCCGCTTGCATAGTTAGCAGCACCTGCTATTCTTATATTCAGTTTTTTGTTTATTATGAGTCTGTTTGCCGCTTCTGCCGTTTTACCAACTACATCGGGAACTTCAACCGTATTCTTCGGTTCCTCTGTGCCAGTATAAAGAACGACAAGCTTCGATATCTTCGATACAATTGTTCCTGATGACGGCGACTGAGCCACAACTTCACTTCCGTCACCAACGACGATATACTCAAGCTCTGCGGCTTGCGCTGCAGCCTTAGCAGCTTCAATGTCCATGCCGACATAGTTTGATATCGTTTTTTCAATCGACGCTTCCTCGCTTTCCGCATACTGCGGTTCAATACCTATATACGGAAGCACGAACGACAAAAGTTTCGATACATACGGCGCTGCGACAAGCGAGCCATAGACAACGCCATTCGACGGCTCGTCGACAAGTATTAAAACAGCTACCTGCGGGTTGTCGGCCGGTGCATAAGCTACGCAGGAGCTTACGCGAAGCGTATCCTGACCGTGCTCATCAAGCTTATCACGCTTCTGAGACGTACCGGTCTTTGCCGCGACTTTATATCCAGCAACATATGCGTTTTTCGCGCCACCGCTGCCTGACACACCTTCCTCAAGAATAGCGGATATTTTTTTGCTTACATCAGCGCTGATGACCTGTCTGACAACGTTCGGTTCATACGACTGTATAACATTCCCGTCGGAATCAATGATTTCCCTCATTATATGGGGCGTCACAAGATAACCGCCGTTAGCAACAGCGCTTATAGCCATCAGGTGCTGTATCGGCGTAACCTTAAACGTCTGGCCAAATGCGTAAACAGCAAGTGAAACATCAGAGAAATTACTGAAGCTGTGGTAATAAGTTTTCGCTTCACCCGGCAAGTCTATGCCGGTTTTCTCGCCGTATCCGAACATTTTATAATATTTATAAAAGTCTTCCCGTCCGATACGGGCTGCTATCGTCATCAAAGCCGGGTTGCATGATTGCTGCAGTGCTTCGGCGAAGTTCAGTGTGCCATGCCCTATCGTCTTATGACAGCTTATATTAAAGCCGCCGACTTTAAGGCTACCTGTGCATGTGAATTTATCGGTAAGCTTTGACGTGTTCGTCTCAAGCGCTATTGATGTCGTTATTATTTTAAACGTAGAGCCGGGTTCATAAAGCTCGGTGACGGCTTTGTTCGTCCACATCCCGTAAAGAATGTCGAAATAAGCTTTATTATATTCGTCTGTCCCCTCAACAAGACCCTTTTCATCAAGCAGATTCTGATAATAATCTGTGAGCTCGTACGGCTTGTTTAAATCGACCCCCCCGAGCGTCGCCATCGCGAGTATGGCTCCCGTGTTTACATCCATGACGATGCCGGCAACACGGTTTTGAGCGTTATTTTCGGTCATCGTCTCAAGGAGCACGTTTTCAAGCTCGTACTGTATATAGCTGTCTATTGTCGTTACGATGCTGTAACCGTCCTGAGCTTCAATATATGTTTCATATTCGTACGGTAAATCGCCGCCCCTACCGTTTCGAGCCGTTATGTATGTGCCGGAACTTCCCTCAAGTACGCTGTTATAGTAGGCTTCAATGCCATAAACGCCAACGCCGTCAGCATTGCAGAATCCTATAACATGACTGGCAAGCGAACCGTTCGGATAATAACGCTTTGTGCTTGCTTTCAGGTATATCTGATCCTCAAGCCCGTATTTGTCGATGAAAGCACGGACTTTATCGGCATCTTCTTTCTCAACATTCTTTTTTATAACTTCATAATACCGCCCATTTTTTGCTGCAAGCTCTATAACACGGTTATAATCAACGCCAAGTATATCGGAAAGCGCCCTTGCTATGAGCTTGTTCATCGGTAGCACTTCTGTTTTTCCGTCAGGACCTGTATATTCGTACTCCCCGAATTTTTCTCTGTCAACTTCTATCTCATTTCCCGTGTCTGTTGACCCTGTTGTGTTAGCAGCCGCCGCTGCTGCCGCCGCCTTAGCTTTTTCTGCTTCCTCCATGGCGTCAATAATATCCTGCGGGGAGATGACAATAAGCCAGACAGTCTTATTGCCAGCTAAGAGGTTCATATTTGTATCGTAAATGCTGCCACGCGAGGCCGTAACCGTCGTTTCCTTCGTCATTTGCTGGATAACAAGGTTCTGATAATAATCATAAGAAAGTATTTGCAGTTTGAAGAGTACAACGGACAGCAAAATCCACAAGAGTATGAAAACGCCGAGCACAACAAGTGCGCGTCTTGTTATCCTTTTGCTGATATTCATATGCTCTTCTCCTTAAATTTCTTTTATGCCTGGCACGCGGTTTTTCGTAGTATTATCACAATATCACAGTATTACACTAAATTGTATAATAGAGTAGAAAAGAGTAACGAGTTGCTTTTTATGACTCCTTACTCTTTTATCGCTATCAATATTAATTTTACTTAATACATGCCTCGCTTATGACACAACCTCGTTTTAAAATAGTATCACAAGGGGCAAAGGTTCAACCCTGTATAGCGGTAACTTTACTTTCCGGAAAAGAACCTTGAAAGTGTTCTGCCAAATGCGCTGAACATCGTCGCAAGTGTTGTAGGTTCGTTCTTATCAGTTTTCAGGTTCTCAACCGCGTCAGAAGCGCCGATATTTATGTACCTCTGCTCGACCTGACCCGTCTTTACCATTCCAATCTCCACGGCACGTTTCTCAATTTCGGCAAGGTCATCGCGTGCTTCAAGCGAAAGCCTTAAATCCTCTGCTTCAGCTTTAAGTGTTGTAAGTTTTGTCTGAAGTTCCGCTATTTCATTTTTATATTGATAATTTTGCATTGCGCTGTAAATTATCATCATCAACAGCGCAGCGCAAAGAACAATAAGTGAAAGCGTCATAATCGGCAACGGCTTCTTTGCTACGGCCGCATGATAGTGTCCATGCGCGTTTGCATATGCTTTTCCGCCAGTATGTCTTTGCCTTTCAGCACTTATACTGTTAGAGCGGGATGCCGGATAACCACCGTGCCCTTTTATATTTGATAAGTTTTGCTTTTTCTGTGTTGCCGGAAGAGGGCGCATATTTGAATTTCTCGGCGCATTTATGCGCTCGTTTGCATGTGTATTTGCGTATGCACTTGTGCGTGCATTTGTGTGCTGCACACCTGTACGCTGTGTACCTATGCGCTCGTTTGCAGGTTTATTTATAACTCTGCCTGACGGGGTCACCGCTGGCCCATAAGGCTGCCTTTGGACTCCCGCTCCCACCTTTCTCGCCTGTGCTGATACAGATGCAGGAATATTTAAGTTCGTGCCAGCATTAGCTGTCGCACGGACGGGTGTTGCGCGGGGTAGTACTGTTCTCGCTATATTCATTTGAGTTTCGTTTATATTGACATTTCCACTATTATATACCGGCGTCGGTTGATAAGACGTCGGTGTCGATTCATAGGCCATTTTTATTAAATCAGATGAGTTTTGCCTGCGGATGGTGTAAATCGTTTTACTGCTGCGTGAGCGCAGCTTGTCTACAAGCATAGCAGTCCCTGCATCAGCAGCGGGATACTGTCTTATGCTCGGCGCAACAACGGCATTCGGCCGCACACTCTTATTCCCGCGTGCGACATGACCGTTATATAAAACGGCACTTTGATTCGTCATCACGCACCCTCCTTCCCCTCGGCAACCCGGCTAAATCTTTTCCGCAACACGAAGCTTTGCGCTTCGGCTGCGCGGGTTCATCTTCAATTCCTCTTCATCTGCAGTTATTGGCTTTTTATTGATAATCTTCACTGACGGCCGCCTGCCGCATACACAAACCGGAAAATCCGGCGGGCAGGTGCATCCGACAGATAATTCCGTAAAAAGAGTTTTTACAATTCTATCTTCAAGTGAATGAAATGTTATAACCGAGGCTCGTCCGCCGGACCTCATCACGGAGATGGCAAACCTGAGCGTTGGTTCAATCGCGTCAAGCTCACCGTTTACTTCTATGCGTATTGCCTGAAATGTCCTTTTCGCCGGATGTGACCCGTGCTGAACGGATGCTGCCGGTACGGCAGATTTTATTATTTCGGAAAGACGCCGCGTCGTTAAAATCGGCTCGCGCTGTCGCTCCTCGACAATCCTTTTCGCTATCCTTGCGGCAAAACGCTCCTCGCCGTAGTCGCGTATTATTCTGCAAAGCTCGTCCTCGCTGTAGCTGTTTACAACTATCTTTGCATCAAGCGGTGAGCTTCTGTCCATTCTCATATCAAGCGGCGCGTCCTCATCGGCGCTGTATGAAAAACCCCGCTCGGTTGTGTCGATCTGGTACGACGATACGCCGAGGTCCATTAAAATGCCGTCAATTTCTTTTATTCCAAGATCATCAAGTATCGCCGGAAGATTTGCATAATTGTCATGGACAATCTTTACGGTATCACCGAAGCGGGAAAGCCTTTTTCGACAAGCGTCAATTGCATCGGCATCACGGTCTATCGAAATGAGCACCCCTCCACCTGAAAGGCGCTCTGCTATTGCTTCCGAATGACCTCCTCCACCTGCTGTGCAGTCAACGTAAACACCGTCCGGCTTTATTGCAAGCCCATCGACAGCACTGTGGAGCATTACCGGGAGATGCGAAAACACGGGAGCTGTCTCCGATGTTAGCGCATCCCCGGCCGCCGTTTCCTGTATGATGGAACCGCCATAACGTGCCGCACCGTTCTGGCGGGTGTTGTTATTCTTATTTATGTTTTTTATATTTTTATTCTTCATTCTTTCGCTGAGAAGCTTTTTCCCCATGCACTTTAAAACTGCTTGCGGAGCATGAGTGCCATCAGCTCCTCCGGTTTTTCATTATTTATATATGCCTGGCGTCTTGCCTTATCCCATATCTCTGCATGATCGCCGACGCCTATTATACATATTTCCTTTTCAAGCCCGGCGTATTCCTTCATCTGCTGTGATAATACTATACGCCCCTGAGAGTCGATCTTCGCATCAAGTGTTGCCGGGAATATGAAGCGTGCAAGCGCGCTGCCCTCTGCCGAGGGAAGCGACAGTATTTTTTCGCAGTAAGCGCTCCAGCCTTCTTCTGTGTAAATTGATAGACAACCGTCTACGTTACGTGTAATGTATGCCTTTTCTCCTAATATTTCGCGGAATTTGGCAGGGATGAATATTCGGTTTTTAGCATCGATAACTTGCTGGTATTCACCGAAAAAATACGTCACAACGCTTCACCTCCCTCCAAATCGGGCACATGCCACACCATTTGGCTCCACATTACACCACTTCACTGTTATTATACATATTAATCTTTTACCATGTCAATAGCACATAACAAAATTGTCAGCTTATTTTGTGATTTTTTTCTATTTTTTATGTATTATAGCGCGCATTTCGACCGCAAGTTGTGTCAATGCCCGCCATATGGCAACACAGCGCGACGATCTTCGTGCGAGTTGTTATGCTATTGCCGAAGATATATTTTTATACAGACGCATAACTGCTTCTTCCGAACAAAAAAACGCCGGCGGATAATTTCCCGCCGGCGTGTGCGCCTACATATGTCGTTTTGCGTATTTTTTACTTATAAACTTATACTTTTTACGATATGTTTATCTCTTATTATGCTCTAATTTATATATTCGCCTTACCCTTTTCGACAAACGTCTTATGCCCGCCAAGCCTTTCAAGCTCCGCGATTGTTTCATTTGTCAGGGCAAGCTCAGGTCGTCCGTATTTTACCATGTCACGCGCGAAAGACGAGCTGACATGACCGAACTCGGGGGATGCCGGAAAAACAACAATGTCAACACGCCCGCCGGTCAGCTTTTTGTTTATCTCACTTAGCATCATTTCGTATTCATATTCTGCCGGCCCGCGGACACCGCGCACAATGACGTTTATATTGTGCTCTGTTACATAATCGGCAACAAGCCCGAACGATAGGCCTGTAATGACGTTTGGAATCGACTCTGTCGCCGCGCGAAGAAGCGACAATCTCACCTCAGGCGGGAACATACCGGCGCCTTTTTCCGTGTTGAAGAAAATGACAACGTGAACTTCATCAAATATTGCCGCTGCGCGGCGGATAAGATCGACATGTCCCACCGTCACAGGATCAAAGCTTCCCGTCACAAGCGCTCTTACAAATTTTCTCTCCGACATCATTCCCATCCCTATTCCGACTTCGTTTTATTTCTGTTTACTCATCGCAAAAAGGAATTTGCTAACCTGTTAGTTGCCTGTCCACCGTACATGACATAGTCAACTTGCATTTTTATGCGTTTTTTTGCTCAGGGCAACAGGTATAAAAATTAAGCGTTGTATACCGGTGTGAGTAAGGTGATATATACTCTGCCGTAACGACTCTTTTTCAATACCCGATATTTTTCCGCCAGCTCCTCATCACCGGAAAATACGTCCTCATGGCCTGACTCACATACAATAATTGAGTTTTGCTTTGCTATCTTGCCTTTTGCTATCATTGATAAGGACTTTTTAAGATAATCGGTATTATACGGCGGGTCAAGGAAGATTATATCAAAGCCGCCTTCGGTTGCACTACCACTGCTATGAGAACGGCGTGAAAGATACGCCTCATAATCCATGAGGGAGATAGTGCATTTATCATATAAATGCGTTTTTTTCGCATTTCTCTTTATAATTTCTATGGCTTCAGCCGATGAATCAATGATTACAGCGCTCTCCGCTCCGCGCGAAAGCGCTTCAAGCGCAAGCTGCCCCGACCCTGCAAACAAATCAAGCACCCTGCGCCCCTCAATATCAAACTGTATCATTGAAAAGACAGCTTCCTTGACACGTCCTCCTGTCGGGCGCATTACCTCGCCCTCAAGGGTTTCAAGTTTTGTGCCACGTGCTGATCCTGTTATAATTCTCATGTGTCACTCTTCCTGTTACTATCGTTTTTATGCAAAAATGCATATACATCGGATGCGTTCTTTGCGCTGATACCGCGTACAGCAGCGATTTCTTCCTCGCTTGCTGCACGAAGTGCTGTCATCGTGCCAAAGTGAGCAAGCAAGGCCTTTGCCTTTGCCGGACCTATGCCGTCGACGGCTGTCAGCGATGACTTAACAAGCGTTTTCCGCTTCGACTTTGACATTCCGGCAACGGTGAAGCGGTGTACTTCCTCCTGCAATTTATAAACGAACTGAAAAACAGACTGATTTTTTGCAATTCCCGCGACGCCTTCCTCATCAACGATTTCGCGGGTACGGTGGTGTATATCTTTAACCATTCCAAATACCGGAACGTCAATTCCGCGCGCTGATAGCGCCCGTCTTACAACACCAACGTGCCCTGCGCCACCGTCGAGCAATATCAAATCAGGCTCGCCCCATTCCGGATGGCCCATACGTCGAATGACAGCCTCAGCCATAGCGGCATAATCGTCGGGAGCGCTGCTCCCTTCTATTTTAAACATCCGATACTCTGACTTCTTTAGTTTTCCACCGACAGCGACAATCATTCCGGCCGTTATATGCTCAGATCCGAGGTTTGACACATCAAACGCTTCAATCCTCTCCGGCAAAACTTCAAGCGACAGCATTGACGCAAGATCAGAGAGCATACGCTCATCCGAGCGCGCTCTTTTTTTATATAGCTCCGCCGCTTCTTTCGCATTATTGAGAGCTATTTCACAAAGGTGCTTCGCGTCCCCTCGCTGTGGTGTCCGAACTGTAACGCGTCTGCCGGCAAGTCCCGTTAAATATTCCGAAACAAGCGCATTTTCACTTTCATCAAGATTGAATGAAAGCAGAATTTCAGCGGGGATATATTCCCTGTTTTCATAAAGAGAAATTATAAAGCCCGAAAGCCCACCCTCACCTGATATTCCGTTTTCATCAATAAGCTGCTCGGCGCCAAATTCAAACGTTTCCTTATCAGCAACAGCGCCGTCACGCACACAAATGAGCGCTGCGCATGAGCATATCCCGTCGGCGTCAGCATAATATGCGATGACGTCCTTTTCTTCATCGGGTGCTGCAACTACGTGCTGACGACCCCTCAGCCGTTCAAGTGCGGAAATCGAATCGCGATAGCGGGCGGCCGCTTCGAAATTCTCCTCTTCCGCCGCTTCCATCATCTTCGCTTCAAGCGATGCTTTAGCTTCGCCTATATTTCCGCGTAAAACTGTCAGCGCGGCACTGATGGCGGCAGCATATTCATCATCCGAAACATCGCCACGGCAAACACCGCGGCATCGCCCCATCTGATAATACACGCACGGGCGGACCCGTCCGATGTCACGGGGGAACTCATGCTTGCATATCGGCAAACCAAATATCTGAGAGACCGACGATACTATATCTCGTGCTGCGGCAGCGCTTGAATAAGGGCCAAAGTAACGTGCTTCTGACGGACGCTCGGCGCCGCGGCGCCGCGTTATTATTAGGCGGGGGTATTTTTCTCCCACCGTTACTTTAATATACGGGTAATTTTTTGCGTCTTTAAGTTTTACATTGTATTTTGGCGAATGGCGCTTTATAAGCGAAGCTTCAAGTGTCAACGCTTCCATTTCGGTAGTACATACTATCGTATCAAAGCTGTCGACAAGCGATACCATCCGCTCGGTTTTCGGTGGGTGATGCCCTTCAACAAAATATTGCGACACACGCGCGCGCAGCGCCCGTGATTTACCGACGTATATGACCCGCCCGCGTTTATCCCGCATAATGTAAACGCCCGGCAGGAGCGGCAGAGCCGCTGCCGCAGCGCGCAAACGAGCTAAACGTTCGCTTTTAGGTGTAGCAGGCGCGCTGTGGCCGTCCATATCGGTAAAAACCTCCGTAAAACAAACGGACGCAATTATACAAAGTGCATCCGTCTTTTGTAACTATTAAAAATAGCGGGCAGAGCGATTATTCGCTGAAACCCGCGTCTATCAAAGAGACAAGGCCTTCGACAGCTTCAACCTCGTCGCTGCCTTCCGCTGAAATTGTAATTTTCATGCCTTGATTAATTCCGAGAGAAAGAATGCCAAGTAAACTTTTTGCGTTGACTTTCCCCCCGTCACATTCGACCCAAATAGAACTTGAGTACGTATTAGCTTTTTGAATAAAAAACGTCGCTGGTCTTGCATGAAGGCCAACATTGTTTTTTATCGTAACACAGCGAGAAGTCATATTTCCTCCCATGAGAAAACGTAAAACGGCATTACATGTAGAGATGCCGAGATAATCCTGATTAAATCAATTATAACTAATACTATAATTAAAATCAATGGCGATATTTATACATTTAATATATTTAATATCGTGCAATTTGTTTATTATTTACGATACAAGCGCAATATCGAGTACAAGCGCGCTGACTTTCATTGTTCCGCCACTGTCCGTTATAGTAATTGTCATTCCCGATGTTAAAAGTGTCTTTCCGTTTAAATAATAAGTACCGTCACTGAAATAACCTTCGGTAATAAGTGTCGCGCGAATATCAACGTTACCGCCCTCTTCGCTGTGATAAGCAAGTACAAGCTCGCCGTTTTCATTCTCAGTATAATACTGCGCCGGAGTAACGGTAAAATTCGCATCAAGCTTACCTACGACATCCGCCGATCCATCAAGGTAAAACACCATATCTTCTGTGAAATTATCAGCCGTTGTATACATAACATCAGATATCAGTATAGAAACTGCGACATCTGAAAACTCAGGCTCATTATGCAAGATACCTTTTTCGTCGGTTAAAACATACCTTGCGACAACCGAGATCAGGCAAACAATAATAAGCACAATTGCAAACGCATCGAGCACACCAAAGCCTTTTTTAATGCTTGCTTTATTTTCATTTGCCGCAGGCTCCCTTGAAGCCCCCGCACCGTAACTTCTTTTCCTCATTGCTGTCGCGCCACCTTTCCTCATCTGCTGACGTCGATGCACACGCCGCCAAAATAAAACTTGCTCGTGCGAAGCTCAAGCCACCCCTCGGCATATATCATGTGTCCCGAAACGGCGCTTCCGACGCCATACGGACGGGCGTTTGCCTCAATCGTTACATAAAGATCCATCATACCGGGTATTGTTCTGCCCTTCTCATCAGTTGATGCTTCACGGCTGAAGGCTGTCACCGTTCCCATCGGCAGACTGTCTTCCATATTGTAGACGGCATCGCCAACTGTTATCCTGTCCGACAGTTCATCCCGGACACCGGCAACCTTGACGACATACTGTATTATATATCCGTCGCCGCTGTTGTCACGTGCAAATGTATAGTGAATTAGCATGGCAATAAAGACAGCCGCCGTTATAATGATGATAACATCAACAATAGTTATGCGGATGCTTTTTGATGATGCCCCACCAACGCCATTTTTTCTCACAGACAGTCATACCTCCGTTTCGTATACATAAAACCGAAGATCAGGCAGTGTCAAATATCAATCGACGCTTCGCGCTCGCTGCCAATCACCATACCCCAGTGTATGGAATCATGCTTAGGCAACTCGCTGTTATACGCGGAAACAAATGCAGCAAACATGAAAAATATTAAAAACACGCGCGGATCAGCCCAAATGTAATCTGTCATGCCATATATAAGCATTGCGGCAAAACCGGCAACGCTGGCAGCGCTGTTAAGCCTTATGCCACCTCGCGTAAAGCGAACTGCCGTAAATGCTTTTATCATTAAAAGAAGCATAGCAAGGAAAAAGACAATTAGCCCCGCAACACCAAGCTCAATACCTATTTGAATATAAAGATTCTGGCTGTTCTCGCTGAAATGCGGCGTATTTGTGTAAAGAGAATATATTTTTGAGAAAAGACCATCCGCACGGCCAACACCGCAAAGCCAGTTGTCCTTCAGGATAGAAAGTGAGGTGCGACGAACAATAACGCGCCCGATAGTTCGACTTCCGGACATACTGAATATGCCTGCAAGGTACCCGGCTGCTTTTTGCGGCAGCGAAAACATCACAATAGGAACCATGCAGCCAAAAGCAATAAGGCCATATATATACTTAAAATTATAAATAAACAAAAACAGCAAAAGCCCGCCTGCCGCCCCAAGCCAAAGTCCGCGCGACAGTGTGTAAACAACAGCGGCAACCGACACGGCGGCAAATAAAAACATGCGCAGCGGCTTTGAATCCCCCCGCCTTCGCAGGAAAGATGATGTAAAAAGCGGCAACGCAGCGACAAGATATAAAACGCAGCCCGCTGCGTTTTCAGCAGCCTGCTCTATAAATGAAAATAACTCTTTTACGACGTTTGAGTTGATGTGAGATAAATCCGGTATAAAATCAAAAGCAAACCGTCTTGCCAAAAACAAAACAGCAACAGCAGCGGCTCCATATGCTGCCGCATGACGGCAGCGCTCGCGCTGTGCTTCGCTTTTTATTAAATTTACGGCGATGAAATAAAACAGTATATAAACGACGTACATATCGACGCCTTTTGATGCGTTGCCGCCGGCATAATTGATTTTCCCAGCAAAATACAAAAGCACTCCAAACAAAAACACAAGGAAATCTGCGGCGTCAAGGGAAAACGTACGTCGTCCGCGTATGAGTTTTAAAAAATATGATGCTGCAAGGATAAAAATAAACTTTACCGCAGCTTCCGCGCTAATTAGCAGGGCTATCGTGAAGAAAACAACGACCCCGGCTTCGGGTGATAGAAACAATATATAAAGTGCCGGTATTGCAACAAGGCCAGAAATGATAACAAGAGGATCGACGTAAAATGTTAAAAATCCAAGTATCATTCCAACAATAAACGCAACATCTGCACGCCCCCTGCTGCGCTTGACCGACGCCAGATCTTCGCGACGGAATCCAAACACACTAAAAACAAGCCAGCGCGCTATGCGGCTCTCAGATATAGCTTCTGCTAAAGTTTTCCTCGAAAGCAAAAGCGGTAAAGACACAAGCATGAGCGATACGCCGGTAATAAGCGAGTCCATATCAGCGCCCATTGCCGGCAGCATAAGGCATATCAGGTATATGATTGACGTATACACACCGAAAAAGAACAAAGCCGTCCCGTAATATGAAAGCGTCAGCGATAAAAGGCGCTTCATCTGAGCGGAAACAAACCTGAGAATAGTGCTTCTCTCAATTGACGCAGCAACAGTGCGCCTTATACGCGCAATAATGCGCAAAAACAAGCGCTTTTTGAATATTCCTGCAAGCGCTGATGAGCGCCATTTTTCGGTGATAACATCGTATGAGGTGAAAAAGTGCCTGACGACGCCGCAATCAAACGAATCTCTTACGCGCGCACTGATCGAGCCACTTCGTCCGCTGCCATGCTTGACTCGCTCTGCATCCACGGCAGCCGATGTGGTCTTTTCGGTGTCGCCCATAACACTTCCCCCTCCTATTTTTATATTTTCATATGATATTTTCTTATTCTGTTTCTATATCTGACTTTTCATCACCGGCTGCTGTTTTATCACCTTCGCCACCGGATTCATCATCAGCAGCACATACTTTCTTGCCAAGCAAATCCGGTCGCATAAGGCGTGTTATCTCGATTGCCCGCTCGCGGCGCCAGTTATCAATTTTCGCATGATTTCCCGAGAGTAATACCTCGGGAACCGGTATCCCCATAAAAACCGGTGGGCGCGTGTACTGCGGATATTCAAGAAGCCCATCTGTAAGGCTTTCGCTTTCATAACATTCGGCCGCCGGAAGAACGCCGTCAATGAGCCTTGACACGCAGTCAACAACGACGCAGGCCGGAATTTCACCGCCGGTTAAAACATAATCGCCGATTGAAACATACTCATCGACTATAAGATCAAGCACACGCTGATCTATACCCTCATAATGACCGCACAGAAGTATGAGCCTGTCATACCCGGCAAATCTTTTGGCCGTTTCTTGCGTAAAAACTTTCCCCTTCGGTGAGAGATATATAACCCTGCGTTTTTCGTCCGGCGCGCACTCCTTTAAAATAGCCTGATAACAATCGTATATCGGCTGCGGGGCCATCAACATTCCACGCCCGCCGCCGTAAGGCGTATCATCAACACGGCGATGCTTGTCCTTTGAGTAGTCTCTTATATTGTACGTGTTGATTTTTATATAACCCGCCGCTTGTGCGCGCCCCGTTATGCTGCTGTCGAGCACGGCACGTACAACCTCGGGGAAAAGCGTCATTATATCAAATATCATCTTCTTTATAATACTTTATATTTTCTTGCTTTATATAATTTTGTCGTCAGTCCAGCATTCCTTCAATCGGACGAACGAAAATTGCATCGTCCGTAATTTCTTTTACATATTCCGCAACAGCCGGCATCATCTTCTCGCCGCGTGGCGTATCGACAACGTAAATATCCGACGCGCCGACGTTGAATACATCCTTTAAAATGCCGAGCTCTTCGCCGGTATCGGCATGAATAAGCGGCAGTCCTATTAAATCGGCGATAAAGTGAGCTCCCGGTGCTATATGCTCTTCAAGCTCGTCGCGCCCTGCGTATATTATTTTATTTTTCAGCGCTGCTGCAGCATCAAGTGTGTTGACTCCGGACAGCGTAAGCAGGACAAAGTGCCCCATAACTGAAGCGGATACAACATCAAACGCAACGTCGCCATTCGGGTCAAGATATATATGCCGCAAAGATGCAAGAATCTTTGGCGAATCACATTCGGAGCGGACTTTAACAGCTCCGCGCACGCCGTGTGTGTTAATTATTTCACCGCATCTTAAATACTGATGCTTTGCCATCAGGCAAAAATCCTCCAGTCCGACTTTGGCAAATGCCGTTAAAATATAATACTACTCCTATTTTATACATTATATCATGAAAGCAACCGTGTGGCAATTATTATAATTTTTACTTTATATTTTGCACGCTTTTGTTTTGTAAAAATTAGCACTTGTGCTTTGTTTCCGGTTGCAGACGATAAAAACTTTTATGATAACACATCTGATGCTACACGAAAATAAAAGAAAAGCAAAAAAACACCTTCCATAATGGAAGGTGTTAATCGCGCCCTAAAGGATTCGAACCTTTGACCTACCGGTTCGTAGCCGGGCACTCTATCCACTGAGCTAAGGGCGCA
>LFTK01000151.1:20732-24118 GCA_001513385.1 Clostridiales bacterium DTU064
TATATAATTTTTATAGCGCGCGCCGTTAACACTGTCTCCTGTCTTTATCTTTTTCGTCGTTTTTTGGTATGTTTTATGTTATTTCGTTTAATTATGCTTGTTGCAATCGTAAAATAATCGTGATATAATAATGTAACTTACATAAAACTAACCATGCTGAGCGCGATTTTTTTGTGCTTGCGTACAGAAAATGCGTCTGCTCCCGCTTATTGAGCACTTCGGTGTTTTTATATAATTATCATGGAAATCATTGATATATCTCAGGAGCTTTTCAGCTCTGTTGTTTTCCCCGGCGACACACCGCCAACACCGCGGCGCGTCATGTCAATATCAAACGGCGATGCCGTTAACTTAACCGACGTTACAATGTGTGCGCACAACGGCACGCACATTGACGCACCGTGCCACTTTATCGACGGGGCTGCATCCGTTGAGCAGCTTGATTTATACCGCTTTGTTGGCACAGCCGATGTTATCACCGTTTTCGGCGTAGCCGACGCTGAGACTCTCTCCCACCTGATTCCTCTAGACTGCAAGCGCCTTCTCATACGCGGCGCAGACTATATAACACCGGACGGTGCGCGCCTTATCGTTGAGCAGGGAATTCTCCTTGTCGGTGTAGAAGCGCAAAGCGTAGGCGATCCAAAAGCCCCTCGTGAAACCCACATCATACTTTTATCATCAAACGTCGGCATACTTGAAGGGCTGCGCCTTAAAAATGCACCTGACGGCCGATACTTCCTGTCTGCGGCACCTATAAACATGGGCGGCTCTGATGGTGCGCCGTGCCGCGCTGTTTTGATAAGTGACATTACAACAGATATAACACTTTAGTATAAAATAACTCTATAAATACTAATATTAACGTAACAAACCGGTCTATGATATATAGTAACCGGTGTGAATACAACTCTGATTTTCCAAAGGAGCACACCATGTACGCTTATAAAAGAGTTTTTTTAATTATTATCTCTCTTCTGCTCATCACCGCTTTATGTGCTGCAATGTTTACCTCATGTGATTCATCAAACGGCGGCAATACCGACGACACAAAAGACAGCAGCACAACACCGAATAGTTCTCCCACCGGATCCGGCGATCCCGATGATTCGGACGGCGATAATCCAGGAGACGACGAAACCGGCGAAAAACCTGATAACAACCAGGCATCACGTTATACAAAGTTCGATCTTAACGAATCATATAACGACTATGATGCAAAGATAACATTTTCGGATGATTCTGTAAAAGTTGACGGCAAAGGCGCCGCTGCAAACGGCACTGTTGTTACAATATCCGCCGAGGGTACATATATTCTCACTGGCTCATGCAAAGACGGTCAGGTCATAGTTGAGGTAACAAAACAGGAAAAGGTTCACCTTGTCTTTGATAAGCTAAGCCTTGTATGCAAATCAAGTGCTCCCATATGGATTAAAAGCTGCGACAAGACATCAATAACTCTTGTCGATGGAACAACCTCAACACTTCAGGATGGCGCCAACTACACCGGCTTAAACGCTGAAGAAGAACCCAACGCCTGCCTTTTCTCAAAGGATGACCTCACAATAAACGGCACGGGAACACTTAAAGTTTATGCAAACTACAATAACGGCATCGTTTCCAAGGATGACCTGAAGATAATAAGCGGCACTATCTATGTATCTGCTGAAAACCACGGAATCCGCGGCAATGACAGCGTTACAATTAAAGACGGAAACATAACTATCGCATGTAAAAATGACGGTATCAAGGCGTCAAACGAAACAAAGCCGGATAAAGGTTATGTCTTCATTGAAGGCGGCACTATCTCCATTGACTGCGGCGACGATGCACTGCAGGCTGTTACTTATATAACTGTGACAGGCGGTAACATCGACATTGAAGCCGGCGGTTCCATCGTCAACTGCGACGGTGAGGTCAATGTAGCAGACGGAGTTATCAAGAAATAAAGTTTTTAACGGTAGAATTTAAGCCACACAAAAGGTATCCCCTTTTGTGTGGCTTTTTTGTCGAGCACGGGTCTATAGTAAAAACGATTCAAGACTATTCCTTATATAGCTTGACGGTTGCCCCGCACCGTATCCAAATGTAACAACCGCCATCAGCTCCAAATCGCTGTTTTCAATATTCAAAACAGCCTTTATCTCATCATCCTTCGGTAATATTTCGCCTATCCAGCAGCTTCCGATACCAAGCGAATGTGCGGCAAGCATCATGTTTTGAATAGCAGCGCCGCAAGACTGAGCGTCTTTTATGCGGTCATACGAGCGGCTTTTATCGAGATAAACAGCAACTAAACACGCGGCCGTTCTCATCCACGCACCATGTCTTGATAAATCGGATATTTTATTTATCAGCTCTTTATCTGTGACAACTTTAAACTTCCACGGCTGTCCGTTTCTACCCGATGGCGCGCTTATCGCCGCTTGCAGCAGCGTTTTAATTGTATCTTCATCAAGCGGCCGGTCTGTATATCCCCTGACGCTTCGCCTTGTCATGATACAGTCTATTGCGTTCATCTGTGCCCCCCTGTATTGTCATAGTATTTAGTATATCTTAAATATACATTAACACATAACATCAGCACTTTCAATGCATCAATTAAACTAACATCTCAATGAAAAACCCCGGCTGCAGCGCTATTGCACTGCAGCCGGGGTTTTTGGCTGGGATAACAGGATTCGAACCTGTAACATCAGAGTCAAAGTCTGGTGTGTTGCCATTACACTATATCCCAACGAGTTTTTGTATGCTTTACCGGACACCTGTGCCGTCAGGTTTCCACAAAAGCATACTAATATACTCTTTTGAATGAAGTGTATATTTATTGTCGACGGAAATGATTATACCACGCGTCATGACGTGTGTCAATCATAAGTCATCATGATAATATTTTATCTTATATAAAATATTTCCCCGTCAATAGCATATATCATTGCGTCCGGTTTGCCACCATCTCAACTGAAAAGCCGCAAAAAATGCGCCTTAGCACATTTTCCCCCTGATAATGATGATTTGTGCGAAGGCGCATTCTTTAAAACTCCCGTATAAAAAATCACATAAAAACCAACGCAATCGTATAAACAAGCGACGACACCGTGTATGCTGTGAGGAAATGAATAAATAAAGCAAACATAACGCGCCGCCATCCGCCGGTTTCACTTTTTATAACGGCAAGAGATGCAATGCAAGGAACGTAAAGCGCCGTAAACGCAAGAAAAGCAAGCGCATTTGCCACCCCAAATCCAGTTGCCGTCATAGCTTCGCGCAGAGCGTACATACCGGCGATAGTATGAAGCCCGTTTACTCCATATATGACGCACATTGCAGACACAACGGCTTCTTTCGCCGCAATCCCTGCTATCAGCGCCGCCGCTATCTGCCAG
>LFTK01000029.1 GCA_001513385.1 Clostridiales bacterium DTU064
GGCGGGTGGCAGAGGCCGCCCGCCGCGTCCGTTTGAAGGGCGAAGGGAACGGTGATTTATGGACTATAAAAAATATTCACAGATATTAAAGCATGTAACAAAACCCGGGCGATATACGGGCGGTGAAATCGGACAGGTTATCAAAAATAAAGAAGACATCAGGTGTCGTTTTGCTTTTTGCTTTCCCGACACGTATGAAATCGGCATGTCAAATCTCGGTGTCCGCATTCTTTACGGAGTTCTCAACGAAATGCCAGATGTGTGGTGCGAGCGCGTCTATGCTCCGTGGACGGACATGGCTGAGTATATGAGAAAACACTCAATTCCGCTCACAGCTCATGAAAGCGGCGACAAAGTTGCGGACTTTGATATCGTCGGTTTTACGCTCCAGTACGAGCTTTGTTATACGAATGTGCTTTATATGCTTGACCTTGCCGGAATACCGCTTTTAGCTTCAGAGCGGGGAGAGGATTGCCCCATCATAATTGGCGGCGGCCCGTGCACATATAACGCCGAGCCTGTTGCAGATTTCTTTGACATTTTTTCAATCGGTGAGGGTGAAGAAGCGCTGCCCGAGCTTTGCAGGCTTTATATAAAGATGAAGTCTGACGGCACATACACGCGCTCGAAGTTTTTATATGAAGCTGCAACAACACTTGAGGGCTTTTACGTACCGTCACTTTACAAAGTCGAGTATAAAGCCGACGGGACGATAAAATCATATATTCCGGCGGATGAAAAAGTACCGGCGAAGATAAAAAAACGTATTGTCGATGACTTCGACACGTCGTATTACCCGACAAAGCCCGTTATGCCGTTCATTGAAACCGTCCATGACAGGATAATGCTTGAAGTTTACCGCGGTTGTATTCGCGGCTGCCGTTTTTGTCAGGCGGGTATGGTGTACCGCCCGGTTCGCGACCGCACTGTCCCGACGTTGTGCTGTCAGGCGAAAGAGCTTTATGAGAATACAGGTTATGATGAAATTTCGCTGACCTCACTTTCAATAAGCGATTATTCGGATATAGACGAGCTTACAAACACGCTTGTTGAGTGGTCGGATGCAAACATGGTGTCGCTTTCGCTGCCGTCGCTACGAGTTGACAGCTTTACAAAAGAACTTATGGATAAGGTCAGCAGCGTCCGTACATCAGGCTTAACTTTTGCGCCGGAAGCAGGCACGCAGCGCCTGCGCGACGCCATCAATAAAAATGTGTACGAAGAAGACTTGATGCGAGCCGTGCGCGTTGCATTTGAAGCAGGGAAGAATAGCGTAAAGCTTTACTTTATGATCGGGCTGCCGACTGAAACCGATGAAGATATTATAGGAATTGCCAAGCTTGCAAAAGCTGTTATTGATGAGTATTATAAGACACCGAACAGAAACAAAAAGAGACCTCCGCAGGTGACAATATCTGTTGCGTGTTTCGTTCCGAAGCCGTTTACGCCGTTTCAGTGGGAAGCGCAAAACACGCGCGAGGAGCTTGCGCGCAAACAGCAGCTTCTTGGTGATAATATTACAGATAGCCGCATACGCTACACGTTCCACGATTCGCGTACGTCGCACATTGAGGCTGTTTTCGCACGCGGCGACAGACGGCTTTCGGCCGCGATTCTTGAAGCATACCGCCGCGGCTCATGCTTTGATGCATGGGATGAGCATTTTGATTATGACAGATGGCTTTCGGTATTTGCCGACACAGGCATTGATGTTGCTTTTTACGCAAACCGCGAGCTTGGCGAGGATGAGGTGTTGCCGTGGGATATTATTGACTGCGGTGTTAAAAAGGAATTTCTCCTTCGCGAGCGCAGGCGCGCTTATGAAAGCAAGCCTTCACCAAATTGCCGCGAAGGTTGCTTAGGATGCGGCGCAAATTCGCTTGGGGGAATGAGGAGGTGCTGTCCGTGAACGAATCAGTTTTAAACGAGAGAAAGGCAGAAACGCCGTCGACGCTTCGTATTCGTTTTTCAAAGACAGGAAGCCTTCAGTTCATCTCTCACCTTGACCTTATGAGAACGATGATGCGGCTGCTTATCCGTTCTGGTTTAAAAATGTGGTATTCCGAAGGGTTCAACCCGCATCCGAAGCTTGTTTTTGCCCTTCCGCTTTCAATTGGAGCAGAGAGCGTATGTGAGCTTCTTGATGTGCGGGTGTATGGTGATATTGACTGTGAAGATTTAATCCGTCGTTTAAACGAAGCATCGACGCCGGAGTTAAAATTTATAGAAGCGTATGTGCCCGAGCGAAAGTTTAAAGATATAGCATACGCGCGTTATGAAATAACCGTGTATTCGCAAAATCTCAAAAAGGGGTGCGATAATGCTGTGACAGAGCTTTTCCGCTCGCCCGTCATTGTATCGAAACGCACGAAAAGCGGCGACCATGATACCGACATCGTCCCGTTTGTGCGTAGCTTATCGGTTGAGTTTGACGCAGACACACATGAGCTTCACGTCAACACCGTATTGTCGGCAGCACCCGACAATTATCTGAACCCTGAATACATTGTAGAGGCAATCAGGCGCGCAACGGGCGCCCCATCGGATGAAGATTTCACGCCCGGTGGCGATAGTTACAGTATCCTTCGCACGGAAATGCTCGATTCAGAGGGGCAGATATTCAGATAAAATTTAGATAAAACAAAAAAACCGGTCAGAAACACGCTTTTTCATGTTTCTGGCCGATTATTTTATGCATTTTTTATAAATCTCTTCGTTATAAACACTTTGATATGCGTTTTATGTCTCTCGCTGTATAACTTTTTATGTAGTTAGCGTTACTGTGCTCGCATACGTGATATGTTTATTGAGCCTTCAGGGATGAGATTTATATGATCAAGTGACTTTCCGGCGCCAAGAGCTACGCAGGAAACGGGTTTATCAGCAACACGCGTCGGGATACCTGTGACGTTTGTTATCAGATAGTCAAGCCCGTAAAGAAGACTGCCGCCGCCTGTCATTATTATGCCGTTGTTGAGTATGTCACCGATAAGCTCGGGTGGTGTGCGTTCAATTACGGAGCATATAGACTCGACGATTGCTGTAATCGGTTCTTCAAGCGCTTCAATCATCTCGTCCGACCATATGCGGATCATTTTAGGAAGCCCTTGTATCAGGCAGCGACCTTTAACATCAATATACTTAGGCTCCTCACGCGTCCATACGGAGCCGATTTTTATCTTTATTTCCTCCGCCGTGCGCTCACCTATTAGGACATTGTATTTTTTCCTGACGTATCTGATGATAGCCTCGTCAAACTTGTCCCCCGCAATCTTAATGGATTCCGATACGACGACACCGCCGAGAGATATAACGGCAATATCAGTCGTACCACCGCCTATGTCGATAACCATGTTGCCGTTTGGTGCTGAAATGTCAATTCCCGCACCGATTGCTGCGGCGACAGGCTCCTCGATGAGGTACGTCTTTTTCGCGCCCGCCTGTGTTGCCGCATCGACAACAGCACGCTCTTCAACTTCGGTGATACCGCTCGGTACACATATGATGACGCGAGGTTTAAAGAGTGTTGTCCCGCACGCCTGTTTTATGAAGTGCTGTATCATGCGCAGCGTAATTTCATATTGGCTTATAACACCGTCGCGAAGAGGGCGTATAGCGATAATATTGCCCGGTGTACGACCGAGCATTTGCTGAGCTTCTCTACCGACTTTTAGTATACGGTCTGTATTTTTATCTATTGCTACAACAGACGGTTCTTTCAGCACGATGCCCTTGCCTTTCACATAAACAAGTACCGTCGCTGTACCAAGATCTATTCCTAAATCTCTTGAGAACATTTAAACTCCCAAAGCGGCGAGGGCGCCGCGTTTCATTTGAATTATCTGATATAGCCAAGGCCGAATAATTTCGAATTTCGCATAATTATCTATTATTAATTATATCTGACCCCTTATATTTTTTCAAGGTTAGAGGTGTTAAATTTATTTAGGCTTTGCTATGCAATATACACATATTTTACCCGCATCTGCACTTTTAAGCAGAGAAACGCATGCAGCAAGTGTCGCACCGGTTGTTATAATGTCGTCGATGAGTATAAACGGCTTGCCTTGTATTAACGAAGCAGCACCACGACGAAGAGCATAGCCTTCTTTTGCAGCAAGCACTCTTTTGTCGGCTGAGAGCGTTTTTTGCGCCGATGTAACTTTTGACTTGAAAAGATCGGTATGTTTGATACCAAGTAGACGAGCTGTTTCTTTGGCTACGGCCTTCATGTGATCGCCGCCGTATTCTATTACGGATGCTGTGCGGCGTGGCGCGTATGCAATGGAAAACGAGCGAATGTCGCGCCCTTCACGTGCAAAATCAGAAGCGATGCGCTCTGCTAAAAGGCGTGAGAGGAATACAGTTACGTCACGGTTTGAGGTTCGCTTGAGCGAGTATATGACGCGGTCGGCGGCTGTGTTATGAGAGCGCGTGTCGTATGCGAAAAGGCAACGTGCTTCTTTTATACCCACATCTAATAAAGCTTTTGGTGCGCAAAGACATTCGCAATAAGGCTTGCCACATTCGCGGCATTTCACCTGAGCACTTTTCTCAAACTCTGAGGCGCAGGCTTCGCACAGGCACATACGCGGTGCCTTTGTGTCGTCAGCCAAAGACAAATAGTATAGCGGGTCATTGCCGCATGGTGGTGCCGAACGGCACGCAACACATAAACGCGGATATGCAAGCTCGCTAAATACCCGCGCTATGTACCCGATGATAGACGGCTGACCCATCAGCTACACCTCCAGTCTAATAATGCCTTGATGGTTTTACAGTGTCTTTAGCTCTTATAAAACTCATGTAAAATTAGATGGGGTAGTACTTATTTCGTTAGGTATTTTTATATAGATGGGGACAGGGTTGTATATCTCATAATGCTCTCACATCTCCCGCAGGAAGGTAGCAAGGCCTGTATACTTATAATCCTCCCGCTCGCAGTCGACCATTGTGCGGACAACATCCTCGCGTCCGACAAGAATCAACGTTTTCTCCGCACGAGTGACAGCAGTGTAGAGCAGGTGCCTTGTCATGAGCATTGTAGCACAGCGGTACATTGGTATGACGACAATCGGATACTCGCTGCCCTGACTTTTATGAACGGTGACAGCGTAGGCATGTTCAAGCTCGTCAAGCTGCGACATATCATATACGACGATTTTATCATCGAAACGCACGCTTACGCTTTCGTTTGATTCGTCAATGTCAACAATGATGCCGATATCGCCGTTGAAAACGCCGATTCCTGACTCTTTTGTGTTATCACATAAGCATTTGCCATCCCCGTCACGTGTCCACTCGAGATTGTAGTTATTTTTTATCTGCATAACCTTATCGCCCTCGCGGAACAAAATCTCGCGTGACTTCAGCTCTTTTTTGCGCTTACTTTTTGGGTTGAGCTTTTCCTGGAGCAGAATATTGAGGTTTTCGGTGCCTGCAGTACCACGTCGCGAAGGTGTTATTACCTGAATATCGGTCAGAGGGTCGACTTTATATGCGGCAGGAAGGCGCTTAGCGCACAAGTCGACTATTGCTGATGCGATTTTTTCATCAGTAGAGCGCGGTAAAAAGAAGAAATCGCTGTTTTTTTCGGTGAGGATGGGGTATTCGCCCGTAATTATACGACGAGCGTTCGTTATAATAAGGCTTTCTTTTGTTTGGCGGAATATTTCAGTTAAACGGACAGTCCGGAAAACTCCTGATTCGATTATATCGTGCAGGACGTTGCCTGCGCCGACGGGCGGAAGCTGATCAGCATCGCCGATGAGAACAAGACGCGCGCCCGGCTTTATCGCGCGTACAAGAGCATCCATCAAAAGCACGTCTATCATTGATGACTCGTCGATGATGATTGCATCTTCCTCAAGTCGGTTGTTTTCATCGCGTATGAAGCGCGGATAAGCGCCCTCGTTATACTCCATCTCAAGCAGGCGGTGAATTGTCCGAGCTTCGGCGCATGTAGCTTCGCTCATGCGCTTTGCTGCGCGCCCTGTCGGTGCGGCAAGCGCACAGCGAAAGTCCATGCTGTTAAATATCGAAAGGAGAGCGCGGACGACTGTCGTCTTTCCTGTGCCGGGACCTCCTGTTAGTATCATTACGCCTGATGTAAGTGCACCCTCTATTGCGGCGCGCTGTGCTGCGGCATAGCGAATGTTGTCCTGCACCTCAATTTTCGCAATAAAGCGCGATACATCATCAGTATCAAGCTTCGGGCAAAGCCGGTCAAGCTCGCGCAGGCGCTGTGCAATTTTTACCTCAGCGTCAAAATAAAGCTTGAGGTAAACGGCGTCGGTATCACCTATGCGCTTTAAAAATATCTTGCCTGATTTTATAAGGCGGCGGCAAGCGTTCTCAGCTTGCTCCTCCGTGACGCCGATAAGCTCGCATATGCCGGAAACTAACCTATCAAACGGTAAATATACGTGTCCGTTCGTTGTGGCGTTATACGACAAAAGGTAAATAACAGCGCTGTCGATACGGTCAGGGCTGTCTTTTGCAATACCAAGCGACATTGCGATTTCATCAGCCCGCGTAAAGCTGATGCCGCTTATCTCCGTACAAAGCCTGTATGGGTTTTTCTTAATTATATCAACGGCAGCAGAGCCCCATTGCTTATAAATTCTAAGTGAAGTTGAAAGACCGAAAAACTCCCGGCAGAACATCATGACGCTGCGCGAACCTGTCTGCTTTTTAAAGTTCTCGCTGATTTCTTCCGCCCGGCGTTTTGAAATTCCCGGGATGTCTGTGAGCCATTCGGGATGATGCTCAATTACGTCAAAGCTGTCATCACCAAAGCGTTCGACGATTCGTTTTGCAGTGATAGGACCAACTCCGCGAACAGCACCTGACGATAAGTACCGCAGTATTTCTGATGCGCCTACGGGAAGTGTTGCTTCTGCACTTTGAACCTGAAACTGACGTCCGAACGACGCATGATGACCCCACGAACCGACAACAGTCACAGATTCACCCTCTGAAACAAACGGCATTATCCCAACAGCGGTTATAAAACCGCCGTCCGCTGTTTCAATATCACAGACTGTATAACCATTATCATCGTTGCGGTATATTATCGAGTCAACGACGCCGCTTATCGTAATAAGCTCTTCATCTCCGCCATCACTGCCTTGTGGCATAACCTCTGTGAAGCTAATTATCCCCACCTCCCGCAATGTGAATTTTCAGTTATACTGAATTCCTCCCGGTTGTTTGCCGGGAGGAAATAAGAAGAAATAATCGATTTGTACTGACTGTGGGAACTTTTATTTTAACAGCGCTGCTCTCATATCATCAACAAGGTCGCGTGCTTCCCACGGAGCGTTCAAATCCTCACGCCCCATGTGCCCGTAGTTTGAGATAGCACGGTAAATCGGGCGGCGCAGGCCCAAGCGTTCTATTATTGCAGCAGGGCGTAAATCGATGTTTTTGCGTATATACTCAACTATAAGCTGCTCGTCAACTACACCTGTTCCAAACGTATCAACCATAATTGAAACAGGGCGTGCAACGCCGATAGCATAAGCAAGCTGTATTTCGCATTTGCGTGCAAGACCGGCAGCGACGATATTTTTAGCCACATAGCGTGCAGCGTATGCGGCGGAGCGGTCAACCTTTGTCGGGTCCTTGCCAGAGAATGCACCACCGCCGTGACGGGCATATCCGCCGTACGTATCGACGATGATTTTCCGTCCTGTCAGGCCGCTGTCGCCGGCAGGACCGCCGATAACAAAACGTCCTGTGGGGTTGACGAAAATCTTTGTCGCGCTGTCCATCAGGTGTGGATCTATTACGGGAGTTATAACGTGTTTTATTACTCCTTCACGTATCTCATCGAGCGATACTTCAGGCGAGTGTTGTGTTGATATAACGATTGTGTCGACGCGAACGGGGCGGTCACCGTCATACTCAATTGTCACTTGTGTTTTACCGTCCGGACGCAGCCACGGGAGGGTATTATCCTTGCGGACAGCTGTAAGTCTCTTAGCAAGCCGGTGAGCCATCCAGATCGGCAGCGGCATAAGCTCGGGCGTTTCATCACATGCAAAGCCGAACATCTGACCCTGATCGCCGGCACCCGTGTCAAGATTATCAGTAATCTCGCCATTTCTTGCTTCAAATGACTTATCAACACCCTGTGCTATATCCGGGCTTTGTTCATGTATTGATGTTATAACGGCGCACGTGTCGCAATCAAATCCATATTTTGCGCGAACGTAGCCAATGTCACGGACAACATCGCGCACGATAGATTGTATATCAACATACGCCTCGGTTGTTATTTCTCCCATAACGAAGACAAGCCCTGTCGTTGCTGAAACCTCGCAAGCGACACGTGCCATAGGATCAGCACGTAAAAGCTCGTCCAGTATGGCATCGGCTATCTGGTCGCAAACCTTGTCAGGATGACCTTCAGTAACCGATTCCGATGTAAAAAGCTTTCTCTCTTTCATATTATAGTAAACCTCGTTCATATTATAGTAAACCTCGGCGGGAAAATGTATATCATCATATACCAAAAGCGAAAATATGTTTTGTGGTAATATAAAGACTTTTACTATTATACATCGAAATATAGCAAAATACAAGACATGATGCCTGTAAGGCAGTTTTATACAATTATTAAATGCGCATGAAAAATATAAAATAAGATAAATATAAGCAAATAAAGGATGAAGATGCACAATTGCAACTTTTGTCGTATTTTATGCATAATAACATATAATTTTCCATCGCTATTGAAAATGCATATTGCCCATAGTATAATAAAATATAATCAAGTGACACGAGTATTATAGAAACTTTACTCATTTTTATACACTTGTATCAGGCGGATGATGCCGCCCGTCAAAATGAAAGAATCAGGTAAACAGGCTTCGGAATGGAGGCTACTAACCGAGTTATGGCTCTGACTTTTAAGGGCGGAATCCGCTCGATTGGGTTTAAAAACACAGCAATGTGCCGGATAGAACGGCTTACGCCACCGGCAAATGTTTTTATTATGGTAAACGACGGTGTGGCGACGCGTAAATATAACGCGCACCGCGTGCCTGTCGCTAAAATTGGCGAGCGCGTTTTCCGCGGACAAGTTATAGCCGATACATCAGGTGATGAGGAAGGATGCCCTCTTCACGCAAGCGTTTCGGGAACAATTTCGGATATCTATGAAGATGGGGACGGTCGTACTTTTATTGTAATAGAAAACGATATGAAGTACGAAAACGCCCCGACTCTCTCCCCGATTGGGAAAAAGTTAACGGAATGCTCGACAGAGGAGATAATCGATGTCATCCGGCGCGCAGGCATTGTCGGTTTGGGCGGTCGTGGGTATCCGACATATAAAAAAATAAAAGAAGCTGTCGGACGCGTCGAGTTTTGCATTATAAACTGCGCCGAAAGCGAACCTTTTTTAACGTCTGACCACCGCCTGCTTATAGAAAAGCCTGCTTCTGTATTAAACGGGCTGAAAATACTGCTAAAAGCGCTTGGCTTGCGGTCCGGAATTGTTGCCGTCGGTGAGGACAAGCATAACGCCGCAGAAAAGCTAAGGGAGCTTGTCGGCGACAGCGGTATGATAAAAGTTCGCGAGTTTTGCTCAAAGTATCCGCAAGGTGCTGAGGAGCTTATCGTTTATTCGCTTACCGGCAGGGAGCTGAGAGCGGACGAAACACCGATTGATGCTGGAGGCGTCGTTTTTAATACACAAACATCTGAAGCTATTTTTAACGCATTTGCAACGGGGATGCCGCTGACATCACGCGTCATCACGGTTGATGGCGACTGTATTGCACACCCGTCGAATTTGCTTGTTCCGATAGGTGCGAAAATCTCCGATATACTTGCGCACTGCGGCGGTTTTATTAAAACT
>LFTK01000045.1 GCA_001513385.1 Clostridiales bacterium DTU064
ATAAATTTTGCCGCTTGTAACCTGAATCCTGAACTTTAACGCGCTGCTGCTGTGAGGCAGGCGTCCTCGTCCTTTGACAGTGCAGCTGCAAGATGCAAGAGAGGAAACGTTGACAATAAATTCTATCAGGCAAGCAAACAATTCTTTGGGAAGGGACAGGCATATCAAAATGACAAAAGATAATAAAAAGAAAATGGTGCTTGCTGTCTTGTGTGCGCTGTGTTGCCTGTCGGTTACGGTTATGATTTTAACCGTAATAAAAACTATGAATGATGCGGTAGCCTTCACACCTCCGGAGTTCGACCCGTCTGCAGTTACGGGAATACCGAATGTTCCGGAGGGGCTTGGCTATTCCTCCATTGAAGTCGAGATAGGGTATAAGGTATATGTCTGCGGCAATCTGATTGCTAAAGGCAAGAGTGTGGATGTGTATTTCACATCTCCCGAAACCAATACCGTATGGCTTTTGCTCCGTGTTACCGATGAATCGGGAACCGTTCTCGGACAAACCGGTATTATACATCCCGGTGAATATGTGAAAACCCTCACACTATATGAAGCGCCTGACAAAGAAAAAAACGTGAAAATGAATATAATCGCCTATCAGCCCGAAACATATATAAGCATGGGTACGGTGGGACTGAATACAAAGCTGACGATTGGCGGACAGGGATAAATACAATGAAACGAATGTTTATCTTTCTAATTATAGTTGTTATATGTTCGTGTATTCCTGCAACAGTATCAGTATCGGAAAGAAAAACAATTGAAAATATCGGGGACCCCTTGTACATAAGCGTGAAGGCTACTTACAAATATAACGGGGATCCTAACCTGTATAAGAGCACCCAAAACAGCAGCTCCTAATCTGTCACGACCGGGGATGGTATCACAATTGCTGTCACTGCTGGCGCAGAAACATTGCCGTCCTACACAAGGCTTGTGGTAAGGGTAATTCCAAAGGAGGAAACCGAAGCATATAACTGGTTTTCCGAAGTTCTGAAAGAAACAGGAAGCAACATTCTACCTTTGGATATCTATTTTGAAAAAGACGGGCAAATAATACCGATAAATAAAAAAATGGATAGATACAAGTCATGGAGCGGGCTTAAAAAACAGTTAAGTGAAGGCCTCTGTGATGAGCTTAAAAACCGGATAACATTCTTTCTCACAAGATACCATTCTGTTCACAACTCTTATGGCCGGGCGGCAATCCGTCTGGATGGTAAGGAGCTTGTGATTTTTTCTTGGATTGATATGTATTATCAGCAATATGACATGTCAGAACTTTATAAATCCGGTGTCAGGAAACCATACGATGAGCTGGAAAAACTATTGAAACCTAAATGGGATAGCAATTGCACATACAGCGATATGGATTTTTTAGACGCCGCGCTTCAATTTCGCAATATGTCAGTTAAAGATGCACTGGAGTCGGATAATTATATAATTAAGATTCTGGCGATACTGGACAAGCGTATCGGGAAAAGAACATTGGAGAAGATAAAAGAACGCAGCGAATATACGCAGTATCCTGCATGGGTGCAGCAGTTTTATCAACTGAGACTGGCAACTTCTAATTTGCAAATGAACCACGGATTTTATTTTGGCTGATGATAATTGATACAATAAATGAATCATCAAGCCGACATTTTATTAAAATGCGCCTGCAACCAATGATAAAACCGATGTATACAGGCAAAGAAAATACACGGCGAAAATGTATATGCTTTCCTTTTGTATTGTGGTATAATAAATGATGGATTCGCGGTTGCTTGAAAGAACTCATCGCATATTACAGCAGAAAATTGATATGTTTTTGCTGTGAAGGTACAATTAGCAGCATAAAAACCCACGAAAACGCATGGAAAAGTTATATAATGGCCATGGCCATAAAATACAAGGGGGATAAAACATGGAACAAGAAAAAAAGAAGAGGTCTAAAAATCCCATTATCACATCAATGTACACCGCAGACCCGGCGCCAATGGTGGATGGAGATACGCTGTATCTCTATACTACACATGATGAGGACGAGTTGAAAAACAATTTCTATACCATGTATGACTGGCATTGTTTTTCAACGAAGGATATGGTCAACTGGACACATCATGGCAAGGTTTTTTCGCTTGACGACATAAGCTGGGCTGACGACAGAGCGTGGGCGCCGCAGGCTATAAAGCGCAACGGCAAATACTACTTGTATTGTCCTGTTCATAAGATAAACGACGGAATGGCTATTGCCGTTGGTGTATCAGACAGTCCGACAGGTCCTTTTAAGGATATTGGACATCCGCTTGTTGATGAAGGCGACTGGAACGATATTGACCCGACCGTATTCATCGATGATGACGGGCAGGCATATCTGTATTTCGGCAATCCTGAGCTGAGATACGTGCTTCTTAACGAGGATATGATTTCTTATAACAAAGAAGTCGGAGTAGTGAAGATTCCGATGACGCCTGAGTCGTTTGGTAAAGGTGGACACAGAACGGGCACTACATATACCGAGGGGCCGTGGCTATATAAGAGAAATGGCATTTACTACATGTTTTACGCTGCATTCCGTCCTAATATGAGACAGGAGCATCTTGCTTACTCAACTTCAAAGTCGCCGACCGGGCCCTGGGTTTATGGTGGAATACTGATGGACGAAAAGGGCGGAACCTTTACAAATCACCCCGGTATTGTTGATTTCAAGGGTCATACTTATCTCTTTTATCATACAGGAGAGCTTCCGGGTGGCGGTCCGTTCCATCGTTCGGTATGCGTTGCAGAGTTTAAATTCAACGAAGACGGCTCAATTGACCCCGTTGAGAAATGCGATGGCGTCGACGGAATATTTGATGAGGAATAATACATATAAATGCAATGTTCCCGGCATTTTACCGGGAACATTTTCATTTATGGCTTTTATTATGATTCTTCAAAAAGTCTAAATTAGATAAATAAAAGATGACAGATTATGAGTTTAAATTACAATAAAAAAGCAGTTTTAACGCTCTTGTCATATTCATTGTTTGTTTTTTTATCAATCGGTGGTATAATAAATTTAAATAGATACAATAAAAGGATGCGTAAAGAATAACGCCGCTATATGGATATAAAAGATATAATCTCAAAAACCGATCATACAATACTGTCACCGGCAGTCAGTAAAGCAGATGTTGAGAAGGCGTGTTATGACGCAATACGCTTCGGTGCTGCGTCTGTTTGCCTTCCGCCGAGCCGTGTAGCTGAAGCTGCCCGATATGCAGCCGGACGCATACCTATTTGCACTGTTGCCGGTTTCCCGCTCGGTTATTCCGAGCCGGGAGCAAAAGTTTATGAAGCACGTCACGCAGTCGACGCCGGCGCAGATGAAATAGATATGGTTATTAATATAGGACTTGTTAAAGACGGACGCTTTGGTGATGTGCTTGAGGAGATAAAGCGTGTAAAGGACGCATGCCGCGGGCGTGTCCTTAAAGTTATAATTGAATGCTGCCTTCTGACAAACGAAGAAAAACTTCGCATGTGTGAGATTGTATCTCTTTCAGGCGCCGGTTTTATAAAAACATCAACCGGATTTTCGGGTGGCGGTGCAACACGCGAGGACGTTATACTTTTAGCCCGTAACTGTGCGCCGCATGTTAAAATAAAAGCAGCCGGCGGCATAAGAACATTTGAGGATGCGGCTGATTTTATAAAGCTTGGTGCATCAAGAATCGGCTCAAGCGCACTTTTGCGCCTTGCAGCAGAAAATAAAGACGATGGTTTTATAGAGGATAAAGACAAGCCCTCTTTATACTGACTTTCACTTTTAGGGGGATGACATGATTAAAATGAAAGACGACAATATCATGCACTGCCCGACGCCCCATAACTCAGCCATGCCCGGGGACTTTGCAGATACTGTTCTCATGCCGGGCGACCCGCTCCGTTCAAGGTGGATAGCATCGGAGTTTCTCACGGATGCAAAACTTGTCAACGATGTACGTGGCGTTGCTGGTTATACGGGCAAATACAAAGGCGTCCCCATAAGCGTTATGGCAAGCGGTATGGGCATCCCGTCAATCATGATTTACAGCCACGAACTTTTCAACTTCTATGGCGTTTCAAATATAATAAGGGTCGGAACAGCGGGGAGCATAAACCCCGCCGTCAGCATACGCGACATTGTTCTTGCAATATCTGCATCGACTGACTCTGCCGTCATATCAAATCTGGGATTGCCGGGTACGTATGCGCCGACAGCATCGTATGAGCTTTTATCAGCAGCAAAGGAAGCAGTTTTTACTGCGTGCGGAGAAGCACCTATAAAAGTGCATATTGGTCCGGTTTTGTCATCCGATATGTATTACGGTGTAGGCGGCATAGAAGCTATGAAAAAGTGGGCTGATATGGGCGTGCTTGCCGTTGAAATGGAAGCGGCAGGGCTTTATATTACGGCGGCACGTGCAAAAAAACGCGCGCTTGCCATTTGTACGGTGTCAAACGATATTATGACCGGTGAGGAAACGCCGTCTGAGGAGCGCGAGAGGGGCTTTTCGAGGATGGTTGAGATTGCGCTGGAAACAGCACTCACAATGCACGATAAGGAAATATGAAGATCGATTATAATAAGCTTATAGTGGCGGCAAGTGATGCTGCCAGGCGCGCGTACAGCCCCTATTCGGGTGTTTCTGTCGGTGCCGCGCTTCTGGCCGCAAACGGTACCGTTTATACAGGGGTAAACATCGAAAACGCATCGTATCCTGCGGGGATATGCGCCGAGCGCGTCGCGTTTTCGGCGGCTGTTACTACGGGTGAACGAGAGTTTATTGCTATTGCCGTTTACGGTACCGGTGCAGGAAAGGGAAGTGCGGCTCAGTTCCCGCCGTGCGGCATTTGCCTGCAGTTTATGAGAGAGTTTACCGTACCGGAGGAGTTTGAAGTTGTGCTCGGTGAGCCTGAGCACTACTCGGTTTATAAACTAAATGAGCTTTTACCTATAAGTTTCGGACCTGACAACATCAACATAATATAGCGGCGTTTTTCGCCTGTTTGCACATTATGAGGAACATAATAGAAATGCTCGACAGATATGTAAAACCTGATTTCATATTTAATTCATACAGAGACGTGACACCTGATTTTTTAAAATCAGCTCAGATTGATGCGCTTATATGCGATATAGACAATACGCTTGTAACATACGATGATGCGGAGCCGACAGAAGAGGTACTTTGCTGGTATGAAAAGCTCAAGCAAAACGGAATTCAGGTGGCGTTTGTCTCAAATAACAACAGGCAGCGTGTTTCGCTTTTCAACTCAAAGCTAAACGCGCCGGCTTTTCACAACAGCCGCAAGCCCTCGCGGTATGCGCTGCGTCGCGCTATTGCCGCAATGGGCATTTCACCCGAGAGGACTGCTGTGCTCGGCGATCAGCTCTTTACCGATGTTATGGCGGCAAAGCGTCTCGGAATACGGGCAATAGTCGTAACGCCGATTAAAGATAAGAAATCACTTTTATTCCGTATTAAACGCGCGTGTGAGCGCCCGCTTTTACGGAAATACAAAAATACAAGTGGCATTAACGGATAAAACACAGGAGGATAAAGAACATTTTATGCAGAAAAGGCTTGAAAAAGCGAAAAAAAAGCTCTCTGAGCTGGGGGCGGATGCGCTTTATGTCACATCAGAGATAAATGCGCGTTATCTGACGGGATTTGATTTTTCGGATGGCAGTGTGCTTATAACAAAAAATGAGTCATATGTACTGACAGACTTCCGTTATATCGAAGCCGCTAAAAAAAGCATTACCGGCGGGTATAATGTAATTGTACCTGACAGAGCAAAAGGCGATTATCTTGAGAATCTTTGTCGGGAAAACGATGTCAAAAGCTTAGCATTTGAGGACAATGTCCTTTCATATGCAGGATATCAGTCTCTCAAAAAGCGCCTGCCGGGCATTGAGCTTGTGTGCGCCGGCTCGCTAATTGAAGACCTGCGCCTTTATAAAGATGCAGAAGAGGTTGAAAACATCATCGCGGCACAGAGAATAGCAGAGCAGGCTTTTGCTGAGCTTTTGCCGGAAATCCGTGCCGGTCGCACGGAAACGGAGCTTGCGGCGGAGCTTGAATACAGAATGAAGCGTCTTGGCGCGGAAGATATCAGCTTCAAGACAATATGCGTATCGGGTACAGCGTCAGCTTTGCCTCATGGCGTGCCGCGCAACATACCGATAGAGCGCGGATTTTTAACGTTTGACTTCGGTGCTGTCGTCAACGGTTATCATTCAGATATGACGCGCACAGTCGTTGTCGGCCGTGCTGATGATGAGATGCGCCGGATTTACAATACTGTTCTCAAAGCGCAGCTTGCGGCGGAAGCAGTTATAGCGGAAGGTTACAAGAATGCTGATGCCGACAAGGTCGCCCGCGACATTATTGATGAAGCAGGTTATAAAGGCTGCTTCGGACACAGTCTCGGTCATGGCGTCGGCCTTATGATACATGAAGCGCCGGGGCTTCACGCACGCGCAGGTGACGCTGTATTAGAGGTAGGACAGATAGTAACAGTCGAGCCGGGTATTTATATAGAGGGTAAATACGGTTGCCGCATTGAGGATATGATGGAGATTATACCGGGAGGTGCAAGAAATTTAACCAATTGCCCGAAGGAGCTAATCGAAATACCGGTATAATTTATAAAATATGGACTAAAAACAGCTATTTTAGGCTGAAAATTGCTCCTACTATTGCAATATTTAAAAAGATGTATTAAAATAACAAAGGTCAATTATAATACATATATGCACCGAAAGGAGTTTTCGGCATCGCGGCGTGCCGCCGTGACGCAGATACAAATAATATGGTAACAGCAGGCGATTTTAGAAACGGATTAACATTTGAAGACGACGAAGGTTCTGTTTATCAGGTCATTGAATTCCAACACGTCAAACCTGGTAAGGGTGCTGCTTTTGTGCGCACAAAGCTTCGCAATGTTATGACAGGAAGCGTTGTTGAGCGTACGTTCAGCCCGACAGATAAGTTCCAGGAAGCACGCATTGAACGCAAGGAAATGCAGTATCTGTACAATGACGGTGATTTATACTATTTCATGGATATGGATACCTACGATCAGATACCGATAAGCAAATCTTTGCTGCCTGATGCATTCAAGTTCGTAAAGGAAAATGACATCTGCAAGCTCGTTTCCTACAAGGGCAACGTGTTTGCAGTCGAACCGCCGATGTTCGTTGTACTTGAGGTAACAAATACCGAACCTGGTTTTCGTGGCGACACAGCACAGAGCGCAAAGAAACCGGCAACGCTTGAAACAGGTGCACAGATCAACGTACCGCTTTTCATAAACACCGGTGACAAGCTAAGAATCGATACGAGAACAGGCGAATATATTGAGCGCGCATAACAAATAATATAGAATGACGCGAGAGTGAGATAGAGAAAGAGAAAGAGAAAGAGAGGATATCCGAGGTGACCGTTAAGGAAAAATGCGCTTATATCAAGGGACTCATGGCCGGTCTTGAGATTGATCCACAGAATCCTTATACAAAAGTGATTAGTGAGATAATTAATGTATTAGGAGATATTTCAAACAAGCTTGATGAGCTTGATAACGAAACAAACGAGCTTGGCGATTACGTTGAGGAGCTTGATGAAGCGCTTGGCGACGTCGAGGAAATCATCTATGATGACGAGTATTATGATGATGACGAATACGACGATGATGAATACGACGATGACGATGATGATATGTACTGCGACGATTGCTGTGATGAGTGCTGCGGTGAGGGTGACTTATACGAGGTAGAGTGTCCACACTGCAAAGAAACCATATACGTTGACGAAGACGAGGATATCTCAGCTCTTGTATGTCCGGCTTGCGGTAAAGCTATAGTTGGCACTGATGGCGTTGGTGAGAGTGATGATAACAAAAATGAAGATAACTCTGACGCCTACACGGATTATTAATTTATAGCTAAGGTTTAAACACGCGCTTTTAACTGTCAGTAAAAGAAAACAACGCCCGCAGAAGAATACTGCGGGCGTTTTTATAAGCCTTTTGCGTGCTTTTTAGCATATCTCATGCGGCTATGCTGCCACGCGACTCTGATACTTCTGATATTGTTCCTTCATCCGGCCATGTTGCGTTTATCCATGCGATATATGATTCATAACAGTGGCCACACGCTATTGCCATGTAATTTTCGTAGCAGTAATATACAAATTTAATACCGCTGTTGTGATAAAGCGAAAACTGAATAAGCTGTGCCGCGGAGAATTTAGTTAAGGCATTCTGAATATCTGTGAGGACGATTGATATGATGTCATACGGTGAATAGCCGATGACACCTTTGTCATAATAATCATCAGGTTTCGGACACCAGCGGGCAACAATCTGTTTGAATTCTTCCGTGCCGCCAAGGGAGGTATATTCGGTACCTTCCGTCAGCTCGTAAAAGTTGCGTTTCATCTTTGAATAAACAGCAGCATCGCGGGAGAGTTCTATTGAATCGCCAAAGCGGTGAAAACCCCACCTTTCAGGGGGAAGCACGGTGATTATATCATCTGGATTGATAATATTATATATATTATCGTAAACACCTGCTTTAGTCGTCGTATTAGGCGAGCCGAATGTGTAGACATATATATTATCTCGTGATGCGAAGATTTGTGATTCTGTTATCGTCGCACCAAGAAGGTTGGCGACAGCGCCGCCGCGGCTGTGTCCTGTGATCCATATGATGTTATTTTCAGCCTTTGTTGTGATACGCTTTGATATTTCAGCGAGAAGAGCGTCGGCTGTTCGCCTGAAACCTTCGTGGTCAGCGTCAGATGATACGCCGGTGTCAATGTTTGATAACCATTCACCGGCGCCTTCCGTACCGCGCAGTACTATGCAGTAAATAAAACGATATTTACCGGAGATATTTGCTAAACGACGGCCAATAGTATATGCAACCGTATCTTGTACATCTGCTGCCATGCCGCCGTCTTCATCATCTTTGATATCGTAGCCTCTGCTCACGACGATATTGTATCCCATATCAATGATAGCACGTCTGATGTAAGAACCGGGCGGGTCATTGCGGTATGATGCTGCGGCGAGCGCGATTGATGCACGTGCAATAGCTGGTGAAAATACAGATGAATCAAAAGCGAAAAACTCATCCGAATAAGAAAATGATGAGAGATAAGCATACCCGCCTGTTTTAAAATTACCGAACATTTTATATTTAACGGTAATTGTGTTTTCGGTGGTGACGATTGGCGCAGATGTCGAATAATCGGCAGCGGAATAATAATCTGACGCATACGCAATTGCTTCAACTGCCGTTTCGCTTATTTTATTTTGTGCCCCCGCTCCTGCGTCATTGAATACGACAGCAGAGAAGATAATAGCACAAATCATCGGTAACGCACGGGATTTTGTTCTGATTTTTTTCTGCTTTTTGTAATCGCGCTTCTTCCCGCATTTGAACACCGCTACACACCCCGCAGAGATAAACGTCGTATTTTTTACATACGCAATTTTACTTTTCCAAATTTCCCTGCGGTTTATGCGGTTGCTCGGCAGTGTTTACGATGTTATAATAAATTAAATTATTGTGAATGAAAGGATATACAGCGATAGCTGTTTTAGGGAAAATATGAGCACTGAAAATAAGCAATATCACATCGCCTGCGGGGCAGGGGACGTCGGTAAATACATAATTTTACCGGGGGATCCGGGAAGATGCGAAGCGATAGCTGAAAGATTTGAAAACGCGGAGCTTGTCGCGTCAAATAGGGAATTTACAACTTATACAGGGACACTGCTGGGCGAGCGTGTTTCGGTTACATCAACAGGAATCGGAGGTCCGAGTGCAGCTATTGCGATGGAAGAGCTCTCGCGGCTTGGCGCGCATACTTTCATCCGCGTGGGAACCTGCGGCGGCATAAACATGAAGGTGAAGTCAGGCGATCTGATAATACCGGTTTCGGCCATACGTCACGAGGGGACAAGCAGAGAATACGCACCGATTGAATATCCTGCAACCGCTGATTTTACTGTTGTCACGGCGCTTACACACGCGGCGGATGAACTGAAATATCCGTGGCATGCAGGTGTTGTACACTGCAAGGATTCGTTTTACGGGCAGCACGAGCCTGAAAGAATGCCGGTGGCATATGAATTGATGAGCAAGTGGGATGCCTGGCGGCGTCTTGGCGTGCTTGCAAGCGAGATGGAATCGGCGGCACTTTTCACTGTTGCTGCTGCGCTCGGTGTGCGTGCAGGAACTGTTTTATTAGCTATATGGAATCAGGAGCGAAAAGCAGCAGGTTTTACGGATGAGGAGGACTGCCACGACACAAGCCGGGCAATTGATGTCGGTGTTAAGGCACTTGCTTATTTAATAGAAAGGGACAGAACACTCGGCGCCGATAACTCATGTGCAGAAAAACAATAAAAGAGCACAATAAAAACCGCTCATGTGAGCGGTTTTTATTGTGATGTATTTAAATAATTATTATTTTTCAGTTTTATCGCCAAAGAGAATGGGCGAGAGGACTTCGTGCATTGCCTGTGCTGCGTCTACAGCAATAAAGGATGGAGCAATGTCCTCGATTTCATAAACATAACCGTTTTTAATGGCGTCTATCGAATCCCATCCCTCACGAGATGTTATATCCTCAGCTGAACCGAGGGTGAATATAACAGCGGGGTTGGCCGCGATAATTTCATCGGCAGTTACAGAGATGAAGCCTTCGTAGCCACTGTCGACGCCGAATATGCTGTCACCACCGGCAGACGAGAGAAGCTCATAAATATATGAGTAGGGGGCTATCGTCATGTATTTACCTGTTTCGGAATCATAGCCCAGCTCGAAGTAAACTTTTAATTTCTTAATGTTTGATGTCGAAAGCTGCATGACATTGAGGTCATCTGTGATGGATTTCACTTTATCCTGTGTTGCAATACCCATCATGTTGCCAATGAATGTTATGTGCTTTTTCACATCTGCCATGCTGTTGCAGACGGGAAGCTCAATGGCGATTATGTCTGCGTTTTTAATAGCATCGGTGTCGATAGCAGCACCATTGTCATAAATAACAACATCGGGTTTGGCATTTATGATATCATTAGTACTATCTTTATCAACGTCGTATGAAGCTTTTACCTTTGAAGATAAGCCAAGCTCATCAAAAATATTCTTCGCGGCGGGAGAAACGGTTATGACTGATGTAATATTTTTGGGAAGAGTTATAGATTCACCATTAGGAGCCGTCAACGTCTGTTCATTTTGATCCTCGGCATCATCAGTATCAGATCCGAGTGGAATACCTCCGCTGTCTTTATCTTTACCGCATCCGGCAAGAGCACCAAGTGCGAGTATTAAAACAAGAGTAATTGCAATTATTCTTTTAAGCATAATTACTACCTCAAGATGCAGTTAGTATTGTTCTTATGTGTAATCATACCACAAATGTTGGGTATCAGTCAACGGTTAATGTGATTTTGTACAAATTTAATCATGTAATCTCACGGCGACCCTCAAGTGCGCGGTTAAGCGTCACCTCGTCGGCATACTCAAGATCGCCACCGACAGGAACTCCGTAGGCAAGGCGGCTTGTTTTTACACCAAGCGGGCGTAAAATGCGTGCGATATACATTGCTGTCGTCTCACCTTCAACCGTTGGGTTAGTTGCTATGATGACCTCCTGAACGCCGCCATTTTTTATACGGTTAATCAGCTCATTGACGGTCAAATCCTCCGGCCCTTTACCACGCACGGGAGATATTGCGCCGCCAAGAACATGATACAGCCCTGTATATTCGCGCACCCGCTCAAGAGCGGCGACGTCGCGCGCATCCTCAACGACGCATATAACCGAATGGTCGCGCGATTCGTCCCGGCATATGGAGCAAATATCACCGTCAGTTAAATTTCCGCATACAGAGCATTGGTGCACGTCTCTTTTTGCCGCAAGAATGGCGTCAGCGAAAGCATTGACTTCCTCATCGGTCATGTCAAGGATTGAAAAAGCCATTCTCAGTGCAGATTTTCGTCCGACGCCGGGCAGACGGCGGAATTTTTCTGCCAGTATTTCAATAGGTTCAATATATTCGGACATTATTTTAAAAGCCCCGCTTAAAAGAGTCCCCCGGGAAGGCCAAGACCACCCGTCAGGCGATTCATTTCAGCCGTGTTCGTATCGTCAACAAGCTTTATAGCTTCATTGACACCAGCTGTAATGATATCTTCAAGTGTTTCAACATCGTCGGGATCAACGATATCAGGGTCTATCGATACGGAAAGTATGCGGCGCTCGCCGTTTATCTTTATTTTTACCATTCCGCCGCCGGCAGAGACTTCATATTCGCGCGCATTGAGTTCCTCTTGAAGCGCCTGCATCTGCTCCTGCATTTTCTGCGCCTGGCGGATCATCTGATTTATGTTTTGCGGGCCACCGCCCATGCCCTGGGGCAATCTTGCTTTCATCACGTAGTCACCTCGGTGTAATTATTGATTCAAAAGTATTTAAAACTCACCATCGTCAAGCTCATCAATCGGATGGTGGCTGTTTTTTTCACTTTTTTTACTGTCTTTTGTGTCGGTAGCGCCAACTGTAAATTTTATTTTTTCAGCGCTGACATCGCGGCCTTCAAATATGGAAAGCTGAGAGCGAATCTGCTCGGCGGAGCGTTTTGCAAATTCTGTCGCAAAAGAGGTGCCGCCTGATATGATAAAACCGCCGTCAGGGGCGTAATATCCGCGCAGGACAGGCGCAAACCCCTTGAATGCGGGGATTTTATTCGAAAGTGCAGC
>LFTK01000111.1 GCA_001513385.1 Clostridiales bacterium DTU064
CGCCCGCGCCGCGTCGTATATATGAGCCGGTTTTATTATGCACCTATATCTGCCGGCGATGTATTAGGCTCCGTCGAGTATTACGATGGCGAAGACCTTATCTTAAAAGTACCGCTCATCGCGAAAACTGATGTTGGCACCGGAAAGCAAAAGAGCTGGTTCGAGCGGTTTTTAGGTAGCATTTTCGGCGACGATGATAAATAAACACCCGCGATATGCGGGTTACATAAAATACGCAAAAAAAGCGGGAGGTATATTGATTAATGAGTGAAAAAAAGAAATTTATGAGTGAGGATTTTCTTCTTGATAGCGATGCCGCAAAGTGGCTTTATCATACCGCTTCGGAAAACCTGCCTATCATCGATTATCACTGCCACGTGCCACCGAAAGATATAGCCGAAGATAAAAAATACTCAAATATAACGGAGCTTTGGCTTGGCGGTGACCATTATAAATGGCGCGCTATCAGAAGTGCCGGAGTTGACGAAAAGTACATAACAGGCGATGCTTCCGATTATGAAAAATTCCGCGCATATGCGCGCGTCATGCCCCGGCTTATCGGAAACCCGCTTTACCACTGGACACACCTTGAGCTTCGCCGCTACTTTGACTGCGACCTTATTCTGTCCGAAAAAACATGTGATGAAATATGGCATCTGACCGCCGATGCTTTGGCGAAGGACGATTTTTCTGTCAAAAACATTATCCGGCGCTCAAATGTCGAGGTCATCTGCACAACAGATGACCCGGCCGATTCGCTTGAATATCACAGCACAATTGCAGCGGATGAGAGCTTCAAAACGAAGGTATATCCCGCATTTCGCCCTGATAAGGGCATAAACATTGAGGCTAAAGGTTACCGCTCATATATTTCACGCCTGTCTGAGGTATCCGGTGTAAAAATAAAAGATTTAGATTCGCTTTTTGAAGCATACATGCGCCGTCTTGACTTTTTTGAACAGCATGGCTGCAGCGTCGCTGACCACGGTCTTGACATTTACCCGTTCTATGTCAAGCCAAATGCTTTTCTGGCTGAAAACGCGTTTCAAGAGGCACTTGCAAATGACGGTTATGTCATCGCGCCCGAAAAGATTGCTGCGTTCAAAGGTGAGATGCTGCGCTTCTTTGGTCATGAATATCGCCGGCGCGGCTGGGTGATGCAGATACATTTCGGAGTATTGCGCAATGCAAACTCAGTTATGTTCAAAAAACTCGGGCCAGATACAGGATTTGATACGATTGGCACCTCGGTTAAAATTGACGACCTTGCGAAGCTTTTTGATATGCTTTCTTCATCCGATTCCCTGCCCCGCACAATCCTGTACCCGATAAATCCGTCCGACAATGCGGCAGTTGCCGCCCTTATCGGTAGTTTTCAAACATCATCGAACGGCATGCCGCAGATGATGCAAGGAAGCGCATGGTGGTTTAACGATACGCTCCACGGAATGAAAGAGCAAATGACAACGCTTGCTTCCCTTTCAGTTTTCGGCTCATTCCTCGGTATGCTGACGGACTCACGCAGCTTCACCTCCTACCCCCGCCACGAATATTTCCGCCGTATTTTATGCTCGCTTGTCGGTGGATGGCTCGAGAGCGGGCTTTACGGCGACGATGATACGGCCGCGGAAATTGTTCGCGATATATCATACTTTAATGCTAAGCGTTATTTTGGATTTTAGTATGTGCAAAATATCGCAATACACAAAAATTTGACTATATATTTGTTTTAATGGCTATTGTAATGACACCGGTGGTATGTTACATTTATCGTAGGGTAATTTTGTAATTACATAAATACATAATGAGGAGTTAATAAAATGAGCGAAATATTTGCCTCAATCCCGAAAATTAAGTATGAGGGGAAAAATTCGCGCAATCCGTTTGCTTTCCGCTTTTATAACCCCGACGAAATAATCGACGGCAAACCGATGCGTGAGCATCTCAAGTTCGCTATGTCATATTGGCATACTCTTTGTGCCGAAGGCACCGATATGTTCGGTCGCGCGACCTCAGACAAGAGCTTCGGTGGAAAAGATCCGCTCGATATTTATAAAAAGAAAGCTGACGCCGGCTTTGAGCTGATGGACAAGCTCTCGATTGATTATTTCTGCTTCCATGACCGCGATATTGCCCCCGAGGGAGCAACTCTTAGCGAAACTAACGCTTATCTTGACGAAATGGCCGACTACATTGCCTCTCTTATGAAAAAGACAGGCAAAAAGCTTCTCTGGGGAACGGCAAACTGCTTCAATCATCCGCGCTATATGCACGGAGCAGGCACATCTCCCTATGCCGATGTATTCGCATATGCTGCTGCTCAGATTAAAAAGGCCATAGAAGTTACGGTAAAGCTCGGCGGCAGCGGATACGTTTACTGGGGTGGCCGTGAGGGCTATGAAACGCTCCTCAACACCGACATGGGGCTTGAGCTTGACAACATGGCTCGCCTTTTACGCATGACAAGTGAATACGGTCGCAAGATCGGCTTTAAGGGTGACTTTTATATTGAACCGAAGCCGAAGGAACCGACAAAACATCAGTATGACTTTGATGCCGCAACTGTCATTGGCTTCTTGACAAAGTATAAGCTTGATGAATTTAAGCTCAACATAGAAGCTAACCATGCAACACTTGCCGGACATACCTTTGCTCATGAGCTTGCAGTAGCCCGCATTAACGGACGCTTCGGCTCAATCGACGCAAACCGTGGCGATATGCTCCTCGGCTGGGATACCGACCAGTTCCCGACTGACGTTTACGACACAACACTTGCAATGATAGAAGTGCTGAGAGCCGGTGGTTTCACAAACGGCGGTCTCAACTTCGACGCAAAGACAAGACGTGGTTCGTTTACGCCCGAAGATATTTTCCACGCATATATTTCAGGTATGGACGCTTTCGCTCTCGGATTCCGTGTTGCTCTTGCGCTGCGTGAAGACGGAACGATTGACAAATTCATAGCCGATCGTTATTCAAGCTGGAAATCCGGCATTGGCGTTGACATCATTTCCGGCAAAGCTACGATTGAAGATCTCGAAGCATATGTACTTTCAAAAGGCGAAGTTCTGGACAGCGTCGGCAGTGGCAGACAGGAATACCTTGAGAACGTACTTAACTCCGTACTTTTTAATCTGTAAGATACATTCATTTCGATGCCGATTCTGTGATGCCACGGAACCGGCATCATCTTCAGGAGGAACATATCTATGGCATACCTTCTCGGCATTGACATAGGAACATCCGGAACTAAAACTGCCCTCTTTGATGAAGCGGGCAAAAAACTTGCGTCATATACGGGCGAATATCCCATGTACCAGCCGCAAAACGGCTGGGCAGAACAGGATCCGTCCGACTGGTGGGAAGCCACCGTTGCCGGTATTCGCGCCGTCACGGCAGGTATAGACGTCTCTCAAATAGCGGGGATTGGGCTTTCGGGGCAGATGCATGGTCTTGTTATGCTTGACGCCGCCGGCAAAGTTTTGCGCCGCAGCATCATATGGTGCGACCAGCGCACAGCCGCCCAGTGCGATGAAATAACGGAGCGTGTTGGCGCCGACAGGCTTATGGAGATAACAAAATCGCCTGCCCTCACCGGTTTCACAGCGTCAAAAATCCTATGGGTGCGCGAAAACGAGCCGGAAATCTACGAAAAATGCAAGACTATTCTTTTACCGAAAGACTACATACGCTTCATGCTGACAGGAGAGATTGCAACGGAAGTTTCGGATGCATCAGGCATGCAGCTTCTCGACATAGCAAAGAGAGAGTGGTCAGATGAAGTGCTTGAAAAGCTTGAAATTGACCGTTCCCTTCTCGGCCGCGTATACGAATCTCCGGATATCACAGGCCGCGTGACGCGTTCTGCTGCCGAGCTGACAGGTCTTATGGCCGGCACGCCTGTTGTCGGC
>LFTK01000061.1 GCA_001513385.1 Clostridiales bacterium DTU064
TTTTTACTTCCTTGATTGTCCTTGATTTTTCTCTCTCAACAAAAAGCATGGCGTTTCTCCTGATACATTTTTTTATTTTGTTTTAAGAACGCGGGAATTGTGCTTCTTTATTGTTTTGAGTTTTGTGAGACTGTGCTATTATAAAAAATTATAACATTTATATTGTTGATAATCAATGAAAAAGAGTTGTTTTCACATAAATTATCGTAAAAGGCTCCTGCACCCGATTAAATGCCTCTTGTGGCAATATATAGTTTCATGGTATATTGTATCTGAAGTTTCATGAGCAAACTTAAAATAGCAATAATTATCAATTATCAGGTTTCGATATTTTGTATTATCTTACCGGAGATGTATTTAGTCAATTATGTACTACAAAGATCATATAGCAAGAGCTGTTAAGTATATCGAAGAAAACCTAACAAGCGAGATTGATCTGGCTGCGTGTGCCGCTGCCGCCGGATATTCAAAATATCATTTTTTACGTGTATTTAGGGAAGTTGTAGGCTTAACGCCGGCAGATTACATCCGCAAAAGAAGGTTATCAGAGGTCGCAAAGCGCATAGCACAGGATGATAGTGATGAATACATATCCGAGATTGCTTTCGCTTATGGATTTAATTCAAAGGAAAACTTCACACGTTCCTTTAAGAATGAACACTGCGTCCTGCCAACGGAATATAAGAAAGTAAAAAACAGCCTTAAGCTATACGATGCGCTTTCCTTGAATGAAAAGCCTTTTTTTGTATTGCCAAAATACATAGAGCTGCCAAGCTTTTCTCTGACTGTATATAAAAGCGACGAAGATTCCCCGCCGAAATTCTGGAATAAGTATAATGCAAAAAAGTTATCCCTGCGTCTGTCGGGGGGCGTTGTTTGTGAGGATTACGGTGTATCCTTCTGGAACAAGGATGAGAGCAGACTTGATTACTTTATTGGAATAAAGAGTGAAAATGTCGCCGGAGATAAAGAGGGAACAATAGAGATTAAAATAAACGGCGGTGTGTATGCAGTCTTTGAAACACCGGTTTCAACACACGCTGATTTTGTAAACACTATTCACCGTACATGGCAGTATATCAATGATTCTTGGCATCCTAAAAATGGATACAGGCGAAAACATGATTATGAATTAGAAACCTATATCGAAGAAAGCCGTACATTCAGCGAAAAAATCTATATCCCCCTCGAGGTTGATGAGTGAAGAGCTAAAAAATATAAATAAAAACATCGGAGGACAACATGAAGGAACTCAACATTACATGGGAAGGTGTACATGACGACACAGGTTTTTTATTTTCTTTTGCGAAATCACTCTCTTGCGCTGTGAAAAAAGCCCATGGCCGGAATATGCGGACGATATTATAGCAACAAGCGGATTTGCTTTTCGAATGTGGGTATCAGATGATCTTTGCCCATCCGCGACGAGCATGTGGCAGTTTTGCATGCAAAAGCCGTGGGTTGAAAACGGCGGCTTGACTTGTGACTACGTTGAGCGCCTTTGGGGGCAGGATGATGCCGAGGAATTTTTGCGCCGTGAAGCTATAAAAGTTATTAAAAAGTCAATTGACAATGGCGTACCGGTTGTGTCATGGGATATCGGAATACCGGAATGGGGCCTTATCACAGGTTATGATGACGAAACGCAGACATTTTCAACACTTGCCATAAACAGCTGGCAGTCGAAGAGTGCGCAAATGCCATATGATACGCTCGGGAAACGCGAAATTCCGATAATGTCCGTACTTGCGGTTACAGGTAAGAGTAATAAATCAAAGGAAGCCATTTTAACTGATACGAAAAGGCTGGCTATTACTCACCTTTTAGGCGGGGAATGGTGCGAAAACGCTATGGGACTTAAAGCATATCCTGCCCTTATCCGCCATTTTGAAGGCGAGTTCAATCCTGATGCAGTATGGAATATGAAATATTTCCTCGGTACATACGGCGAGCTAAAATATTATGCGTGGAAATATTTCGAGAAAGAGAATGAAGGGGAGCTTGCCCGGATTTATAAAGATGTGCATAACGCATGGATAGAGTCGTTTGGTGTCGTAAACTCGGATGAAATCAACAGCCCAGAAGGCCGGGCGAAAGTTGCCGAGCTTTTAAAATCAGCGCTTAGCGGTGAAGAAAAAGCAGTCGAGATAATGAAAAAGAGCTTTTAATGCAACAAAAGCATAAGGCAAGGGGATGAAACCCCTTGCCTTATGTTTTTGTAAAGCCCCTTTAATGCTTACACATGCGAGGTGTTTGCGCTGTTTATTAATGCTTGCTCAAGTTTTACATCCGTGGGGGTTTTATTATTATACAGTATCATCGCTTCGCGTTCTTTTTTCAGACCGAGTGAGTACAGATTGGTTGTTTCATGGTTGGAATAATGAAACGGTACGATGCGATTGTATGTGAAAGGATGCTCAAGCGTTACAATAATATCATTTTCATCAAACGGCTCTGCCCGGTAATAGGGATCAAACATCAGGACACTGTCATCTTTTATTCCGGTGAGGAGTACGTAATGTGCAACATCATAGTAAAGTCTGACAATTACGGCACCTCCGTTTTGCAGTGCTGATGTTACTACCCCGCCTTCACCTATATATACGTCTTCCCCTGTGACATATTTACATGATATCGGAAGCCGGCCAGTTTTCCCGAAGCCGCAAAGCCAATTACATAAAAACATCATTGCCGTACATGAAGTGCCGCATTCACCAAATTTACCTTCCGGGCCGTAGCAGTCAAGACTGTATAGCATCACAGTGCGAATTAATTCTGGCGGAATATCCTCACGCTCGAAAAGAAAGCTGATGGCGTTTAATATTGTTGTGGGCCCGCAGTCATATTCTGAAAGCTGATAGTTCAGGGGGTTTTTCATTTCCTTTTGTCATACCTCCGATAGGATTAGCGATAAAATTAACTCGGATGTTAAAGCAAGATCATCAGAGTTGATATATTCGCGAGAAGAATGACAGCCACGCATTCCTGTGGCAACGACAAGTCCGTTTATACCGTGATGCACAAAATGATTGTTATCACTGCCGCCATATGTACGACAAATTGTAGCTTTCACTCCAATATCATCACATGCTTTATAAAAGCGCTGTGCAACAGGATGTTCGGGGTCAACATAATATGCATCACAAAGCGTTTTTGACGTAAAATCAAGTTTACATGAAAAATCAGCGGCAACAGAACGGAATATTGCTTCAATTTCACATAAGCGCATCTTTGCGTCATCACTGTTGAAACTTCGCACCTCGCCCGTGACCGTACATCGCTCGGGTACGATATTATCAGCACTTCCGCCTGTGATTGTGCCGATGTTGACGGTTGTGTTGCCGACATGCCCGCAGTTTATTTGATTAATGGCAGCGGCGGCTGCTTTTATAGCATGTATGCCCTCCTCCGGTGCAAAACCTGCATGCGCCGCACGGCCGGTAAATTCAGCCTTAAACGATATAATTGACGGTGCCTCGTTTGCCGCATAACCGACAGATTCGCTTAGGTCAAAAACATATGCTTCTTTTGATTTTATCATTGAAAAATCAAAATGTTTAATACCTTCACAGTAAGTTTCTTCAGCCGGGTCAAATAAAACTTCAACCGGACGGTGTTTTATATTGAAACCAGGGGATTTTATGACAGTCAGCGCTTCAAGAATAGCGGCAACGCCTGATAGATCATCAGCGCCAAGTGTTGTCTTGCCGTCGGATGTTATTCTGCCATCATCGTGGACAACAGCCTGCTTACCACATGACAGCTCGACTGTGTCCATGTGAGCGGAAAGTAAAATCGGCGGCAGATCAAGGTCACCCTCAACGTATGCGTAAAGATTGCCGGCAGCCCCGCCTATTTTTGAAGCTGTGTCATCTTCAAACGGCGTAATGCCAAGACATCGCAGACGGTCGGCAATAAAGTCACACATCGCTCGCTCGCCATAAGAAGGGTTGTCAATACTGACAAGCTCAATAAAACTCTTTATAAGGCGCTCTATATTTATCATGTTAAATCTCCTTATGGTGTCGGGGAGTTAAGACAATAAAATGCGCTAAACAACGCAAATGCATATTTAACATATATGCAATATATGAAATTATAATGTTTGATGATACCAAAGTCAATAATTTATATTAAAATTTGGAGTATTATCATTGATACCCGTGCGTGCTTGACAAGGTGTATGATGCATGATATAATCCACAAAACATATGTTATAAAGTAGTTAAAAAGGCACAAAATGAGTGACCATATGCATAATAGCACAATTTGTGTCAATATAAAAGAGAAATTTTATTTTACCGTTAATTAATTTTTCCTTGTCATTTTCGCTTTTCTGTTAGGCGATTGTATTATATGAGCCGCTTTTATGCGGCTTTGTTTTATTTTATATTTGTAGGCATCCATGTGTGAAAGGGAGCTTTAGATATGACATTGCAGCAGCTTCATTACATTATCACAATTTCGGAGTACGGTTCGATAAACCGTGCGTCGGAGGTGCTTTATGTTTCTCAGCCGTCGCTTACAAGTGTTATCAAGGAAGTAGAAAAGGAGCTTGGAATTGTAATTTTCAACCGCGGCGGGAGGGGCGTGACACTGACGGCTGATGGCGCCGAGTTTATTCTCTACGCGCGGCAGGTTTGCGAGCAGTATGATTTACTGCTTGAAAAATTCGGCAAGAAAGGCAACATAAAAAAGAAATTCGGCGTGTCGACGCAGCATTATTCATTCGCGGTAAAAGCGTTTGTTGAGACAGTAAAGGCTTTTGACCTTTCAAAATATGAGTTTGCAATCCGTGAGACGAAAACGCTTGATGTGATAAACGACGTCGGCACAATGAGAAGCGAAATAGGAGTTTTGTACCTGTGTGATTTCAACCGCAAGGCAATACGGAAACTGCTGTCGGCAAATGACCTTGAATTTCACACACTTATCGAATGTAAAGCATATGTTTATCTCTGGCGCGGTCATCCGCTTGCAGGTGAAAAGTCGATAAGCTTCGCCCAGCTTTGTGATTATCCGTGCCTTGCTTTTGAGCAGGGAGATAACGGCTCTTTTTACTTTGCTGAGGAAATATTAAGCACAAACGAATATCCGAGAATGATAAAAGCATGTGACCGTGCAACGATGCTCAACCTTATGGTGGGGCTCAACGGTTATACATTGTGCTCCGGAATCATATGCGAGGAGCTCAACGGCACGGATTTCATTGCCGTCCCGTTTGAAGCAGATGAGGAAAACCCCAATAGCATAATGGAAATTGGCTATATAACGAAAAAGAACACTGTTTTAAGCAGTATCGGCAGCATGTACATTGAAGAAATGAAAAAATACCTGAAAATTCATTCGGAAAAAGCTAAAAACAGCAGTAATATTTAAATTTAAACGCGTTGCATAAAATACGCGCATAAAAAACGGAAAAAACCGCTCGCCATATAGTAAAGACCGTATAAACTATGTGCTGACATATAGGCTGAATCTATAACTGCGCATTGTTTTCCCGTATTAGACAAATAGTTAACCATACTGTATTATGAAAAACAGAAAGGTTAAGTATTGATAAAACGAAAAATACGAGGAGGTCACTACAATGGCGAGCATTGATATAAGAAATTCAAAGAACTGGGGCTTTGAAACAAAACAAGTACATATCGGACAGGAAAAAGCCGATCCTGCGACGGACGCAAGGGCGGTGCCGATATACGCGACAACATCATACGTGTTTCATAACTCAGAGAATGCGGCAGACCGTTTCAGCCTGCGCGCTGCAGGGAACATTTACAGCCGGCTGACGAACCCGACACAGGGTGTGTTTGAAGAGAGAATAGCGGCGCTTGAAGGAGGAGTTGCCGCTCTTGCAGTTGCATCCGGTGCGGCGGCAATCAATTACACGATACTGGCGCTTGCACGCAGCGGTGAGCATATCGTATCGGCAAAAACGATATACGGCGGCACATATAATTTGCTTGCGCACACGCTTCCGTTGTCGGCCGGTATTACGACAACATTTGTTGATCCGGATGTTGAAGGATCATTTGAAGCGGCTATCCGCCCAAACACAAAAGCAATATTCATTGAAACGCTCGGCAATCCGAACTCAAACGTAATTGATATTGAAGAAATAGCTAAAATAGCTCACAAGCACAATATTCCGCTTGTCGTTGACTCGACGTTTGCGACGCCGTATCTTGTACGCCCGATTGAATACGGTGCCGATATCGTTGTCCACTCAGCAACAAAATTTATAGGCGGCCACGGGACGGCAATAGGCGGCGTCATAGTTGACAGCGGTAAATTCGACTGGAGGGCAGCAGGGGCGGGTAAATACCCGTGGATAACGGATCCGAACCCAAGCTATCATGGGCTGTCATTTGCGGATGCTGTCGGTCCTGCGGCGTTTGTGACGTACATTCGCGCAATACTTCTGCGCGATACCGGCTCGTCAATTTCACCGTTCCACGCATTTTTATTCCTGCAGGGGCTTGAAACGCTTTCGCTTCGCGTTGAGCGCCATGTGTCAAACGCCCTGAAGATTGTTGATTATTTATCAAAACACCCACAGGTAGAGGCTGTTCACCACCCGTCGCTGCCGACAGAACCGAGCCACAACGTGTATAAAAAATATTTCCCGCGTGGCGGCGGTTCAATATTTACGTTTGAAATAAAGGGCGACGATAAAACAGCTAAGAAGTTTATTGACAATCTGGCTATTTTCTCGCTTCTTGCAAACGTAGCCGACGTCAAATCTCTTGTCATCCACCCGGCGAGCACGACACATTCACAGCTTACAGGTGAAGAACTGCTTGATCAGGGAATCAAACCGAACACTATACGCCTGTCCGTTGGCATTGAAAGTGTGGAGGATTTGATAGCAGCGCTTGATGTAGCATTTGAAGCGGTAAAATAAAAGCTATATAAAAACGAAAGAACATCGGGTAATAAAAATAATTCCGATGTTCTTTTTATTTCAATATAAATACACGTATTATTGTGAGTAAGTCATCGATAATACTACTATACAACGGTAAAATTTAACTAAAAATATAGCATTAGTATCAGTTTTGATATAAAATTAGTATATCGGTATGAAAAAATTGATAGTACCGTTTTAAATACTGGAGTTGTGAGTTATGGCAGATGTTAAAAAAAGTAAAATAAAAATAGTCGCAATAGTCGGCTCGTTAAGAAAAGACTCGTTAAACCGTCAGCTTGCCTTAAAAGCAGGTGAGCTAATCTCCGACCGTGCGGACTTTGAAATCCTCGATTACGCCGATGTTCCGATGATG
>LFTK01000137.1 GCA_001513385.1 Clostridiales bacterium DTU064
CACAGGTACTGCCCCACCACCGCGCACATATATTATGCTGAATAAGCCCGCCGGCGTTGTCACTACGATGCACGATGAGCGCGGGCGGAAGTCTGTTGCCGATCTTACTGCAAATGTAGGTGTGCGCGTTTACCCTGTCGGACGGCTTGATATGTACTCGGACGGGCTTCTTTTGCTGACGAATGACGGGGAGTTTGCCGCACGTCTTATGCATCCGCGCCACGAAATACCAAAAATTTACCGTGTAATACTTGTCGGCGATGTCCCGGATGCGACCCTTGCAAAACTCGCGGAGCCGATGACAATAATTGAGTCCGACGGCACCCCGTACGCTCTTGCGCCGGTAGGCGTAAAACTTATCTCACGCGGCGGGGGTGAAACGACCGTTGAGCTAACGCTAAAAGAGGGCAGGAATCGTCAGATACGACGCATGTGCTCATTCCTCGGACTTAAAATCAAGCGCCTTACGCGGACAGCGATAGGTGATGTTCGGCTTGGCTCTTTGCCACCCGGCAAATGGCGGCACCTTAAAGAAAACGAAATAGCGTATCTTTCAGGCAAGAGCTGATACAATTGCCTCAAAGATACGCTTTTTTTATTATATTTCACCGTATTCCCCATTATCGCACATTATTTCTTATTGTCAGCACGGTGTAAACGTCCGAGAAACCCCTTCACACACCGCCATACATCAACGCCGTCCGTTTCAATAATAATAGTTCCATCCTCGTCCGTGCGGTACACGCTTGCGCCGGCCTTTTCAAGCCTTGCGAGCGTTTTAGAATGAGGATGCCCGTACTCATTCTGCCGTCCGCACGAAATAATGGCAAACTCGGGCGTTGTCGCCGCAAGAAATTCCTCCGTTGTCGATGTATATGAGCCGTGGTGACCAACCTTCAGCACTTCGACATCAAGTATATCGACGCCCCAATAATTAATAATGTCATACTCTGCATCTGATTCAGCGTCACCTGTATACATGAAGTCAATATCGCCATATGTAACCTTGACGACAGCGCTCATGTCATTTTCATCGCCATATTCAGTACACGGACCAAGCACCGTCATTATTACATCACCGAAGGAGTATTCATCCCCCGGCGTCGCCATGTAAATTGAGCACCCTTCTTTTTCTATGTAATAAAGAAGCTCGCTATATGATTCCCCTTCATATGGGCAGTCAGGCATAACAACCGACTTGACAACAAAATCAGCGAGAATATTATCCCCGCCGCCGATATGGTCCGAGTGCGGATGCGTAAAAACGGCGCAGTCTATCTTCGATACGCCCAGTTTCCGCAGGTATATGGAAAGACGCTCGGCACTCGCCTCTGTTCCTGCGTCAATGACGACACAACCACCATTCCAGAGAATAACAGAAGCGTCACCCTGCCCGACGTCTATAAAATACGCTCTCAGCACCCCGTCTGGTATGCGGCGGGCGACGTCAACTGCTATCGCAGCGCCTATGACGGCAAGAACAGCCGCTATAAGTGATAAAATCAGCAGTATTTTATATCGCCGCCCGCTTTTTGTGCGTAAATATCTTGATGTCCGTGCCATTGAAAGCTCCGATGCTAATTTATTTACTTTGTTTTATCATATCATATTAAATTTTTTCTCACAACTGCCCGCTCTGAAAAGCCTGCGGGCAAAACGACAAAGCAAAAACGCCGGTATCGACAAAAGATACCATAAAAAAGAATATAAAAGGCATATCTGCCCAAGAAGATTAAAGCGAAATCCGGAATAATCCCATACACGCTGTCCTAAAAGCAGATTTACAGCGCACCCCACAACAAATTCCGCCGACGTTATAAGGCAGGCTCCATATAGTGCTTTTGCCGGAAGCGGGCACTTTTCGTGTGTTTTATCGTATGCGTACATTGCGGCAAGGCATACGCCGCCTGTTGCCGCCATCGACGGGTGTGTATAGCCACGCCAAAGCACCTCAATCGCCGAGTATAAGACAGCCCCTGCTGTAAAAACAGCCGTATATTCAAGCATTTTACGCGTTTTCATTTAATCTATCACCTCTGGTAAAAAGTAAGTAATGCGGGATAATAAAAACGCCCGCAAGGTAATTTTCACCTTGCGGGCGATATTTTATTCTTTGCTTATGTTTATAGGGAGATGATTATTTAACACATCATCTCTGACGCTACACTATACACTATTGTAGCTTCAGTTATGGCTTTTTTAGAGGTTGTTGACGGTATTTTCTTCTTTTTTGCGATTTTCTATTAAGTGATTGATTGTGTCAACAGTCTTGTCGACGTCGGCAGCATTACGGACAGGCATCGTGAATATTACTTCGCCGTCGTTTTTGCGAATGACGATAGATTCAAACTCAACCTTTGTCTCAATAGCTTTAACGCCGAACTTAAAAGTATGGCTTTGTCTTTCGATTTCAGCACTCAGCAAATCCGTATACTTATAATCAAGAGATGTATCCTGCTCCCAATCTTTTGTCAGTGAGAATTGATACATGAATATATGGAGCTTCTCTTGCCCAAATGTGATAACGCCGAGCGAGTATTTGTTTGTGCGGTAACGTCCGTCCTTTCCGCGCTGGACAAGTAAATCTTCGTTATCGGCACCTGAAAAATCGTATTCGCCAAAAGCAATTGGCGGGTATGCTTTTATCAGCTTTTCACGTGTGTCTATTTGTAGACGCGCCCGGTCCATGACATCTTTTGTTTTAATTGTGATGCAGTTGTCAATGTCAGCGTCGCTCGGACGGGAGCTGTTTGCAAAAATAACAATACAAACGCCGGTCAAAATTAAAGTTAATGCAAGCAATGTGCCGCCGAAGAAACCTACTCGGCCCAGGATGAAAAACGGCACTCCGCATGCTGCAATAATACCGCCTATAATCTGCCATGTTGCTTTTCGTGGAAGATAATACTTCTTGTTGTTCTCAAAGTTCATTAATACATCCCTCGTTAATTAATTTTATATCATTTTAAGATATTAGAAATAAAAAATCAATACTCGACGACATATTGTAAACTCACCATATATTTATAGCTTAAATAGATATGTAATTGTGTGAATAATTGATATTATTTTGACTGCAAATTGTTAACTTATTGTAAATATTGTCGGTTTATATTGGTATTATACATTCATATACTACATTAATATGTATTATATGCATATTTATTTACAATTAACATGTTGTAATTATTGACAATATTTTCAACAAAGCTTATAATAATTAACATAATCACAGCTAATTTCCGACGAACAAATACGGAGAACATTAATCGTGCTAAAAAGCGAAATGTATTCTGGCGAGATTACATATGCATATAACGATTGCCGAAGCGGTATTCTTGACATACTTCTGGCAGGTACCATATGTAATCCGCATAATTATACGAAATCAATACTCCCGGATAACAGCTATTTAATTGGGTATTTACAAACAGGGCGAATGAAGATAACCTGCTGTGACGGTGTGCGTTATCTGACGGAAAATGACTTGCTTTTCCTCCATAAAAACACTACTTGTCACCTGAGTTTTGATTCTGATATAAACTGCTTTGGATATTGGTTTGTTATATCCGGCAAGCTAATTGATTCACTTGCCGAGGTATACTCATTAGCAAATATCTGCATCCGCAAGTCTTATGTCATCGACTCAGTGATAACAATCAACGTCATCCTCTCGCGGACAAATACCGATAACTACCATGACAATATGAATGCCGTTTCACGGTGCATATTTGACCTTGTGCTGGCATTACACGACGGATGTGAGAAATCACAGCCTTGCTCAGAGGATCATTTCGCCCAAAAAATCAAGCATTACATAGACAATAACATATATAACGACATCTCGCTCGATCACATAGCCAAACACTTTGGTTTAACTAAAATGCATATTATCAGACTTTTTAAATCCGCATACAGGGTTACTCCCATGCAGTATGCCATATCTAAACGCACAGAGATAGCAAAAGCTCTGCTTACCGACACAAATATCTCAATAAAGAAAGTCAGCGAGATGCTCCACTACTCAAACTCACAACATTTTTCAAACTCATTCCGCAAGATAACAGGAATGTCTCCAAACCGTTTCCGCCACATGAATAAACCAAAACTGAAAAGCGAAACAAACAAATCAGAATAAATCCCCCCCCCTCCATGCGCATATAAAATTTTAATAATTTCACGCGTTTTTTCATATATGCCGGCCATACTGTGATACGATATGACCGGCTTTTAATGTACGTACAGTTATACTTTTTGATATAGTGTTCTTCACCTCAATTATGTTATTTTTTTATTAATTGAGGGGTGACAGAGTGTACCTGTCAGTTAGTTTATGTTATAATGTTAGATGTTTACTACTACTCGGAGGTATTATCCCTTGTGCGGTTTCATCGGTTTTTCGGGATATTATCCCAACAGTAAAAATATTATCGGCGCGATGATGGACCGCATTATTCACCGCGGCCCCGATATGTCCGGTGAATATATTGGAGATGGCATCACACTTGGATTCCGTCGTCTTTCCATAATCGACCTCATCGACGGCGCTCAGCCGATGTTTAATGAAACAGGCTCTCATGTTATCGTCTTTAACGGCGAAATATATAACTTTATGGAACTGCGCGAGCAGCTAATCGCGCGCGGACATATATTTAAAACACGCTGCGACACGGAAGTTGTTCTTCACGGCTACGAAGAATACGGCGAGGACATCGTTCCGATGCTTCGCGGTATGTTTTCGTTTGCGATATGGAACAGAGATGAAAAAACTCTTTTCTGTGCACGCGACTATTTCGGTATCAAACCGTTTTACTATACGAATTTAGGCGGAGATATCCTCTTTGGCAGCGAGATTAAAAGTTTTCTTGAGCACCCCGCATTTAAGCCGCGTGTAAACAGTGAAGCTTTGCGTCCATATCTTTCATTCCAGTATTCATCAATGGATGAGACATTTTTCGCCGGTGTGTATAAGCTACCACCGGCACACACACTGACATTTAAGAATGGCAAAATTGAAATAAAACGCTACTGGGAAATAGTATTCGAACCCGATAATAAGAGAAGTCTTGTCGACTTCATAAACGAAACGGACGAGGTCGTTCGCGCCTCAGTCAACGCACATAAAATAAGTGACGTGCCTGTCGGCTCGTTTTTATCGGGCGGCATTGACTCAAGCTATGTAACAGCGTCTTTATTGCCGGAACACACATTTTCCGTAGGCTTCAGCGTCGATGGCTTTGACGAAACTCATGACGCTATCCGCTTATCACAACTGCTTGGCGTTCACCATCACACCAAAATTATAACGCCAGAAGAATGTTTTGACGCATTCCCCGACATACAGTATCACATGGACGAGCCTCAGGCTAACCCCTCGTCCGTTCCGCTCTGGTTTTTATCCGAGCTGACACGCCGTTATGTCACAGTCGTGCTTTCAGGCGAGGGAGCTGATGAAATATGGGGCGGTTATGAATCATATTTCACGCCACCTTTAATGCAAAAGTATAAGCGTCTGCCCGGTTTTATTCGCCGCGGTGCGGCATCCGTTGCAGAAAAACTGCCGTACTTCAAAGGACACGATTTTATCATCAACTCAAGCGGTGTTCCGGAGAAATATTTTATCGGACAAGCAAACATTTTCTCCGAAAAAGGCGCACTGCGCGTGCTCACGCCTGATTATCAGATGGGTCCGTCATCGCATGATATCACAAGACCGGTTTATGATAAGGTTAAGGATGCGACGGAACTTACAAAAAAGCAATATCTTGACCTAAACCTGTGGCTGCCGGGCGACATTTTATTAAAGGCAGACAAGATGTCAATGGCTCATTCTCTTGAGCTTAGAGTTCCCTACCTTGACCGTGTCGTTATGGAGTCCGCCCGCCGCGTTCCCGACCGTTACCGCGTCAATGACATTGACACGAAGTTCGTCCTCCGCCGCGCGTCGGCGAAAGTACTGCCGGCGGAGTGGTCAACACGCCCTAAAAAGGGATTTCCTGTCCCTATCCGCAAATGGCTGCGGGAAGATAGATTTTACAGCATTGTCCGCGAGTATTTCACTGCCGATTTCGCCGCTGAATTTTTCAACCGCGATAAAATACTGAAAATCCTTGACGACCATAAAAACGGCGTCGCTAACAACCAGCGAATGATATGGGTGATATACACATTCCTCGTCTGGTATAAACGCTTTTTCATTGACTTTCATAAAAAAACGTGAGGCGAATATATAAAAATGTCCTCGAAAAATATAGTACCTGTCATCATCGGTACAGATTTAAACGCTTACAATGTAGCGCGTGCATTTCATGAAGCGTATGGGGTTAAAAGCCATGCTTTTGGCCGCTTTGCCGTCAGCGCGACAAAATATTCGTCTATTGTAATCACTCACTTGGTGCCCGACCTTGACAAAGAAGGCGGCGAACGTCTTGCCGCTGTGCTCGATGAGTTCGCACGCTCGCATCCGGACGCTTCAATGCCGCTTTTCGGCTGCACGGACGAATATGTCTCGATGATAATTGACCTTGCGGCAAAAGGACGCCTTGACAAAAGGTACGCAGTGCCTTATACAACACCGCGCTGCCGTGATCTTTTCGCTGACAAAGCGGATTTTTACGCTATGTGCGATAAATACGGCGTCCCGTATCCGAAAACGCTTATAATTTCGGAAAAATCGCAGCTTCCAATAAACCTTTCAAATGAGGGATTCTCTTTTCCGCTTGTCATAAAGCCGTCATCAAGCGCCGAATACTGGCGCTACCCTTTTGACGGTATGAAAAAGGCTTATTTTGCAGAAAATCAAAAGGAAGCGGAAGAAATTGTCTCTCAGATGTACGCATCAGGCTACCCCGGACGCGTTATCATACAAAAGCGCATACCCGGCGGCGACGATAAGATGCGCGTTCTAACTACGTATTCGGATAAAACGGGTCATGTCACAATGATGTGCCTCGGGCATGTGCTCCTTGAGGAGCATACGCCGAAGGGAATCGGCAATCATTCGGCAATAATTACCGAATACAATCCCGCTCTCACTTCCCGTTTTCGTGCTATACTTGATGGAGAAGGCTACACTGGTTTTTGCAACTTTGATATAAAATTTGACGAGGAGACGGGCGAGTATTATGCGTTTGACATGAACCTTCGTCAGGGGCGCAGTAATTACTATGTAACTGCCGCCGGTGAAAATATAGCCCGCATTGTCGTCGACGACTTGATTGAAGGCGTCAAAAAACCCTTTCATGAAGTAGAGAAAAAGGTTTTCTGGCACTCAGTCCCTCGCGGTGTCGTCCGTCGTTATACAAAAGACTCAGAGCTTGTCGCAAGCGCTCATTCCCTTTCGGCAAAAGGGGATGCGGCATCATCTTACATGTACGCCCCCGACCTTATGCGCTCGCCCCTTCGCCTTGCATGTGTGCTTGAGATGGGACGCCGCCAGTATGGGAAGTATAAAAAATACTGCAAAAATTTATAATTTATATCTACAAGTATTCAATGTATTCACAAGGGAGGCCCTGCAATTACATGAGCAAAAAGAAAACCTTAGGTATCTTAGGCGGCATGGGCCCTGTGGCAACTGTTTATTTTTATAAGCTCATAACTGAACATACAGTGGCTGCTCGTGACTCTGATCACCTTAATATTTTAATAACAAGCCGGGCTGACATGCCGGACCGGACGGATTTTATCATGGGGCGCACAAATGTCAGCCCCGCTCCCTTTATGTGCCGCGATGCTGTGGCGCTTGAAAATATGGGAGCCGACGTAATTGCCGTTCCGTGCAATACAGCTCACTATTTCCATGACGACATAACGGCTGCTGTATCAATACCTGTTTTAAATATTGTCTCCATCACAGCCGACCACGTAAAAAGGCGCGGTTTCACCCGTGCCGGAATACTTGCCACAGAAGGCACTATCAGAATCGGCGCTTATAAGCGGGAGCTGCAAAAGCTCGGTGTCGGGTGCGTTGAACCCGATGAAAAAACACAGGCGAAAGTTACAGAGATAATATGCGATTATGTCAAAGCCGGCCGCCCCGGCGGTGACGCTCTATTCAAACGCGTCGCCCGTGAAATGTACGAGCGGGGTTGTGACTGTCTCATACTCGGCTGCACGGAGCTTTCGCTTGTCAGTGACGGGGATGAAAATACAATAGACTCACTCGAAACGCTTGCCTACGCCTCAATCACCGCTTGTGGCGGTGAGTCTTGTGGCTTTAGTGATGCATTCTCAAAAGCATATGAGACAAACATCTCTCAAGATGCAGTAATACATCATATTTAACAACAATTTTTTACATAGAAAAGGAATTATCGACATGCGCCTTGACGCCCTGATGTCTGAACTTAATATAACTGTGCCCGAAGCGTTTGCTGATCAGGATATTGATGCGATATCCTACGACTCGCGAATGTGCGCACCGGGTACCCTTTTCGTTTGCATTGAGGGCAACGTCACAGACGGTCACTTCTATGCGAAGGATGCATATGAGCGCGGAGTTCGCGCTTTCCTCTGCCAGAAGCCTGTTGATTTACCAAAGGACGCGGCAGTTTTATATGTGCCAAGCACTCGCACGGCCCTTGCCGATGTTGCCGCAGCTTTTTATGGTCATCCGGCGGACAAGCTCCGCCTTATCGGCATTACAGGCACAAAGGGCAAAACATCAACAGCACTTTTTATATATTCAATATTAAGTGAAGCAGGCATTCCCGTCGGATATATCGGCACTGTTGGCGTGATGTTCTGCGGGCGCCGCACATCTACGCTCCGTACAACACCGGAAAGCGCTGATATTCAATTATATCTACATAAAATGGTTAAAGCGGGGGTTAAGATTGTCATAATCGAGGTGTCCTCACAGGCCATATTTATGGAGCGCATACACGGGCTGAAGTTTGAGTCTTGCATTTTCACAAATCTGTCGCCCGACCATATCGGACGCTACGAACACCCGAATTTTGAGCACTACCGCGCATCAAAAGCTCGTCTTTTCTCTGATTTCGGATGCGAATATATAGTGTATAACGCTGACGATGAAAACAGCACCTACATGCTTGCCGGTGCGACAGCGCTTTCATGCGGAGTTTCCGTCGGCGGCAATACTCATGTCAGGGGTGAGGATATACGCTTATGGCGTGAGAGAGGTGCTCTTGGCGTTGATTTTACATGCGTTTTCGGTGATCGCAGATACCCGATACGCCTGAGGACTCCCGGGACTTTTTCCGTTTATAATGCACTTGAAGCTATTACCGTTGCTCATCATATAGGTGTTCCGTTTGATATTATTCGCACAGCGCTCAGTAAAACAACACCGCTCGGACGGTTTGAGGTAGTCGATGCGCTGCCGTACTGCACATTTGTAATTGATTACGCGCACAATGCCGTCTCTCTTGAAGCTGCGCTGTCCGTACTCCGCGAGTACAATCCCGCAAGGCTTATAGTCCTTGTCGGATGCGTCGGCGGACGTACATTTTCACGGAGAAAACCTGTCGGCGAAACAATCTCCCGCCTTGCGGATTTCTGTATTCTCACCGCGGATGACCCGGATTTTGAAGATCCTATGACAATTATACGTGACATCTTGGACGGTTTCGGTGACAGGAATACACCATTTACGGCGATACCAGACCGCGCAGAAGCTGTCCGGTATGCTGTCCGCAATGCGCGCGAGGGTGATATAATCCTTTTCGCAGGAAAAGGACACGAAGCGTTCCAGCTTATACGCGGTGAATACCTTTCATTCTCTGAGCGCAGCATAATCACAGAAGAAGCCATCCGGCTCTCCGAAGAAAAAATTACTGTCAAGTAATAAGCTGACCGTGTGAAAAATAAATTAATAAAAGCCAAGCTCATAAAATGTTGAGCTTGGCTTTTGTTTACAATTTATTATGATTTACCGTAATTTATCGCTTCAACTTCCCTTTCGTTTAGCGGAAGCAGAAGTGTAAAAAATTAATAATTTTCGGCCTTGATTTCAAAGTAGCTTCTCGGATGTGAGCAAACAGGGCAAACTTCGGGGGCTTCTTTGCCTATATGGATATGTCCGCAGTTTGAGCACTGCCAAATGGTGTCGCCATCACGTGAGAAAACAAGTCCGCCTTCGACGTTTGCGAGAAGCTTGCGATATCTTTCCTCATGTGTCTTCTCAATTTTGGCAACCATCTCGAATTTCTCAGCGATTTCGTCGAACCCTTCTTCTCTTGCCGTCTTAGCGAAACCGGCATACATATCCGTCCATTCATAGTTTTCGCCTTCGGCTGCATGCTTCAGGTTCTCGGTTGTTGTGCCAATACCATTAAGGTACTTAAACCAAATCTTTGCGTGCTCTTTTTCATTTAAAGCGGTTTCCTCAAATATTTTTCCAATCTGAACGTAACCGTCTTTTTTAGCTTTCGATGCAAAATATAAATACTTTGTATGAGCCTGTGATTCACCGGCAAAAGCGGCAAGAAGGTTTGCTTCAGTTTTGCTTCCCTTTAGCGTAGGCTCGACAAGAACAAAGGATGAACCGGGAGCGCCACATATCGGGCAGACAAATCCTTCAGGTATACTATCTCCTTCATAAATATATCCGCAAATCGGGCATTTCCACTTTTTCATATCCTCTTACCTTCCTTTATGTAATTTTTATTTTTTTTAGCAGAGTTATTGACAAGGTTTATTTGCTCCCCGCGCATGCATCGCAGAGATAATCAATCGTTACATCACAAGAAATAGCTCTCTCCCCTGCATGCGCAAGTATTTCATCACGCAATGCTGGGCTTATATCAAAATCATTTATGCCGCCACAGGCGACACAGTATAGGTGCCCATGCGGGTGTTCAATGCGGTCATAACGTTCCGGCTGACCGGGAAACGAAAGTTTTCTTATTTCGCCGGCGTTTGTAAGCAGCTTTAAATTACGATAAACAGTTCCCACGGCAATAGAAGGCATCATCCGCCGTGCTTCGCTATATATTTCTGCGGCGGTTGGATGATTACGGGAACTGTTGACAATTCCAATTATCAGTTTTCGCTGCTTTGTCATGTCTAAACCTTAAAGATTCTCGAAAATTAGGAATGATTATTAATTTCAACTGAATTATATCATCGCATAGTTCTGAAGTCAATACATATAAGCAAAAAATTGAACTGTTTTATGATATGCTTTCACTCTGCATTTGTCGATTATTTGTATTTTTCATATTTTGATAATTAAAACAGCACTTTTACTGTTGTGCCGACACCCAGGCTGCTTTGTGCCGATACTGACGCTCCGATGAACATCGCACCATGCTTTACAATTGATAAACCAAGCCCGGTGCCACCAATTTCCTTTGAATGGCTGCGGTCTACACGGTAAAAACGTTTGAATATATGCGGCAAATCTGCCGGTGCAATGCCAATACCTGTGTCAGCGATGGTCAGCTCCACCCCGTCAAGACACCGTCGTATTGAAAACGTGACAGTGCCGTTTTCTTTGTTATATTTAACCGCGTTGTCGGCTATATTGAATATTATTTCCTCGATAATTTGAACCGCGCCCCGTATAACAGCATGTTCACCGTTAATATAAAACTTGATTCCCCGCTGCTTTGCCGGAAGTTCAAGCTGTGCTATTATCTTTTCGCACAACGCGAAAAGGTCAATTTCCTCAATCGGGAACTCTATCTCCTTGCTGTCAAGCTGCGACAGCTTGATAATATCTCCGACAAGCGTCACAAGGCGCTGTGATTCGTCGTATATTTTACCCGCGAAGCGCAGTACATCATCACCCTGAGCAAGCCTGTTTTTAATAATTTCAGCGTAACCGGATATTGATGTTAGTGGCGTTTTCAGCTCATGCGAAACGTTTGCAGTAAAATCCCGCCGCATTGCCTCTTGGTCTTCGTGCTCCTTCTCAAGCGCCTGTATTTTTTCATCAATCTCGGCATTGTGTTTAGCAAGACGAGCCGTAAATTGCTTATACTCCAAAAAAGCTGGTGAGCACTCCGGATTCCACACATCAATATTATCAAG
>LFTK01000021.1 GCA_001513385.1 Clostridiales bacterium DTU064
CAATCGGCCTCATTCTTACGGGAGCCGTTGTCGTTCTTGCCTTTTTACTTAACCGTACGCGTCGTCATAGCTGCGACTGATAATATAAAAAAGAGTAAAAAACTTCGTGAAATGTGTTTTCACGAAGTTTTTGTTTTAATTCTATAGATAGCACTTACATAACTCTGTTTTAGTTAATACTCTGGCAGACATAATCGTTAATAAATCCAACCGTAGGTTGGATACTACATACATTCATTCAAACTAATGCTTTATTGTTTTTTGGTTTATATATTTATAAAATATAATAAAAACCGAAAAAACTTTTATGAGGTGCAACGTGACTTCAATCAGAATAAACGAACAAATCGCCTTTTTAAGAAAGCAAAAGGGATTAACACAGGAAGATTTAGCGAATGCTTTAGGTGTTACAAACCAGGCTGTGTCAAAATGGGAGTCTGCACAGTGTTGTCCTGACATTCAACTGTTGCCTTCTATTGCCGAGTTTTTTGACGTATCTGTTGATGAGCTGCTCGGGTACAAATCGCATGAAAGCTTATCTGATATCTGCTTAAAAATTAAGAATTACTTTACATTACTGCCTGAAAAAGAATCATTTGATGTTGCATACCGCATTGCGTCACTATTACATGAAGCTGCAGCTTCTGATGGGTATAAGAAATACATCCCGTGGAATGAAAAAGACTATTCTTCTGAAAATATTGCGTCGTGGGGGATGTCAATAAGCTCTGAGGATGAAGGCAGCACAGCAAGGGTAAATAATTGCATAATGTTTTCTCTCAATAAGGGCTACACACCTCTTTCGGAAAATCAATTAAGAGATCTTTCTCTGACATTTGATAATTTAGCGGATATTCGTTTCCTTAAAGTCTTGTGTGCTCTGTATGAGCTGACCGCTTGTGACTCTGATAATTTTTCACTTCATGAAATCGAAAATAAAACAAATCTTAGAACCGATGAAATAGAAAATGTACTCAAATCAATGCCTTTGTCAGTCAAGATTGATGAAAAAGACGGTACATATCTTTATAGGCTCAAGGGCTCTTATTATCACATACCGCCACTGCTCAATTTTTTCATCAGCAATAAAATAACTGACTAAAAATAAGGGGCTGCGGCAGCTTTAATTTTGCCACAGCCCCTTTTTAAATTTCGCTTTCATTTGCCTATCAGCTTATTGTATATTTTCATAAGCTCAATGAATTTTTGCGCGTCGCCGCCCATATCCGGGTGATATAACTTTGCGAGTTCGCGGAATCTTTTTTTGATGGCGGCAATATCAGCATCATAAGGCAAGTCAAGTTTTATAAGCAATGCTTTATCAAAACAGTATCCGTCCTGTATGCTCAAATGCTCAAATAATTTACTGTATACAAAATCTAAAAACTCATCCGCAATTCTTCTGTATTC
>LFTK01000127.1:0-2177 GCA_001513385.1 Clostridiales bacterium DTU064
GAGCAAAACAAATAAAAGCAGTTTATCAATTCTCTTACGCGGGATTATTGCTGAAAATCCCGTGCTCGTCCTCGTCCTCGGCACATGTCCGACGCTTGCACAGACGGGCAGCGTCATCTCAGCCGTAGGAATGGGCATAGCGGCAATGTTAGTGCTTGTGTGCTCTAACGTCGTTATATCGCTTTTACGGCGGGTTATACCCGATACTGTACGAATTCCGTGCTATATAGTTGTTATCGCAGGTTTTGTCTCTGTCGTTCAGATGCTGATGAACGCATATCTGCCGGATTTATATGACATGCTCGGCGTTTATCTTGCCCTGATTGTTGTCAACTGCATCATCCTCGGCCGTGCGGAGATGTTTGCCAGCAAAAACCCCGTCGGCGCGTCGGCGCTTGACGGGCTTGGAATGGGACTTGGCTTCCTTCTGACGCTTTTCGTTATGGGGACAATCCGCGAGGTTTTTGGCGCGGGAACATTTGCAGGTATAAAAATTCCGTTTTTGATTGATTACAATTTCCCGATATTGAAATCACCTCCGGGTGGATTCTTCGTCTTTGGCTGCATGATAGCCGTCGTAAATGCGATACTTAAAAAGCGTGGCAAACCTGTCAGGGAAGAAGCCGGCTGCGAAGGGTGCCCATCATTTGAAGCATGCGAGAGAAAGTTCGATAAGAGTGCCGATACACCTCTCGAGGAGGGTAAAAATCAATGATAAAAACGCTTACGATAATATTTGTATCAAGTATCCTTGTTGACAACTACGTTCTGACACGCTTTCTCGGAATTTGCCCGTTTCTTGGCGTTTCCAGAAAGCTTGATCAGGCGGTCGGTATGGGTGTATCGGTCATATTCGTCATGCTTTGCGCAACGGCCGTAACGTGGCCGATACAAATTTTCATCCTTGATAAACTGGGGCTTGGATATCTTCAGACGCTTGTATTTATACTTGTCATTGCAGCTCTTGTCCAGTTCGTTGAGATAACGCTTAAAAAGTTCTTGCCGTCGCTTCACAGCGCTCTCGGTGTTTATCTTCCCTTGATAACGACAAACTGCATTGTTCTCGGTGTTGCAATCAACAACATTACAGACGGCTATAATTTTCTCGAATCAATCGTTTCATCGCTCGGAGTCGGCATTGGATTTCTTTTTGCTATGGTTCTTTTCTCCGGCGTTCGCACAAGGCTGGAAAACACAGGTGTTCCAGAGACATTCCGCGGGCTGCCGATAACACTGGTAGCCGCGTCGATAGTTTCGCTTTCGTTTTACGGATTTGCCGGAGTCATTGAGGGAATGCTCAGCTGACAAGGCTTTAAAAATAGGGGGTATTAATGACAGGAATTTTGACGGCGTTAATTTTACTATCGTCGTCCGGATTAATATGTGGAGCGCTGCTTACCGTCGCGTCCGTTTTCATGTCAACTGAAAAGGATGAGAGGGAAGTGGCGATACGCGCCGCGCTACCGGGTGTCAACTGTGGCGCTTGTGGTTACGGTACATGTGACGGTTATGCGGCGGCGCTTGCATCGGATAATACAGTAAAAACAAACCTATGCATACCTGGCGCTGATTCGGTCGCCGAAAAGCTTTCACAGCTTACCGGGGCGCCGTTTGAGAGCGTTGTCGAACGCATTGCATATGTCAAATGCGGGGGCGGGTGCTCTCAAACCGTCAGGAAATATCAATATGAAGGTTGTAGTACCTGCGCAGCCGCAAACATGCTCTACGGGGGCATCTGGGAATGTGAATGGGCTTGTCAAGGCTTTGGTGATTGCGTTTTAGCATGTCCGGAGGAGGCTATATCAATCGTCGATGGTATGGCGCGTATAAACACGCGTAAATGCACGGGCTGCGGCATATGCGTATCTGTGTGCCCGAAGGGAATAATTGAAATGTTTGATGACTCAAGCCGAGTCATTGTTACCTGCAGCAATCACGACAAAGGGGCTGTTGCCCGAAAAAAATGCAAAAAAAGCTGCATAGCGTGCCGCCGGTGCGAAAAAGCATGCCCGACGGATGCTATCAAGATTGAAGATAACCTTGCAAGAATCAATTATGAGCTTTGCACGGGTTGCGGCGAATGCGCGAAGGTATGCCCGACAGGCTGTATTGAGTACTCTGACTTTAGAGGAGTACATAATATCAATAAAATGTGATATCATTAAATGGCGGGTTTT
>LFTK01000127.1:2237-32962 GCA_001513385.1 Clostridiales bacterium DTU064
TCCGCCATGAATGGTTTTTTAAGCTCTGATGGGCTTTATCAAATAAACGCGAAAGAGTTCGTAAATGGCAGATAACATAAAAACTAAGACAGAAGCAAAAACAAAAAAGCAAAGAATTATAACTGACGTGGCGCTGATAATACTGCTTGCCGTGATTGCAGGTGGCGCTTATTTCTTCTGGCTTTTCTCGCGTAATGCGGGAGCGTATGCCGTTGTGTATATCGACGGAGAAGAGGTGGCGAGATATCCGCTTGACACAAACATTGAAGTTACGTTTAGTACGTACGACGGCAGGTCGTTCAATACGCTTGTTATCAGGGATGGAAAAGCCGACGTCACAGACGCCGGTTGTCCTGACCGCATATGTGTAAATATGCGGAGTATAAGCTTTGAGGGGGAGACAATAACGTGTCTGCCGAATAAACTTGTTGTTAAAATTGAGGGTGGCGAGTCGCCCGGTGTCGATTTACCATAGTGCGGGCGGCGATTTTATGAAAAGTATGAATGAAAAAAGCAAAAGCGCCACAAATAAAGGCGTTATTAATAATAAATCGAAACATAAAAATAAGTCAAAACAAAACTCACAAAAAATAAGCACAAAAAAACTGACAGAGCTGTCGATTTTCACATCCGTCGCAATGATACTTTCATATGTAGAAGCTCTTCTGCCGTCAGTTGGCGTTCCTGGTGTCAAGCTTGGGCTTGCTAATATAGCAGTTATTTTTATTCTTTACCGCTTCGGATGGCGGGAAGCGGCTGCAGTGTCACTTGTAAGGGTTTTGTTGGTTTCGTTATTATTCGGCAGCATACCGGCTATGATTTACAGTATAGCCGGCGCGATGCTCAGCCTTATCGTAATGGTTTTATTAAAGCGGACAGATACTTTTTCATCAGTTGGCGTCAGCGTGGCTGGCGGTGTGTCGCATAATGCAGGTCAAGTAGCGACTGCGGCTTTTATGCTCGGGGCAAAAGAGATAGCTTATTATATGCCGGTGCTTGTCATCTCCGGTATCGTTGCCGGTATATTAGTTGGGCTGTGCGGTGCCGCTCTTATAAAATATGTGAAGAATTAAGTTATTCCTCCATATAAAATAGCTCGCGAAAGGCGGGCTTATTTTATTAAAAACATTTTTATTTCAATTATGCTATAGGTGAAATTACTTCCCCTCGTTTTACGCCGTATTTTCTGAAAATTTACGTGCATTGCTTGCTTTCGTGGCTTTTATATTATAGAATAAGCATTGTAAATGCCCCCGCGATAAAACGGAATGCTAAATTATAACGGAGTATGGTAAAAAAGTAATGCTGAAGTTTATTAAAGGCAACTCAAAGATTATCTTGCGCCTGTTATTAAGTCAAATCGGCATGACAATCTTCGGGCTTATGATATCAATGACAATGGCTGCCATTGAGACAGCGAAGAATGATGGAAAACCTGTTGGCCCCGGTAATCACGTTTGGCTTTTATGGGCAAGTGTGTTCGCTGTGCTGTTTTACCTTTTCATATGTTATGCGGCGCTTTTCGACGAGGGTCAGCGCGATAAGATACGCGTTGAAGCGGGGCGCATGCCTTATAAACCTGCAAAAGGTTTTTTCATTGCGCTTTGTGCAGCCGCACCAAACTTTATATTTGCGCTTTTAGTTGTAATAACAGGTTTCCTTGGCAGCGAATCGGGTCCGTTCGCCTTTGCCTGGGCAGGCGGAGCTTCCGGCATATTAAAGCTTGTCGCTCTTTTGTTCCAGGGTATGTACTGGGGAATTATGCTCCAGCTATCCCGTGCTGATGTTGTAGCCGCAATTCAGCCATACTGGTATATACTAATTACCTTACCGCTGCTTGCCACAGGATTTCTCGGGTATTTTGCCGGACTAAAAGATGCAAGTTTAAAAAACGCTATAAAAAAAGCCTTTACTCCTGAACAATCAACGGGCTCGGCAAAAGACAAGAGCAAAAAGCAATAAATATAATAGTGATAAATTCCCCCGTTTCGCTGTGTAGTGCGAGCGGGGGCTTTTTATGCTCATTTTCACAAATGAAAATAGATTATTAACAAACTAACGAATGTAAATAATTTATAAATAAATTAATTTCGCGTTGAAAGGACGATTCTGTGGTGATATAATCACGATTGTATCAGAGAAATTATACAAAGCCGCGCCCCGAAAGTACAAGAGAAATATTGTATTTTGGATAAAAGGAGACGTATCAGTGAGTGATAGAAAAAACAAATATGGCACAAATGTATTAGATAAGAATGAACATATACCACAAAGGCAAGAGGGCAATGCTGAGCCCAAAATGACGCCTATCAGGATGATAAACGAAGTGTCACGCCTTTTCTGGGAAGTGGCGCATGAGCGTTACCCAAACGACATGATGCAAAACAGCTACCGGTTGATACTGATTCAACTGGCGATAAGGGAAGGGCGTTCTCAGCTTGAGCTTGCGCAATCGACGCACCTCAAACCGCCGACGATAAGCGTAACGCTGCAAAAAATGGAGGCGGATGGGCTTGTTGTCCGTTACATTGACCGGGACGATATGCGGACAACGCGCGTTTATCTGACGGAAAAGGGACGCGATTTTAACCGACGGGTGCAAAGCGTCATAAAAGCAGTAGACGAAATTGCAACGTCAGGTATGACGGAAGAGGAAACTGAAACACTTTACAAGATACTATCTAAGATTAGGCAAAATTTAACTGAAGCTAAGTCGCAGTGAGGCTAAAGAAGCGAATGAAAAATAGAAAGAAAAAGAATGACGGGCAGGTAAAGCTCTCGTCGTATCTGAAGCCGTATTGGCTGACGGCTATCATCTCGCCCATTTTCATGATTGGTGAAGTCGGGGCAGACCTGATTTTAACAAAGCAGATGTCAATTATAGTCGACGAAGGCGTGCTTGTCGGCAATCAGGGCGTAATTATAAAAACGGGACTGATGATGCTGCTAATCGCTGCTCTTGGCGGTATTATGGGGCTTGCGTGCGCGTGGACAGCAAGTATATCATCACAAAGCTTTGGCAATGACTTGCGCGTTGCTGCATTTGACCGGGCAATGCACCTGTCGCAACAGCAGACGGATAAGTTTACAACAGGCTCGCTTATCACCCGCCTTACAAACGACATAACAGTGCTGCAGGATTTAGTAAATATGATCCTGCGTATGTTTGTGCGTGCACCGATGTTTCTTATCGGCGGCCTTTATTTTACGCTGACCCTGAACGTAAAGTTTGGCTATGTCGTCCTTGCTGCACTGCCGTTCATAATTATTGTCGTTGTTATGATGCTTAAAAAAGTAAATCCGATGTTTCTCAACGTGCAGAAAAAGCTCGACCGTGTAAATGCCATTGTTCAGGAAAACGTAACAGGCGCGCGCGTTGTCAAGGCATACACACGTGAGGAGTACGAGATATCACGCTTTGATGTAGCTAATACTGACTATCGTGATACGGCGTACGGTGTTTCACGCATAATGGCATATATGATGCCGGCGCTCAGCTTAATAATGAACATATCTGTAATTATGATTTACTATATCGGCGCAAAGCTGGTTGACGCTTCATATGCAGAGACAATGAATGTCGAGCTGATGAAGTTTTCCGCCGGTAAAGTTATGGCAGCGGCAAGCTATATCACGCGAATACTGGCATCTATTATGATGGTGAGCATGATGTTCCAGCAGTTTGCACGTGGTAAGGCAAGCGCTATGCGTGTCCGCGAGTTAATATCAACTGTGCCGAACATAACAGACGGCAATGTCACAGAAGCGCCGGAGTATGGAACAATTGAGCTAAAGAATGTTTCGTTCAAATACCCGGGTTCCTCTGGTGACTATATTCTCAAGAACATTAACCTGACTATTAAACAGGGTGAAACTGTTGCAATAATTGGCTCAACAGGTTCGGGTAAATCATCGCTTGTGCAGCTTCTGCCGCGGTTTTATGATGTGGACGAGGGCGAAGTCCTCGTCGACGGTGTAAATGTGCGCGAGTATGATTTACATACACTGCGCGAAAAATTCGGTTTTGTTCTCCAGAAATCCGAGCTGTTCTCCGGCACCTTAGCTGACAATATACGCTGGGGCAACGAAGATGCCACGGATGAAGAAGTCAAAAACGCTGCAATGATAGCGCAAGCGCATGACTTTATAGAATCATTTAACGATAAATACGATACTGTTGTGGCTGAAAAGGGTGCTTCATTGTCAGGTGGACAAAAGCAGAGAATGTCAATCGCCCGCGCTATCGTGCGTCATCCGGAATTTCTCATTTTTGATGACAGCACATCGGCACTTGACCTCGGTACGGAAGCGCGCCTTCAGGCTGCGCTTCGTGAGAATTTGCACGGTACAACAGTAATAATCATAGCGCAGCGTATAGCGAGCGTTAAAAATGCTGACAGAATAGCTGTCCTTGAGGGCGGCACGATCACGGCATGTGCATCTCACGACGAGCTTATGAAGACAAGCGAAACATACCGTGACATTTATCGCTCGCAGATGAAATCAAACGGAGGTGAGTCGGCATGATGGGAAACAACAATATGGAAAAGCCTGCATTTCCCGATAAAAAAGCTCCCGCTGCCGACATGAAAGCAGAAGCAAAAGAGGCTGGGGCAAAAAGCTCAAAAAATAAGATATATAAGGCTCCTGAGGGGCAGCTTGATATGAACGCTCTTCGCATGGGCGGACGACGCGGACCCGGACCGGGTGGAGGTCCCCCATTCATGCGGAGCATGGTTCGGGAGAAACCGAAAAATGCGAAGGGTACAATACTGAAACTTTTGCGGTATATCGGCAAAAGCAAAGTACTCATCTTCTTCCTTATCTTTATAATGATTTTAGCGACGCTGCTCAATCTTGCAAACCCCGCCATCCAAGGAAGAATAATCGACTGTATAACAATTAAAGAAGGCCATCTTTACGTTGATTTCGACGGGCTTGTTTTATGGCTCAGCGTTATAGCAGTAGTTTTCATTGCAAACAGCCTTTTGACACTTGTACAGTCGCTTTTATCGGCAAAACTGTCGCAGTGGACAGTTTATAACCTTCGCCGCGATCTCTTTGAAAAGATAGCTTACCTGCCGATACGTTATACGGATACACATAAGCATGGCGACATCATGAGCCGTATGACAAACGATGTTGATAACGTGTCCATGGCAATTTCTTCTTCCATTACGTCGCTCATTTCGAGTGTGCTGACGCTTTTCGGCTCACTTATTATGATTATCAAGTATTGCTGGCGAGCGCCGCTTATGATTCTCGTATCAATGAGCACGATACCGCTTACGCTATACGTATCAACTATGCTTGGCAAGCTGATGCGCAAGTATTTCGTGCGCCGACAGATACTTCTTGGAAGCCTTAACGGACAGATTGAGGAAATGGTGACGGGTTATAAGACCGTTATGGCGTATGGCAAAGAAAAAATGGCTGTCGAAACGTTTACGGAAACGAGCGACGAGTTCCGGCGCTGCAGCATAAGAGCAAACGTCTGGGGCGGAATCATGGGTCCTGCTATGAACCTCATCAATAACTTAAACTATCTTCTTGTTGCTGCGTTCGGCGGTTATTTCTGCATCACAGGTTATCTTTCTGTCGGTAACATTCAATCGATAATTCAATATTCGCACCAGTTTTCAATGCCGATAAATCAAATCGCCAACCAGTACGCAAATATTTTAACGGCCATCGCCGGTGCTGAGCGCGTATTCAGCATACTTGATTCACCGTCAGAACCGGATGAAGGGAAAAGTGATATTACCGTTGACGAAATTAAAGGCGACATTGAGTTTAAAGACATTGAGTTTGCTTATAACCCGGGTGAACCGGTGCTTAAAAAGTTCAATTTAAGCGTAAAGCAGGGTCAGAAGATTGCCATAGTCGGCGCGACGGGCTCCGGTAAGACAACAATCGTTAACTTACTGATGCGTTTCTATGACATCGATTCTGGGGAGATTACCCTTGACGGTATCAATATTAAAGATATACCGAAGAAAACGCTTCGAAGTGCTATCGCCATAGTGCTTCAGGATACGGTGCTCTTCTCCGATACGATAGGGGCAAATATACGCTACGGCCGCTTTGATGCAACCGACGAGGAAGTAAAGGCGGCGGCTATTACATCGAATGCGGATACGTTTGTATCCCGCCTGCCGGAAGGGTATAACACACTTCTCACAGAATCCGGCAGCAATATAAGTCAGGGGCAGCGCCAGCTTCTCTCAATCGCGCGGGCTGTACTTGCAAACCCGAAGATACTGATACTTGATGAGGCGACATCAAGCGTCGACACCCGCACCGAAATGCACATCCAGGAAGCGATGATAAAGCTGATGGAAGGACGTACATCGCTGATTATTGCTCACCGACTTTCAACAATACGCGACGCCGACCGGATTATAGTTATATCTAACGGACAGGTTGTAGAATCAGGCAATCACGATGAGCTTATCGCAGCGAAGGGCGAATATTACAAGCTCTATCAGACACAGTTTGCCGGTTTCCAGACTTGATTTTATGGTATCTGCAATATGCATGAGTTGTCTTGCACAAAAGCACTGTTTGATACAGCGATAAGAGCCGCCACCGACGCCGGCGTGCATGAGGTTGTGTCTTTCCGGCTAAGGCTCGGTGTCATGCGAGGGTATGTGGGGGATTTCATCCTTCATTACTGGCGCACTGTCGCTGCCGGGTCAATAGCTGAGAGGGCGAAGATAACGATTGAAAATGTCCCTGTAACGATGAAGTGCGGAAGATGCGGTGAAGTTTATGAAGCATCACCGGACGCAGGTGGCTGGCTATGCCCGGTGTGCGGTGTCGAGGAAGGCGTCATAATATCGGGCAATGAGTTTGAAGTAACAGATATTGCAGTGAGATAGTATAGGAGAGATAAGCGTGGGGAGCACGGAGTGCGCCCTGCGCTGTCGCTTAAAAATAAAACTACACCTGAAGCTTCAACTTTATATTGTCTGCGACAAAAAACATGCGAACTTTTATATTAAATGTAACATGGTCACAGTATTAGGTGAAAAATCGGTTATAATAGTGATATAATTAAAGCAATAAATAATTACGCTACAAGCGGCATATAAAGGAGTCAAAAGTGGCTGTTATAACTATAACAAAAGATAATTTTGAAGAAGAGGTATTAAAATCGGATAAACCCGTGCTTGTCGATTTTTGGGCTTCATGGTGCGGTCCGTGCCGCATGATGGCGCCGGTTATTGATGAAGTGGCAGATGAAGTTGCGGATGCAAAGGTCGGCAAAATAAATGTCGACGAAGAGCCGGAGCTTGCCGATGCTTTTAAAATTACAAGCATACCGACTCTTGTTGTATTCAAAAATGGTACTGTTGTCAACAAATCAGTTGGAGTCCGTTCGAAATCTGCTGTGATTGATATGCTAAGTGTGTGAGTGCAGCAAGGGTTTACTTACCTGTTCTCTTTTTTCTATATCCTCCCGGTATAAAATCCCTCCTGTGATAGATGTTATTCTACCACAGGAGGGTTTTTCACTGTCTGCTTTTTGTTCTGTGCAATTTTATTAATTTCAATGAAAATGAAAATTAATGTTTCGCTGAAATGAAATAATACATCATATAATGGAACAAACTGTACTTTAGAGCGTCTATAAATACATCAGCTGTGCAAATGTCTGCACATATGAAGAACACACATGAAGAAAATGATGGAGGAGCGCATCATGAAGCTTAAATTAAAAGTTATATCGCTGTGCGTGATCGCGGCAATGCTTGCTGTGGCTGCCGGCGTGCTTTACAGCTGTGCGGCTGCGAAGGTGTCGGCAGGGGAGCTTTCGGCTGAATATGAATCAAAGCGTGAAGGGGAAGTTAAGGTTGCCGATGGTTTTACTGATGCAGCAATGAAGTTTTACACGGAGCTTTTCAAGTCAGTCGTTGCGGGTGAAGAAAAAGACGAAAACGTTCTTGTGTCGCCGCTGTCAGTTTATACGGCCCTGTCAATGACAGCAAACGGCGCCCGTGACAAGACACTGTCGCAGATGGAAGATACGTTAGGGCTTGATATTGACAAGCTCAATGAAAGTATGGCGGCGTATATTGAAGGCTTGCCAAGCTCTGATAAGTATAAAATGAGCATGGCAAACTCTATTTGGTTCCGCGAGAATGAACTTACGGTCTCCCCGGATTTCCTGCAGAAAAACGCTGACTATTATGGGGCATCAGTCTTTAGTGCACCGTTTGACAAAAGCACGGTGAAGAATATCAACAAATGGGTAAAAGAAAAAACCGACGGCATGATAGAAGATATCGTCGACGATATACCGCCGTCTGTTGTAATGTACCTGATAAACGCTCTTGCATTCGACGCTGAATGGGAGACGATATATAACAAAAATGACGTGTCTGAAGGTGTGTTTACGACTGCCGACGGTAAAGAGCAGAAAGTCGAGTTCATGACGGGTGAAGAAGACAAATACCTGAAACTTGACAATGCCGAAGGCTTTATACGCTATTATAAGGACAGAAAATACGCATTCGCCGCGCTTTTACCGGAGGAAGGGGTTGATATAGCTGATTTTATCGCATCGCTTGATGCAGAAGCTCTCTCTGATTCTCTTAAAAACGCCGCATCGGAGCTTGTCATCGCGTCAATTCCGAAGTTTGAGTACGATTATGATACTGAGCTGAGTAAAACGCTTACCTCAATGGGCATTGTGAATGCGTTTGACCCGGATAAAGCTGATTTTTCCGGTATCGGTACAACTGATCTTGGCAATATGTTCATCAGTAAAGTCATCCACAAGACATATATAGCCGTTGCGGAGCGCGGAACACGCGCGGGTGCTGCAACAGTTGTTGAAATCGACACGAAATCTGCACCGCTTATAGAGCATACAGTGAAGTTAGACCGCCCGTTTGTCTATATGATAATCGACACGCAGTATAATCTGCCAATTTTCATTGGCTCTGTGATGGAGATTGATGATTAAATAAGCAAAGTATAAAAGTAAATGCCGCACCCGACCGGGGGCGGCATTTGTTTTGTTGCATTGTGCGTTCACACAAGAGGGACATCTATGAAACCATCATGCGAAAGCGTTTTTACAGCTTTAAAACCGCACGCTTTGGCATAGGCTGCGGCATCGTCAAATTTGAAAGCTATGTTTTTTGTGCCGTGTGCGTCGCTACCGAGGATTATTTCCCCGCCAAGACGGCGCCATTCCTTCAAAAGATCAGATGAAGGGTAGAATGTTGTCTTAAATCCGCGGGCAACGGCGCCCGTGTTGACCTCAAGTAGCGCGCCGGCAGCGGTAAGTGAGCGCAGAGCCTCTTTTGCCGCTTTAAGATACCGGGGAGATGATTCGTCAAAGCGTGGGGAGCGCTCGTTGAATTTTGCGACAAGGTCGAAGTGGGCGACGATGGAGCACTTTGTTACATCAACGACTTCTGACACAGCTTCAAAGTAATCGTCGGTGAGGGCATACGGGTCGCCACCGTAAAGCTCGTCAATGGCACGATTGCTTATCTCAGCAGCCTCGTCAACATCAAACCTCACGCCGTTTTTTGTAAGACAATGGACAGCGCCGATAATGTAGTCGTAATCGTCGGGGTTATAAAGCCCTGTGCTCAAAATGTCAGCTTCAATGCTGAGAAATACATTAATTCTATCTTTGTATTTTGCAGCAAGCGCTTTTATTTCTTCCGTATAAGCGCCGACAGCGCTGCTCTTCATCACCCAGCCGCACTCAAACGGAAACGGCGAATGGTCGGATATGCCAAGCGACGGCAGCCCCGCTTCAATTGCCGCGGTTATCATATCTTCCGGTGTCGCCGTACCGTCGCTGTAGATGGTGTGTACGTGAAAATCGCCGTACCTTGAGGGGGGTGTGCTCATGTCATTTTCTCCTGTTTGACCTTGCGGTCTATAACATGACGGCGTTTTAGTTCTTGCCGTATGTCGTCAAGCGAAATGCCGGCGGATACCATTAGCACCATTACATGATAGGCAAGATCGGCAATTTCGTATATTGTTTCGGCGCGGTCACCGGCTTTGCCGGCGATAATAACTTCCGTCGATTCCTCACCGACTTTTTTAAGTATTTTATCGGTTCCCTTATTGAAAAGGTACGTTGTGTACGAGCCTTCAACCGGCATATCGCGACGTCCCTTGATAAGGTCCATTAAATCGTCAATTGAAAAAGCTGTTTCCGTTTCGCTTTCATAAATGACGTCGCAAAAGCACGAATCATTGCCGAGATGGCAGGCGGGGCCTTCTTTATTTACGAGTACTGTCAGCGCGTCGCGGTCGCAGTCGGCTATTATTTTAACTATATGCTGGATGTTGCCTGAATTTTCGCCCTTCCGCCAAAGTTTCTGACGTGAGCGGCTCCAGAAACACGTGCGTCCCTCGCGCATGCTTATCTCAAGGCTTTCCCTGTTCATATAGGCAACGGTCAGGACTTTTCCGGATGACGCATCCTGCACAACGGCAGGGATGAGCCCGTCTTTATCAAATTTCAAATCATCAATCGTCAACATAACAGTGCCTCGCTTTACAATCTTACAGGAATTCCGGCGCTGGCAAGCGTCTTTTTTAAGTCTTCAATTGTTACATTGCCATAGTGGAAAATCGATGCGGCAAGCCCGGCACTGCACTCCGGTACTTCGGTGAAAAGTTTTATAAAGTCAAGAGCTGAACCGGCGCCGCCCGATGCGATGACGGGAACGGTAACAGCGTCGCATACGGCGCGAATCAGCGGTATGTCAAAGCCGCCGCAGACACCGTCCGTGTCCATGCTGTTGACGACAACTTCACCCGCACCGAGCGAAACGCAGCGGGCAATCCACGATATTGCTTCCATGCCGGTGTCAATTCGTCCGCCTTTTGCGAAAACGTGCCACTCGCCGCCAACCCGCTTGACGTCCGCCGATATGACGACGCATTGGCTGCCGTATCTTTCCGCCGCACGGGATATAAGTGTCGGGTCGGCAATAGCGCCGGAGTTGACGCTTACCTTGTCGGCGCCACATTTGAGAACCCTGTCAAAGTCTTCAATAGTGCTGATGCCGCCGCCGACGGTCAGCGGGATGAAAACGCACTTTGCGGCTTCGCGGAGTATATCGGTGAAAATCGAACGCCCCTCGGCTGATGCTGTTATGTCATAAAAGACAAGCTCGTCAGCGCCGCCGTCGCTGTATTTTTTTGCAAGTGTGACAGGTGAGTCTACATCCCTGAGTCCTGTGAAGTTTACACCTTTGACGACGCGGCCGTTGCGTACGTCAAGGCAGGGAATAATCCGTTTTGTTATCATTTTTTTCATACCACCTCAGTCGGTTTTGTTCCTTCTCCGATTTGTATTGCCTCTTCAAGGTTTATAGCACCTGTATAATAAGCGCGCCCGATTATCACGCCGTAAACCCCTGTGCCGCGCAGGGCTATAATATCATTTATTGATGTGACACCGCCCGATGCGATGATTCTCAAGTCCGGGAACTCTGCCGCGGCATCACGGTAAACAGCGGAGTCTATGCCGCGCATAGCACCGTCGCGGGATATATCGGTATAAATTATAGTTTTCACGCTGGCGTCCCGCATGCGAGAGAAAAATTCACGTCGACTGAGCGGCGTCGTATCAAGCCATCCGCGGACAGCTATCATCCCGTCGCGGCAGTCAGCACCGGCGGCGATTTTATCGCCGTAAAGCGACGCCATTTCGGCGGCAAAACCCGGCTCTGTTGCAGCGGCGGTACCGAGAATGACGCGGGCGGCACCAGCTTCTATGTATGCGCGAACTGTTTCCGCGTTGCGTATGCCGCCGCCCACCTCGGCTAAAAGGCCTGTGTCGGCGATGATTTTTGCAATTATATCATAGTTGACAGGTTCTCCGGCTTTCGCGCCTTCTAAATCAACAATGTGAATATGACGTGCGCCGGCTTTTTTCATGCGACGTGCGACGGCGACGGGGTCGCTGTCATAAACGGTCATTTTTTCATAATCACCGCGCAAAAGCCGTACGGCGGCACCACCGTATATGTCGATAGCGGGAAGAATAATCATATGGTTATATCCCCTGTGCATGTACTGGAAGCATTGACGCAGTGGCCGTCACTGAAGCAAAAACCACGCAGCAGTGACAGCCCGACATCTCCGCTTTTTTCCGGATGAAACTGCACCCCTGCGACGTTTCCCCGCCTTACGGAAGCGGTCAGGGGCGCACCATAAACATCGCGAGCGGTGACATACTCGTCAGGGCAGTCAGCGTAGTAGGAGTGAACAAAATAAACATATGCTTTGTCGGTGTCGTTTTTCAGTGCCGAATAAATCGGGTCACAGAGACCTCTTTCTGTAAATATAAGGCGGTTCCAGCCGATTTTCGGTATTTTATAGCCGCGAGGGATAACATCAGAGATCGGTCGGATAGCGCCTGGGATTAAACCAAGCCCCCGGTGAACACCGTATTCATAGCTAACGTCAAACAAAAGCTGCATACCAAGACATATGCCTAATATGGGCTTACCATTGTCGACTTCTGTCTTAATTACTTTATCAAGCCCCAGCGCAGCAAGCTTTGCAGCCGCGTCACCGAAGGCTCCGACGCCTGGGAGTATGATTTTATCGGCTGATGCTATCACCGCCGGGTCATTGGTTACCGTTGCACTGGCGCCGATGTAGGTAAGGGAGCTGTGAAGTGAAAAAAGATTGCCGACGCCGTAATCGATTATTGCTATCATGTATGCCACCTTATAGGAGTAGGTATGAGTTAATTTATCGCATCAAATGATTCCCTTTGTTGATTGAATCTCACCGGTGCGGCGATTGTCTAATTCAGTCGCTGCTGAAACGGCTCGTCCGGCAGCTTTAAATATAGCTTCAAGAATGTGGTGAGTGTTCTCGCCGGAGAGAACCTTGATGTGGAGTGTCATCATAGATTTGCGCGTGAATGATGTGAAAAACTCACGGGCAAGCTCCGTGTCGAAGTTGCCGATGCGTTCATTCAAACGCGGAGTTTCGTATGATAAAAAGCCTCGCCCTGAAACATCGACGGCGCAGAGGACGAGCGCTTCGTCCATCGGAAGAATGATGCTTCCGTAGCGACGGATTCCTGCGCAGTCACCTAAAGCCGATGAGAATGCTTGTCCGAGACAGATGCCAATGTCCTCGGCGCTGTGGTGGAAGTCGACATATGTGTCGCCTTTGCACGTTACGTCAAGCCCAAATCCGCCATGTGCAGCAAAAAGCGTCAGCATATGGTCGAAAAATCCGCATCCGGTGTCGACGGTAACTTTTCTTTGTTTAACATTGTCACAATCGAGGCGCAGAGTGAGCTTGATGTCGGTTTCGTTTGTTATTCTGTTTACGGTCGCTTCTCTCATTGTTTGTTACCGTCCTTTATTATTTCTTTACTATGCTAACCGCAGTGTTAATGAATGTATCCATCTCTTCTTTTCGTCCGATCGACACACGGATGAAGTCACTCGTTCGCGGGCCGGGGAAGTGGCGAACGAGAATTCCGGCTTCTTTGAATGATGTGTAAAGCATTTTGCCATCAAAACCGGGGTATTTTGTAAAAATGAAGTTTGCGTTTGATGGCAGCACTTCAAAACCTGAGTCCCTAAGACGCTTTGCGGTCATTTCGCGCACGGCGATGATGTCTTTGTTTGCGCGGGTGTAGTATTCTTTTTCTTTTATTGCCGCATAACCTGCCGCAAGCGTCATCGAGTTTACGTTATACGGATTTGTTGAATATTTGATTTTATTTAAATCTTCGATTAAACCTGCCTGCGCTATGGCGTAACCGAGTCTTGCGCCTGCAAGCGAGCGTGATTTTGAAAAAGTACGCACAACAAGGAGATTATCGTATTTTTTTATAAGCGGCAGGGCGCTGTCGCCGCCGAAATCAATGTAAGCTTCGTCAATTAAAACGACAGCACGGGGGTTTGACTTCACGATATATTCAACATCGTCAAGGGAAATCACAAGCCCCGTCGGTGCGTTCGGGTTGGCGATGACAATTAAGCTACCTTTATCAACATAGTCGTCGGGTGAGAGCGTGAAGTCCGCTCGAAGCGGTATTATATGTGATTGCAAGCGGTGCAGGTCGGCGAAAACGCGATAAAACCCGTATGTTACATCGGCAAAGGTCACTCCACCGCCGCTAAATGCCATAAAAGCAAAGTTTAATGCTTCGTCAGAGCCGTTTGACAGTATTATGTTTTCTGCGCCGACACCAAGCTCATCGGCAAGCAAACGGCGCAGCTCACAGCACTCAGGGTCAGAGTAAAGTTGAAGCGATGCTGCCGCTTTTGCCGCAGCTTCTGCGACGGAGGGCGGTGGTGGATACGGGGATTCGTTTGTATTCAGCTTTATATATTTTTTATCCTGCGGCTGCTCGCCCGGGACATAAGCGTCAAGTGACGCGTATTTTTCATCAAGAAAACGGCTCATTTTATCGTCTCCGGTGTTATATCATCTTTGCGGAATCGTACGCGAACGCTCTCCGCGTGAGCCGTAAGCCCCTCCGCTTCGGCAAAAAGCGTGATTTTGTCGGCGGAGGATAAAAGCGCTTCGCGTGAGTAGTACGTGTACTGTGATTTTTTGACGAAATCGTCAACCGAAAGCGGGCTTGAAAACCTTGCTGTTCCGCATGTGGGCAGCGTGTGATTTGCGCCTGCGAAGTAATCGCCGACAGCTTCCGGACAGTACATACCGAGAAAAACGGAGCCCGCATTTTTCACTTTGGGAAGCCAGTCAAAAGGTGACGCTACGCAAAGCTCAAGGTGCTCGGGAGCTATAACGTTTGCAAGGTCAACGGCTTCACAAATATCTTTAGTTATTATAATTCTGCCGTTCGCACGAAGCGACTCGCGCGCAATATCGGCGCGGGGCAGAAGGGCAAGCTGACGCTCAAGCTCAGTTTTTACAGAGATGGCGAACTCTTCGCTGTCCGTTATCAGTATTGCGGCGGCGTTTTTGTCATGCTCCGCCTGTGAGAGCAAGTCTGCGGCGGCAAAGGCGGGGTTGCAAGAATTGTCGGCGACAATTACTATTTCGCTCGGGCCAGCAATCATGTCAATTGATGTGAAAGCGGATACCTGCCGCTTTGCTTCGGCAACATATGCGTTGCCGGGGCCAACGATTTTATCGACGCGCGGAACGCTTTCCGTACCGTATGCGAGCGCCGCAACCGCCTGCGCGCCGCCTATTTTAAATATGCGGTCAACACCTGCAATTTTTGCGGCAGCAAGAACGGCAGGCGTAATAGTTCCGTCAGGGCGCGGCGGCGTCGTCATTATAAGTTCGCCGACGCCGGCAATTTTTGCAGGAATAGCGTCCATCAAAACTGTCGACGGGTACGCAGCGGTCCCCCCCGGCACATAAAGCCCCACTCTTTCAAGGGGAATGATGCGCTGCCCTGTGACAATCCCGTTATTCTCAGCTATTATAAAGCCTTGCCGGCGCTGTTTTTCATGAAAATTTCGTATGTTTTCTGCCGCTTCTCTTATGACAGCGAGCAGCTCAGGGGAAATTGAGTTGATGGCAGCGTCGATTTCTTCACCCGTCACTTCAAGCGACGATAGGTCTGCCTTATCATATAAGCGGCAAAGGCGGAAAAGAGCGGCGTCGCCATCCCGCTTAACTTCATCAATTATTGCGGCGACATCTGCAGAAACATCAACATAAGAAATTGAGCGCTCTAAAAGCTCCTCTTTGTTCGTATCCCTATACTTTATTATTTCAACCATGTTATTAAAGCTCTCCTTTTGTTGGGATATATGATGTCACCGCGCAAGCGAGGCTTTTATGGCGCCGCAGAGAGCGGTTATGGCATCATTTTTAAAGCGGTAAGCAGCTTTGTTGGCAATCAGCCTTGCGCTTACGTTAAAAACAAGGTCAAGGGTTTCAAGCCCGTTTTCACGCAGCGTTGTGCCTGTTTCAACGATATCAAGAATGACATCTGAAAGCCCTGTCAGCGGTGCAAGCTCAATTGATCCGTTAAGTTTTATGATATCAATATCCCGGCAAAGCGAAGCATAATATTCGGACGCTATGCGCGGGTATTTTGTCGCGACGCGCAGCGTGCGGCCGGTGTCGTCACGAAAACCGCGCGGGGCTGCTATCATTAAACGGCAGACACCGACGCCGAGGTCAAGAAGCTCAAAAGTGTCAGGTGCTTCTTCGAGGAGAATGTCTTTACCGGCAACGCCTAAGTCGGCGGCTCCTCGCTCGACGTAGACCGGAACATCGGCAGGCTTTACCCATAAATATTTGACACCTGCATCACGGTTTTCAACGACAAGACATCTGTCGCTGCCGTCATATCCGGCGCAGCCATAACCGGCGGATACAAATATATCGTAAACTTTATCGCCGATTCTGCCTTTCGGCAAGGCAATGTTGAGAGTTTTGTTAATCTGGTTCAAACGATTATCCTCCGGCTGAATTATTTACTGCATGAGTATTATTTTTACTGCTTATATCCGTGCGTTCAAGCAGGTCAAGCCTTACGGCAAATCCGATAGCGCCTGCTCTCTTGCCCATCCGTTCAAGAAGCCCGTCGTATCGCCCGCCGGAGAGCACACCCTCCGGTATACCGTCGAGATAACCGCGCATTACTATTCCGTTATAGTAGTTCATGTCGCTTATGACAGAGAAATCTATACTCAGGTGGCCGTTGCTCCCATCCTTATCAAGAGCGGAGCATATCTCCTCAAGCTCACGCACGGCAGAAAGCGATGCTTCACTGTGGCAAAGGGCCATAACTTTTGGAATGACGCTTGTCGGCGGACCAAATGTTGTTATCAGCGCGGCGAGCGTGTCCCGCACTTCCACTGATATAGTGCCGTTTTTATAAAGTTCTTCAACACCATGCAGGTTTTTGCCGCCGAGAAGCGTAAGCGCTGTCTGGGCGACGTCGCCCTTTATAGCAAGCTCATCGAAAAGAGCAGTCAGGAGCCCCATATGTGAAAGGCAGAGCGAGTAATTGCACCCGTCTAAAGCGACGGAAAGACTCGCTTCCGCAAGCATTATCACCTCCGATATGTCAGCGGGGCTTAAATCACCGATACATTCGACACCCGTTTGCTGTATTTCGCGAAAACCACCCGCACGGCGCGAGTATCTGAAAATATTTTCAGCGTAATAGACCTTTAAAAGACCGTCATCGTGGCTGTAATTTTTCACGACCGATAAGGTGACGTCAGGTTTAAGTGCAAGCAGGCGTCCGTCATTTCCGTTGAAGGTAAGGACACCGCCTGTTGCGAAAAATTCCTTGTATTTCGCATAAAAATCGTAGTCCTCAAATGTTCCGAGCTTAAATCGCCTGTAACCGCGCTCGATATAAAGCGAGCGCATAGCGAGAGCAGCTTTTTCTTCCGGGTAAAGAATATTGGTCGGTATCGTTTTTGCATTTTTTATTGCTTCGGTTTCATTTTTAAGTGTCATTTTATTCACCGTCACCTTTACTGTTGTGCGTTTTTGTCCTTATCGTCTATATTAACGCTTTCGGTTGAGGTTTTTTGATCGTTATTTTGCTCACTGTCAGAACTAATCCGCGAAAGCGCAAGCCTATAACCGCCCTCACCGTAAAGAAGGCATTTGCGGACGCGGGCAATAGTAGCTGTACTCATTCCCGTTTTTTCTGTTATATAGGCATAATTCTCACCGCGGTTCAATCTGTCGGCGGCATCAAAGCGCTGTGCCATCTCAATTATTTCATTCACGGTGCACAAATCAATAAACAGGGCATAACATTCATCTATCGTTTTTAAAGACAATATTGCGCGAAAGAGTTTGTCGACTGTTTCAGTATGCAGCATATCCATAAATGTTGCCCCCCGCGTTTATTATTTTAACGCTTTATCGTTTTATCGCTTTAACATTTTATCACTTTACTATGATAAAGTATATTCTAATATTTTACTTTCGTCAATGGTATTTAAAGAAAAAAATGAATGATATTTTATATGTGGTGTGTGCAAATTGTACACTATAAAGGTATTAAGTAGAAGGAAAAGAGCAGAAGTATTGCAAGAACAAAAAAGCGCCCGCCGGTGCTTGCCGGCGGGTGCTTATGATATGATTTATGTTGCTGTGCAATTATTTTGCGTAGCAGGAGAAGATCGGGTCAAGTTTTTCTTTATCGGGAGCTTTTGTGAGAAGGCTGACGAGCGGCACAATTATAAGCCCTCCGAGCATTGCAAAAGAACCGGAGCGTATGGACGATGAAAAGATGAAGCCAAGAATACCGTCAAGTTTTGTGCCTGTGGCAGAGATAATGAGCTGCGCTGTCATAACGCCTACGCCAAAGATAAAGTTTGCCCATACGGCAGCTTTAGTTGTGCGGCGCCAGTAAAGCCCGTACATGAACGGGGCAAGGAAAGCACCTGCAAGCGCCCCCCAAGATACGCCCATCATCTGAGCTATGAATGTAAAACCGAACATATCCTTAACAATTGCGAGTGCCGCCGAAACTATAATGAAAAATACAATAAACAACCGCATGATGGTAACTTTGCTACCCTCGGTGAGCTGTTTTTTCTTCTTTAACGGGACTATCATATCAAGCGTAATTGTCGAGCTTGATGCAAGGACGAGGGAAGCAAGCGTCGACATTGAGGCGGCAAGGACGAGCAATATAACAAGGGCAATGATTGTATTGCTTTTTAGTGACAGTAGTATTGTCGGGATTATGGCGTCGAATCCTACTTCTGCGACATTGATATCATAAAGACGACCGAAGCCGCCGAGGAAGTAACAACCCCCGGCAATAATGATGGCAAACACAGTCGATATAATAGCACCTTTGCGTATCATATCTTCGCTTTTTATTGAATAAAACTTGCTCACCATCTGCGGGAGCCCCCATGTGCCAAATGAGGTGAGAATTATAACGGTCAAAAGCGAAAGCGGCTGCGGGCCGAAAAGGGATGTATATGCGCTTTTTATTGTTTCACCTGAGTCAAGTTCGGCAGTTTTAGCAGATAATGCGGCAACAGCTTCACTAAGACCGCCGTTTGCGGATAAAACCGCAAGTACAACAGCAAAAATACCGACGAGCATGACAACAGCCTGGACAGCATTGTTTATTGCTGCGCTCAGGTATCCGCCGAGGACAACGTAAATACCCGTCAGAGCCGCCATTATTATAATGACCCAGTAATACTCAATGTCGAAAGCAAGGGCAAAAAGACTCGAAAGCCCGTTATATAGAGAGGCCGTATACGGTATCAGGAATATGAAAACGATTATAGATGCGGCGATTCTAAGTGCTGGAGAATCATAACGTATGCCGAAAAAGTCCGGCATTGTACGGCTGCCTATATGCTGGGTCATAATGCGTGTGCGGCGTCCGAGTATGATCCACGGTAAAAGTGAACCGATTATTGCGTTGCCTATGCCGATCCATGTGGCGGAAAGGCCGAAGTTCCATCCGAACTGACCGGCATATCCGACAAAAATAACGGCAGAGAAATAAGTCGTACCATATGCGAAAGCTGAAATCCACGGCCCAATATTTCGACCGCCAAGAACAAAATTGTCTACGTTTACAGCAGCTTTGCGGCTGTAAATTCCAATCCCAATTGAGACCGCAAAGTAGACAGCGATGAAAATGATTGTGACAGTCATGATTGTTTTCACTCTCCTTTTCCCGGAGGGGGTTAACAAACAATAAAATAACCGCCCTCCGTAACTAAATTAAAGTTACAGAGGGCGGGCAATTAACATATATCCCGCGGTACCACCTCTATTTACTGCTGCCTTACGACAACAGCCTCTGGGGCACTTAGCTTTGCGTGCCAAAACGTATATGAAAAAAGAAAAAACGCTTTGAGCACGGCGCATCGCTTATGCCCTATCCCTATAACGGGAGAAACCCGTCGCCGTCTACTCGGGGGCGGTTGTATAAACTCCGTCGCCTTTCGGGGCGCTGCTCTCGGGATGTATTCGGCAAACACACATTACCTTTATAAACACGGCATTGTGTTACAACAGCCATCACCCACCGCCTTGCACCAACCGGCGGCTCTCTTTAAGGTTCCGGCAGGCCTACTTCTTCCCGGTCACCGCATTTGAAAGCTTTAATACTTGTGCAAATTTTATCGAATAAAACGGACACTGTCAATGTATAACTCGCATAACTATACAGCATATAACAGTCTGCAGTTGGTCAAAATCGACAAAATGTCAAATTTTATCATGTCGTCGATGTGCACCATATAGGTGAGCCGTAAGACGTTTTAATAACTGCCCCCGCCATTTGCGGCAGCTCTATGCCGCCGTCGGAGCGTTCCTTAACATCCCCGGCATCAACTAAAACTCTCGCTTCATTACTGCTGTAAAAAGAAACAGGTTCCGCGTCCATGTTGACAACAGTATATATGACATACCTATCTGATGCGCGCCCGAAAATTAAAAGACCGCGGCGGTTGTAGCGGCATAAGTACAGCTCGCCGTCTTTGTAAACGGTCTCACGCGTGCGGACAGCACCCATTTTGCGGTAAAACGATAAAAGCTCCTTGTTTTCACGCCCCCACGGGAAGGGACGACGGTTGAACGGGTCGTTATACCCCTCCATACCGGCTTCATCACCATAATAAATGCTCGGTATGCCGGGAATTGTAGCGTTTATCATATATGCGAGCTTTGCAAGCGCGACGCCGCGCGCGTACTGTTCTTTCGTCATCCGCAAAGTGGCAAGCTCGGCGTTTGTTTTGCCTTCCGGTGATGCTCCGGCAAGGGCTGTTATTATTCTTTCGGTGTCGTGCGTGCCGAGCACGTTCATCGTCGCGTGGATGACTTCAGGCGGGTAATGCTCCCACTCGTTTTCAAGCGCACGGTATAAAGGTGATGCGTCGCCATTTCTCAGGTAAGAGATAATAGCTGTGCGAAGGGGACAATTCATCACGGAGTCAAGCTGTTTTCCGAGAAAATAACGCCGCCTTTTGCCATATGCAACCTTGCAAGAAGCATCCTCCCATACCTCGCCTATGATAAGCGGCTCACGCTGCGAGCCACGAGCGGCGGCAACTTTTTCTGCGCGCGAACGAAGAGCGTCGATAAAATCGTCGGACAGCTCGTCAACGACGTCAAGCCGCCAGCCGGCAGCGCCCATTTTCATGTACTTATCAATAATACCGCCCTCTCCTGTTATGTAGGAAAGGTATATGGGCTCGTCACTTTTGACGCGCGGTAAAATTTTAATACCCCACCAGCACTCGTAATCATCCGGCCAGTTGTAGAAGTTGTACCACTTGTAATAGGGTGATGATGTGGAATTGTACGCGCCCACCTCCGGGTAGGTGCCTTTTTTATTGAAATACCGGCTGTCGGAGCCGGTGTGATTGAAAACTCCGTCAAGAATAACGGCAATACCGCGTTTATCGGCTTCCCGGAAAAGCTCAGCGAGCGCCTTATCACCACCGAACATTGAATCGACGTGCTCATAATCGCCCGTGTCGTACTTGTGATTTGAGTATGCATCAAATACAGGCGACAGATAAATGCACGTTACGCCAAGGGAGCGAAGATAATCAAGTTTTTCGATAACGCCCCAAAGGCTACCGCCGAAAAACATGTTGTTTTCAACGTGCGCGCCGGGATATTCGCCAAACTGAGGTATGCCATGGTACCAGTCGTCGTTCATGATGGCGTAGCCTTTCGGTTTTATTTTGTGGCGCGACGATTTTGCAAAGCGGTCGACGAAGATGTGATAAATTATCCCGCCGTACCAAGAGCGCGGGGCAGGGTATGTGCGTTTATATATGGTGAGAGCAAACGCACAGCCACCATGTTCGCTCGGTATGAGAACAGCGCCGCCATCATCACCCTGTACAACAGCAAATGATGAGCCATTGTATCCCGTAAACTCAAATCGGTAGTAAAAGAGTCCCACATCAGCGCCAAAAGCCGACGCGATGTCAGAAGCTTTTGCTCTACACGAAAAAACGTCGCGTCCAAGATGAAGCCTTTGCCATGAAGTGGGGTAAATGGCAGGGGAGTCGCCGTACTCCGGCCAGACGAGCATACGGACATCCCGGGGGGACACCGCGCGAGGTATATGCACGTCAAACTGCAATTTTACGTCAGGTGTGAAAGCACCGTGACGCGTAGGGTAGTAGCTGTCGCCATTTTCGACATTTGGCTTTTGTATAAGTCGCTCTACAAGCGGGCGCAAATAAGGCGAAGTGGTAGCGTTAAAATACATATTTTCACCCGATTTTCGGTTGTCGAATAGTGAGAGTGGAGAGGTTTATTTTCCGTAAATGCTCTTGCAGCCCCAGATTTTCTCCGCATATTCGCGAATGCTGCGGTCGGAGGAAAAATAACCGGCGCCGGCAATGTTCATAACAACCTTTTTATACCAAAGAGACTTGTTTTCGTAATCGGCGGCAGCTTTTCTGCATGTCGATGTGTACGAATCAAAATCGGCAAGGCACATATACGGGTCGGCAACGCCATGCCCCAGCAAAAGATAATGCATAATGTTTGTGTACTGCTTACCGTTAAACCCGGTTGTGAGCGCGTCTACAGCGCGGCGCAGGCGTTCGCTTCTGTTGTAATAAGCAATCGACTCATAGCCGCGTCGCCATATCTCCTCAACTTCATCAGCACGAAGCCCGAAGATGTAGATATTGTCGTTGCCAACAGCGCGTTGCATTTCAACATTTGCGCCGTCAAGCGTGCCGACTGTAAGCGCGCCGTTTATCATAAACTTCATGCAGCCGGTGCCGCTTGCTTCCTTTCCGGCAAGCGAAATCTGCTCCGATATGTCGGAAGCCGGCATCAGAATCTCGGCTGTGCTGACTTTATAATCCTCGATGAATATGACGCGCATGCGCTCACGCAGGCGGGGGTCATGCTCAAGCTCCTCTGATATGCCGCAGATTAAGTTAATTATGTCCTTTGCGATGTAATACCCGGGTGCCGCTTTACCTCCGAAAATGAAGGTGTGCGGCGGCAGGGAGCTGTTCGGATTTTCCTTCAGCTCGTTGTAATATGCGATTATTTTCAGGGCACCGAGAAGCTGACGCTTGTATTCATGTATGCGCTTGACGTGAACATCAAATATGCTGTGCGTATCAAGAGCTATGCCTGTTTTGTTGTAATAATATTTTACGAATCGCTCTTTGTTGTGCTGCTTTATCTCAGATAGGCGCTCATGAATGTTTTTATCGTCCGAATATTTTGCAAAATCGGAAAGCCGCTCCGAATCATAGCGGTAGTCGGGGCCGATTGTTTCATCAAGCAGGGAAGCAAGCTCAGGGTTTGCACAGCAAAGCCAGCGGCGGTGAGCAATTCCGTTTGTGATGTTTATGAATTTCTCAGGGGTGTATTTGTAGTAGTTATGGAATACGGTATCTTTTAATATTTGTGTGTGAAGCTCCGACACGCCGTTGACCTTATGCGAAGCAACAACGCTTAAGTTCGCCATGCGAATCTGGGAATAGCTGATTATGCTCATCTGCGATATGCGCTCCCAGTCGCCGGGGTAAGCGCGCCACAGATCTTCGCCGAGACGGCGGTTTATCTCGCAGATTATCATATAAATGCGCGGAAGTTTCAGACGGAAAAGGTCCTCATTCCACGATTCAAGCGCTTCCGGCATTACGGTATGGTTCGTATACGAGATTGTGCGCGTTACGATGTTCCACGCATCCTCCCATGAGTAGGAGTAAACATCAAGCAAAATGCGCATAAGTTCCGGAATACAAAGCGCCGGATGCGTGTCGTTTATGTGAATTGCCACTTTATCGGCAAAATTATTCAGCGTACCATATGCGGCAAGATGGTCGGCAATGACGCTTTGAAGCGACGCGGAGACAAGGAAGTACTGCTGTGTAAGTCGCAGGAGCTTTCCTTCCGTGTGCTCATCAGATGGGTAGAGAACCTTTGATATAATTTCGGCGCTTGTGTTCTGCTGCATGGCGCGGATGTATTCGCCCTGGCTGAAAAGCTTCATATTGAAGTTCTGGTTTGTGCCGCGCGCACGCCATAAGCGAAGGGTGTTAACGGCGCGGCTGTTAGCGCCGGAAATCATCAGGTCGTAGGGAACAGCTTGTACTTCGGTGTAGTTTTCATGTATGATGTCACAGCGACCGTCATGCCAGTTTTCGATGATGTGCCCGTCAAAGCGCACGGTGAATGTTTTATCTGTGCGGGGGACGAGCCAGCATTCGCCGTCCGGAAGCCATACGTCGGGAAGCTCAATCTGCTGCCCATCTACAATTTTCTGACGGAAAAAGCCGTAATCATAACATATGGAATATCCGTTTGCAGGATAACCGAGTGTTGATAGCGAATCCATAAAGCAAGCGGCAAGGCGGCCAAGCCCTCCGTTTCCAAGCGACGGGTCAGGCTCGAGCTCGTATAAATGATCGAGCGAAAAACCCATCTCGCGCAGGGCGCTTCTGTATTCGTCGACAATTCCGAGGTTTGAGAGATTGACCTGAAGCGAGCGTCCGAGAAGAAATTCCATACAGAGATAGACGACACGCTTGCTGCCACTTTTCTTTATGTCTTTTTTATACTCCGAACGCATCGATGTGAGGATGTCCTTCACCGTCAGGACGGTTGCTTTGTATATCTGGCTTTCTGATGCGTCAGCGGATGTTGTGTTGAAATAACGTGAAAGCTTGCTTTCTATCGCTTCCTTTATTTCAGCTTTAGTTATGCCTTTTAGGGGATCCATTCTTTTTTATATCCTTTGCTTTTTATTGGGGAAGATTTTTATACAGCTCCATGTATTGTTTTGCCGATGAGTCCCATGAAAAATCACACTTCATCGCGCGGAGCATGAGTTTTGTAAATTTATCTTTGTCACGATACAAAGCCGTCGCTTGACGCAATACATAAAGCATATCGTGCGCATTATAATTTGCGAACGTGAAGCCGTTGCCGCTGTCATTTTCGGGGTTATACGGCTTGATAGTATCGTAAAGCCCGCCTGTTTCACGGACAACGGGGATGGCGCCGTAACGCGACGCTATCATTTGAGAGAGCCCGCACGGCTCGGATTTCGACGGCATGAGGAAGATGTCGGCACCGGCATAAATCTGTTTTGACAGTTCTTTGTTGAACTGGAGCAGTACGGCTACCTTTCCGGGGTAGCGGGCGGCGAGTGAGGAGAAGTAATCCTCAAGCGCCTTGTCTCCCGTGCCGAGAAGTATAAATTGAACGTCGTCTTTGAGGAATTCCTCAATAACACACGTTACAAGATCAAAGCCTTTATGCTCGGCAAGGCGTGATATCATAGCGACAAGCGGCGTGTTAGGGCAGACGGCGAGCCCTGTCAGGCGCTGAATGTGCTCTTTGCAGACGGCCTTGCCGCTCGGGTCATTTGCCGAATAATTTTTCGGCAATGCCGGGTCGGTTTCAGGATTGTAATAAGTTGTGTCAATGCCGTTAATTATACCAAAAAGTTTTTCTCTGTAAAGTCGCAGTATATGATAAAGCCCATGTGAATAATACTCCGTCTGAAGCTCACGTGCGTACTGCGGAGACACTGTTGTTACGGCGTCGGCACAAACGATAGCACCTTTTGTCAGGTTTATGTTGCCGTCGTATTCGATAACACCACGCATATTGGGCCCGAGCCCGAAAACGTCACCAAGAATATCCATTCCGTAAATGCCCTGATACTCGATATTGTGTATCGTGTAAACAGCGCGAACGGGGCGGTAACGTGCGTCGGCTGAATAAATGCTTTTCAGGTATATAACTGATGCGGCGGTTTGCCAGTCGTTTGCGTGAAGTATATCGGGGAAGAATCCTGTGCGGTCCATCAGCTCAAGTACGGCACGGCTGAAGAAAGCGAAACGTTCGCCGTCGTCATAGTTGCCGTAAAGCGTAGGACGCTTGAAATAGTATTCATTATCTATGAAATAATACGTTACTCCATCGCGAAGAAGGCTGTAGATGCCGCAATATTGAACACGCCATGAAAGGCGCACCTGTGTTTCGGTGATAAGCGTCATTTCGGAGCGATATTCATGACTTATGCTGCTATAAAGCGGCAAAACGACGCGGACATCTGCATATGGAAACGCGTGTGCAATAGCGGAGGGAAGAGAGCCGAGAACGTCGCCAAGTCCTCCCGTCGATGCAAACGGCAGAGCTTCAGAGCCGGCGAAGAGAATCTTCATATCGAAAACCTCCTTATCGTTGTCATTGTCATTATATCCGATATATAGATTTTTACGGCATCATTTACGGTATCATGCGCTGATGTAAGGTTAGTTTCAAAAATAATCATATCATGCGGCCTTTTTCGACATATATAGGCATCGATGTGTGACCTGAAAGGTTCACATTATCTCGTATGACAACGTCCTTATCTGTCAGAACACAGTTAAGGCTGACGTTTTCACCTGTGTAGGTGTCCTGGAAAAGGATAGAATTCTTGACCGTCGTATTTTTCCCGATGCGGACGCCGCGGAAAAGTATGCTGTTTTCAACGCGCCCCTCAATCACACAGCCGTCGGCGACGAGTGAGTTGCGTACGGACGCGTCACCTATATACCTTGTCGGGGCAGAATTGCGTATTTTCGTGTAAATGGGGCGGTTTTTCACGCCAAAAAGCTCACGCCGCACGGATGCGTCGCTTATAAGCTCCATGCTGTGCTTAAAATAGTCCTGCATTGACGATATGACAGCAAAATATCCGTCATAGCGATATACACGGAAATATGAATGGCGCACATTTCTGGCTATTATATCGCGGTTCATGCTTACATAGTCGTGAGCTATGGCGTCGAGCACCATTGTCTGCAGATAGCGCCGGCTCATAACAACAATATTGAGAGAGACATCAGCTTCACCCTCAAAATTGGCGGGGTAGGATTCAACATCGTGTATTGTGCCGTTCTCGTCTGTCTTGTATATGATGTTTATGCGTGCGCTGTCAGGCGTAAGATACATGCGCTTGACGGCGATTGTCATATCGGCGCCGCTATTTATGTGGTCGGAGATGATTTCGTTTAAATCAATATTGCAGATAACATCGCAGTCTGAAAGAACAACATAATCGTCCTTTATGTTTGAAATCGCATGATTTATGCTCTTGAGCGCTTCAAGGCGTGTTTTATAAAGAACATTGACGTTGTTTGCAAAAGCCGAGATGAATGGCGGCAGGATTTTTATACCGCCGCGCGCACGGGCAAGATCCCAGTCCTTACCGCTTCCGATGTGATCCATCAGTGAGTGGTAGTTATAGTGGGTGATAACATATACGTTCGTTATACCGGAGTTGACCATGTTCGAGAGCGTGAAGTCAATGAGCCGGTAGCGGCATCCGAACGGAACCGATGCCATCGTGCGAAGCCGTGTCAGATCGGCTATATTTGAATCATGTATATTAGAAAAAATGATTCCGGCAACAGACATTTTATTTTAACTCTCCTTTCCACACTCTCAGAGCACCGATGAGCTGAGTATCGAACCCGCAGGTATTGTGGAGTTTTTCTTTATTGTTATATTTGAGCCAATAACGGTTATGTCTGAATCGGCGGCAGCGTCCCTCGGACGTCCGACGACACTTTCGGCGCCGATTATTGTACCGCTGTCGATGATAGAATAGTTAACATTTGAGTTCTCGCCGATTATGACGTCGCTCATAATGACCGAATCTTTAACGAAAGCGCCCTCTTCGACGATGACGCCGTTAGATAATACACAGTTTTCTACGACGCCGTATATTTCACAGCCCTCGGTGACAATCGAGTTCTTTATGTGCGCATTTTCACCGACAAAGTGAGGCGGCGCTGCATTGTTGCGCGAATAAATGCGCCAGTCGCGATCCTGTATGCGGAAGGCTGGCTCAGGCCCAAGAAGATCCATGTTAGCTTCCCAAAGGCTTTTTATTGTACCTACGTCCTTCCAGTAGCCTGTGAACGGATATGCGTACAGACGGCAGCCGTCTTTCAGCATAGCGGGAATGATGTCTTTTCCAAAGTCGTTAGATGACGCCGGGTTCATTTCATCGCGGCGGAGGTATTCGGCAAGAATCTTGCGGTTGAAAACGTATATGCCCATTGAAGCCTTTGTACTTTTCGGCACCTTGGGCTTTTCTTCAAAGCCGATAATGCGCCCCTCGTCGTCTGTTTCCATAATACCAAAGCGCGATGCTTCCTCAAGGGTAACATTGAGCACAGCGATTGTCACATCGGCTTCGTTTTTCTTGTGCTCGCGCAGCATATCGGCATAATTCATCTTGTATATATGGTCGCCCGACAAAATGAGCACGTAGTCGGGGTCGTATCGTTCAATAAACGGGAGATTCTGGTATATGGCATTTGCCGTGCCTTTATACCAGTCAGAGGAATTTTTAGCCTGATAAGGAGGAAGAACCATGACCCCGCCGCTCGCGCGGTCAAGATCCCACGGCTGTCCGTTTCCGATGTATTCGTTGAGAACAAGCGGCTGATATTGTGTAAGTACACCGACGGTGTCTATTCCGGAGTTGACGCAGTTTGACATTGGGAAGTCGATGATGCGATATTTTCCGCCGAATTGTACGGCAGGTTTCGCCGTTGTTTCAGTCAGCGTGTAAAGGCGGCTGCCCTGACCTCCGGCAAGAAGCATTGCAACGCATTCTTTTTTCCTGTACATCCTATCTTATCCCTTCTCCGTTTCCGCGGATATGATGTTGTATTAAAAAATATACTTAATAAAATGAGGGTTACCAGAAGATAAATGATTTAATATACCTTTAAAACTCAAGCTCAAGGACAACCCCGCAAAGCGGCGGAAGATCAAGCGTTATCTCGCCTGTGCCGTCCTTCGTTTTTTTAGCTGTATATGTCGCCGGAATACGCCCCTCCCCGCCGAAAACGACGGCGTCGCTGTCAACGAGTGTGCGGTAAACGCCGGGGCGTGGCACACGGATTTTATAGTCCGGCCATGAAACACCGGCAAAATTGATGATAACGTGTACAGCCCCGCCGCTTGTGTCACGGCGAGTGTATGCTATCGTGCATCTTGATGAATCGTCGGCCGATATCCACTCGAATCCCGCCCAGCTGTCGTCAATTTCGTAAAGTGCGGGTACCGAAAGGTAAAGATGGTTGATAGCGGCGGTGAAATCACGCAGTTTCCGGTGCATTTCAAAGTCGAGCATGAACCATTCAAGCTGGTTTTTATAGTCCCACTCGCGGAACTGACCGTACTCCTGCCCCATGAACATGAGTTTTTTGCCGGGGAGCGTCATCATATACGTGAGAAAAGCGCGCATGCAGGCGAATTTATCTTCATAGCTGCCGAACATCTTGTCAAGCAGCGATTTTTTGCCGTGGACGACCTCATCATGAGACACGGGAAGAATGAAATTTTCCGAAAAAGCGTACATGAGTGGGAACGTCAGGCGGTTGTGTATTGAGCCGCGGTAGAGGGGATCGCATGCGACATAACCGAACATGTCGTTTGCCCATCCCATGTTCCATTTGAAGTCGAAACCAAGCCCTCCGTCGGACGGCGGCTTTGTCACCATAGGCCATGCCGTCGATTCTTCGGCAATCATGATGACATCGGGGAATTCACCCTTTATTGCGTCGTTCAGCTTTTTAAAAAAGGCAATTGCCTCTAGGTTTTTATTATCCCCATAAATATTCGGTATCCATTCGCCCGGGCGTCTGTCGTAGTCGAGATAAAGCATTGACGCGACGGCGTCGACACGCAGCCCGTCGACGTGGTATTCGCGCATCCAGTACAGGGCGTTTGAGATGAGAAAGCTCTGTACCTCAGGGCGTCCGACGTCGAAACAGCGGGTTCCCCATCCCTTGTGCTCCATTCTGTCGGCTCCTTGATATTCATATGTCGGATGCCCGTCAAAATTACACAGCCCATGCTCGTCCTTCGGAAAATGGGCGGGAACCCAGTCAAGAATGACGCCAATGCCTGATGAGTGCAGACGGTCGACAAAATACATAAAATCCTGCGGTGTGCCGAATCGCGATGTCGGCGCAAAATATCCGCAGGACTGATAGCCCCAGCTTCCATCATATGGATGCTCGGCGATAGGCATAATTTCAACATGCGTGTAGCCCATGCGCGTGACATACACAGCAAGCTCATCAGCTATTTCGCGGTAATTGAGGTAAGCGTCGCCGTTCTCATTACTTCTCCCGTCGCGGGTGCGCCAGGAGCCGAGATGAAGCTCGTAAATGTTCAGTGGAGCGGGGTAAAAATGACCCTTCACACCATCACCCGAAGTTCTGGTGTGGCGTGTGGCGATTATCCGGCGCGCGGCAAGCCACGCGCTGTCATGCCATTCGTAGCCGCCAATATCGTATATGATTGATGCTGTTTTTGAAAGCGTTTCGCTAAAAAAGGCGTATGGGTCGCTTTTGTAAACAGCCACCCCGTCAGATATTATTTTATATTTGTATTTTTGCCCTGTAAGCGGTGTATCAGATGTAATAACAGCTTCCCAAAGACCGCCGTCTGTGATACGCCGCATGGGATTTGCGTCACTCCAGCCGTTAAAATCGCCTGTTACAAATATGGCGTCAGCACGAGGCGCCCATGTCCGGAAAACAACATTATAGCCATCGTTTGTCGGATAGCTATGAGAGCCAAGGTATTCATAAGCGCGGAAATCCGTTCCCTGATGGAAGTAATAAGCATGCTCAGCGCTCCAAACTTTGCTCTCCAATGTTTAATCCTCCAGAATAAATCTTTACAACAATATTATATATTGCCCATATATAAATGGCAAGCGCTTTATATTTATGCTGTGCGCTCAGGCTTTT
>LFTK01000123.1 GCA_001513385.1 Clostridiales bacterium DTU064
TATAGATGTCGACGCCTATACGGGCGGTTATAATCTGCAGATAGCGTTTTCCACCGGAAGAGCGGCTGGAAAAGCCGCTGCCGCGGCTAAAAGCTAATATTTTAAGCAATTATTTTATTTGATAGGAGAAGTGCCTGTGGAGGTTTTATTTACAGCATTATGAAAATAGCAATTGATGGGCCTGGTGGCGCAGGGAAAAGCTGCCTTGCAAGAAACCTGGCAAAAAAACTGGGGCTAAAATATGTAGATACGGGAGCACTTTACCGCACAATAGGTCTTGCGGCAGCCCGGCGTGGCATAAAAATGGACGACACTGCCGGTATTGTGGCAATGCTTCCGGATGTTGATATATCGCTTGACTATAAAGACGGACGGCAGTGTGTTTTTCTTTCAGATGAGGATGTGTCGGACGCTATACGCACGCCTGAAATATCCCTTTATGCATCAGCCGTTTCTGCAATCCCTGAGGTAAGAGAGTTCCTTTTTGATTTACAGCGTACACTTGCCGCAAAGGGCGATGTTGTCATGGACGGACGCGACATCGGAACGGTTATAATGCCTGATGCCGACGTTAAAATATTTCTTTATGCATCCATTGAGGACCGTGCCAAGCGGCGCTTTGATGAGCTGACGCGCAAAGGCATGTCTGTGACTTATGAAGAAGTGCTCGCTGATATGAAAAAAAGGGATAGCCAAGACAGCGGCCGCAAAATTGCGCCCGCAATCCCTGCAGAGGATGCTGTTTTGCTTGACAATTCGTCCTTTGCCGATCCTGCTGATACATTTGCAGCAGCTATAAGAATAATTAACGAAAAAACCGGAGCATCATACGATGACGTTTTATGATGCAATGCATCGTCTCTTTGCCGGGATGATGCGCACCCTGTATCGTGTGCGTGTGACGGGAGCGGAAAATGAGCCGATGGAAGGGCCGTGCCTTATATGCGCGAACCATACATCTATGTCGGACGTTATTATTCTCTCGGCTGTGACGCACCGCCGCGTCAGATATATGGCAAAAGCTGAACTTTTCCGAATTCCGCTTATATCAAAATTCCTTTCATCGCTCGGAGCATATCCTGTCCGCCGCGGACAAAACGATGTAGGTTCAATCAAACGTTCAATTGAGCTGCTTTCTGAGGGAGAGCTTGTTTGCATATTTCCTCAGGGTACGCGAAAGCCAAAGGTTGATCCGAGGACAACAAAAGTGTATTCTGGTGCCGCTATGATTGCGAGCAGGGCACATGCCAGTGTGCTGCCCGCATATATAAAGACAAAGGGAAACCGTACAAGGCTCTTCCGGAGGACAGAGGTCATATTCGGACGACAGATTCCATATGACGAGTACTCCGCTTACTACGGCGATGGAAAGTATGCAGACGTTATAAAATATATTTTTGACAAAGTATGCGAGCTTGGCAGCGAGAGTAGTACGCCCGAAATAAAAGATACATCGGAGGCCGGTTAAATTGACGATTATTAAAGCAAAAAACTGCGGCTTTTGCTTTGGTGTTCGCCGGGCGACAGAGACGCTTGAACGAATTGTTTCCGAAGCAAAAGAGAACGGCGGCGCCGTATACACATATGGCGACGTTATACATAATGCTCAGTATAATGAAAAAATGCGTGAAGCCGGCGTTATCACAATCGGCCGTGATGATATACCGCGCCTTATTGACGAAGCGAGGAGTGGCAAAAGCGTTACTGTTCTTGTGCGGGCTCATGGCATAACGAAAGAAGAGTCGGAGAATCTATCCACAGCAGAGAAGGATTCGCCGAACTTTCATGTGGTAGATTGCACATGTCCCATAGTTAAAAAGGCACAGGCAATAGCACAGCGTGAAACGGGTGACGATACTGTTTTTATCCTGATTGGAGCAGCAGAACACCCGGAAGTCCGAGGAATTGTCAGCTATGCACGAAGTAAATCTTTTGTTTTTTCGTCTTCAGACGAGCTTTTGCGGTTTTTATCGTCTGATGATGCGTCTTTTTTGGAAAATAAAACTATTGTTGTTGCTGCACAAACGACTCTTACGTCGGCAGAGTGGGAAAAAAGTAGGGAAATTATCGCAAAGCTATATACAAACGTAAAATTTTTTGATACAATATGTACTGTTACGGATAAAAGACAAAGGGAAGCCGAAGAAATAGCCGCAAAAGCGGACGCGATGCTTATAATCGGTGGGGCAAACAGCTCCAATACGAGAAAGCTCTATGAAATATGCGCCTCCCGATGCCCACTTTCATATCGTATTGAAACTAAAGACGATATTCCGTCCGAATTATTCGGAAATATTAGTATTAATATAATCGGAATAACTGCCGGGGCTTCGACACCCGACAGTATCATTGAGGAGGTTGCACGCAAGATGGCGGAGCGTAAGCAAACGAACGAAACCTTTGAGGAACTACTCGAAAGATCATTCAAAACACTAAATCCAGGAGACATAGTGACCGGTATTGTTACCTCCGTCACAGCGAATGAGGTTCATCTCGATCTCGGCGTTAAATCTACTGGTATCATCACACAGGAACAATTCTCTGATGACCCGTCGGTTAAGCTGACCGATGCTGTCAAAGTCGGAGATGAAATAAAAGCTTATGTTATCAAAGTAAGTGATGTTGATGGCATTGCAATGCTTTCAAAGCGTCGTGTCGACGCTGACAACAACTGGGCCGGTATCGTAGATGCCGAAAAGGAAGGCAAAATTCTTGAAGGAACCGTCACGGAAGCTGTAAAAGGTGGCGTTGTAATGAGCGTCAACTCCGTGCGCGTATTTGTGCCGGCAGCGCTTACCGGTGTTCCGAAAGACGGTGATCTTTCTTCACTCGTTGGCACAAAGCAGCACGTAAAAATCAAAGAAGCGCACAACCGTGGAAAGAGAGCTTACGGTTCAATACGTGATGCCATCCGTGCGGAACGCAAAGCCCGCGAGAATGCATTTTGGAACTCAATTGAGGTCGGTAAAAAATATACAGGACCTGTTAAGAGCATAACCCCGTACGGTGTTTTCGTTGATCTTGGCTCAGGCATTGATGGTATGGTTCACATGAGCGAGCTTACATGGCGCCGTATTCACCATCCGTCTGAGGTCGTTTCCGTTGGTGACATGCTCGATGTACACGTAATTGATGTTGACCGTGAACGTCGCCGCATTTCGCTTAGCTGCAAGACCGAGGAAAACAATCCGTGGACGATTTTCAAGAATAAGTATTCCATCGGCGACGTTGTGAACGTAAAAATAGTGAGCTTCACGCCATTTGGTGCATTTGCTGAAGTCGTTCCCGGACAGGACGGACTTATCCATATCTCAGAAATATCTGACAAACGCATTGCAAAGCCGGCCGATGTTCTCAAGATAGGTGAGAATGTCGATGCCAAGATAATTGACATAAATGATGAAAAGAAAAACATCAGCCTTTCTATAAAGGCTCTCCTCGACACCGAGTTACCTGATACCGACGAGGATGAATCACAGACCGGCGGGCTTGTTTATTCGAGCGATTCACCCGAGGACAGTGTGTACTTAAAAGACACCGCCGAAAACTAAACTCGAACCGAAGCCTTTTCAAAAGTGTTTTGGCAAGCCGGGCCGTCTATGCGCGGTCCGGCTGTTTTTCAATTAAT
>LFTK01000079.1 GCA_001513385.1 Clostridiales bacterium DTU064
TCCAGTTGTTCTATTAAACCGCTTTTAGAAAAAGCCATAACATTCAAATATTCTTTTGCTTTCTTTACAGCTTGCTCTTTCCAATCTACATTTACTTGTCCCACTGCATATGTTGCTTCTTCGTTGCTAAAGCCATAAAACTCCAGTTGTTCTATTAAACCGCTTTTAGAAAAAGCCATAACATTCAAATATTCTTTTGCTTTTTTCACAGCTTGTTCTTTCCAGTCAACATCTATTTGATTTACAGCATATGTAGCATCTTCATTACTAAAGCCTTCAAATTCTAATTGCTTTATTAATCCCTCTTTAGAAAATGCCATAACGCTCAAATATTCTTTTGCTTTTCTTACTGCGTTTTTCTGCGATAAGGTTTCGTTCGTTGCCTCTTCTTTGTCTACAATCGTTGATTCTGTTGGTTCCTCTACCCTTTCAGTTTTTTCTGCATTTTTAGGCTCTTCAACTTCTTCTGCTACCTCATCTGTCTCGGCAGTATTTTCAACATTGTTTTCTATCTGTTCAGATACGTTACCACTAGCAACTTCTTCTTTATCATCATTGCCCCCCTGACTAGCAATCGCAACTATGAATACAATTAAGATAGTCCAAAACCACCACTTTTTATAAAGTGTTTTTTTCTGTTTGTCCGACATTTTGTTTCCCCATTTTTTGAAATATTTTTGTTTTATTATAGCATACACAGGAAAGATTTTCAAAGCCCGGCGGGGAAAACCGGGCTGAAGAGGAAAGTATACAATTCTATACTACTATACTACCATATAAATCCGTTTAAAAAGTACCGAACTTTTGTACAATATTGCAAATTTTTATTAATCTCTCTTTGGCTATGTTATACAATCTAGTTAATTCTAATATCCATTAAATCCAACTCATTATAGTTTGAGCACGCCTATAAAATGTTTTCTCGGATTCTATTTTAATATAAATTACCCCGTCGCAAAGCGGTAACCACCGCAGGCAAATGTTACATAATGCCCGTGCCTTTTTTCAGCGTGCATGTCGCCCACACGATAAAAGAATAAAGCGCCACCTGTCGGGTCATAACCATCGGCGGCAAGCCGCGCTGCAGCAATCGATGCCTGACTCGGGGTAGTATTGCCGCTATATCCGAGGGAGCGCACAACATCAAGAGCTGTGCTCGGGAACAGGGCATTTTCAAGCCGGTTGACAGCAACAGCTCCAAGCGCTGTGCGGCAGGCGTATCCCCCTTCATCTGCATAATATTCGATGTAAGACGCAATTATATATATATCATTATCGGATAATTCAACCCGTGCCACGACAGGGCTTGCAGAGTAAATAGCTGCTGCTATAAGAATCGGGCAGCAAAGAGATACAAAATACTTTTTCATGTTGTTATTATCTCCAGAATTGCTCGCATAATGCAGCCAAAAATTTCTTTTGGCACCTACAATGTCCACCTGAGTGTCTATAATGTTGACATACACTTTATATTATGTTATATTGTGAAGCATAGGAGCCGGTTTTAGCGCGCATTTTTTTATTTTACGCGCGTTTATGCGCCGCGCTCTTTCACTTTGAAGGCAAAACTGAAAATTGTTTTTTTGCTTTACTGGCGGGGAGGTTTAAAAGGGGTGGAAATTCCCGTAAAAATTAAAATTTGCTCCGAGTTTCACACAGTGAACCCGGAACGCACCGACACCGCACAGTACCTTGCACTCATTTTCGCAGGGCTTTCTGATATTAACGGGGGCTCTCGTGAAGATATGAAATCTGCAGAAAAGTCCGTCAATGATATTATAAGTGATATGTTCGAGGATGACTCGGAAAAGCTTGACATATTTACTGAAGGTACACTGACCTCCTGTGACGGACGAATTTCTATTTCGTATAATGAGACGGAGCTGACCGGTATGGAAGGCACCGTCACGACAATTACATTTAAGATGGACGAGCCCGGCATTATTACTGTGCTCCGCACAGGCAGCGTATATACAGCTCTCACGCTTGAGGAGGGACGCCGCCATATATGCGTATACAAAGCTCAAGGGGTGCCTTTTGAGCTGTATGCAAATGCTAAACGCATCCGCAACAGTGTCACGGAGGACGGCGGTATGCTTGAACTCATTTACACTGTCGAAACATATGGTGCGGACGCGCAGTTTAATCATTTGAAAGTAGAAATAACGCCGCTTCGGCAACCGGAAACCGAAGGGGGGCAGACGATTTGCCACTGATAACAGCGGCCGTATTTAAATCCACTGCACGTGAGCGACGCCCGGGTGTTTTTGTGTTGGCCGGCGAG
>LFTK01000082.1:0-6028 GCA_001513385.1 Clostridiales bacterium DTU064
CGGCGAGCGATTTGCAACGCTTGTGTTTCGCATCGCTGCCGATGTCATGGGCGATTTTGAAGATTACGTCAAATCACTTGGCAACGTATTGTCGAGTAAAACAGACACAAAGGACGTAACTGATAGTTACTTCGACATCGAAGCGCGCCTTGCATCGCTTGAGATTCAAAAAGAACGTTATCTTGAGCTGCTTGACCGCGCAGAAGACATGAACAGCATCGTTGTTTTAACCGATGCGCTGACAGACGTTCTTTATCAAATCGAATCATATACAAGCACGCTTAAAAAATATGATTCTCTAATTGCATATTCTACGATAACGATTAATCTTTACGAGGTTATTGAATACACCGATCAACCGCTTCGCAACCCAAGTTTTGGTGAGCGCATAAGCGACGCCTTTTCAAAATCAATTGAAGCTTTCATTGATTTATGCGCTGATATTGCAGTCGGCATTACGGCTGCAATCCCATTTCTTGTGATACCGGTGTTAGCAGCTATAATTATTATCATCATTTTCTGTTCACGAAAGAAAAAGGCCGCAGCTCAAGCAAAAGAACAATAAAACATCAACTAATCAAGGCATAATAAAAACCGGACTTTTCAAATAAGTCCGGATTTTTATATCTATTAGTATGAATTGTTCGTTAAAGCTATAACTGTTATTCAATCGGTTCGCCCTTTGCATTGAAAAGAGGCAGCCGCTCAAGGTAGATAAGATCGTCGCGCTTCACAGCATCACCTTCGGCGAGAACACACATGCGTCCGCAAACCTCACCGCCTGCTGCATTGACGAGCTTTTCAAGGGCAAAGAGGGATTCGCCGGTTGATACAACATCGTCGACAATAAGTATTTTCTTGCCACGCATAGCGTCTGCATCAATCTTGTCAAGATAAAGATGCTGTTCCTTTGCCGTTGTAATCGAACGAACATCAACTTCAAATACGCTTGTCATGTAAAGTTTCGGCATCTTTCTGGCAAGCATATAACGTTGATTTCCGGCAAGGCGAGCCATTTCATGTGTTACCGGCAAGCCTTTCGTTTCGGCTGTTAAAATATAATCGTACTTCGGTGCACGCTCGAGAAGCGCTTTTGCACATGCTGTCGTCAATTCCGGATCGCCGATCATGACAAAAGCAGCAATGTATAAATCATCTGTAATCTGGCAAAGAGGAAGACTGCGCTTCACACCGCTTATTGTGATATCGTAATACTTCATTTCTGTGTAGTGCCTCCGGCATATGCCGCTGTTTTCAGTTTAAAAAATTCAACCTATTTATGTTAATACAAACTTACCTAAAAGTCAAGCGAGTAAAGGTTTTTTAACTTTGTTTAATTTATTAACACAAACAGCCCTAAAGTAAATAAATGTATTCCTGCGGACAAAATGTAATACTCTCGATAAAACAGCGTGGCAAGCTATACCGTTACACTCTCAGACTTTATAAAAGTGCGTTGTCTTTTTTCTTCTTTATCAGATTTACTACTGTTATCGTTTTGAGGTGAGTACGACTCAACAATGGTTGCTGTAAGCTCCTTGATGTTCGGGGCATTATTCTCGGCAGCTATTATTAATGCGTTCAACCGCTCATTAAATAGATTAGCGTCGTATTCGATAGGCTCACAAATGTATATTAATGAGTTGTCTGTCTTACGAAGGTTTTCCTCCGGCATAAAGATTTCCTCGTAAAGCTTCTCACCGGGACGAAGGCCTGTATATACAATTTTTATATCAACATCAGGCCGTAAGTTATAAAGACGTATCATATTTCTCGCAAGGTCGTCGATTTTGACCGGTTCGCCCATATCTAAAATGAAAATTTCGCCCCCATGGGCGTAATAACCGGCTTGCAGTACAAGCGACACGGCCTCCGGTATTGTCATAAAGAACCGTTTTATATCAGGATGTGTAACGGTAACAGGGCCGCCGGCTTCAATTTGCTTTTTAAAGAGCGGTACGACGCTTCCGTTACTATCAAGGACGTTCCCAAAGCGTACAGCAACGAAATCGGTACTGCTCTTGCGATTGCAGTCTTGTATGATCATCTCGCAGATACGCTTTGATGCGCCCATTATATTTGTTGGATTAACGGCCTTATCAGTCGATATGAGGACAAACTTCTTAGTTTTGTATTTATCTGCAGCACGCACAGTATTAAGCGTACCAAGCACATTATTTTTAATAGCTTCGTTTGGGTTTTCCTCCATCAGAGGAACGTGCTTATGAGCTGCTGCATGATAAACAATATCAGGACGATACTCATTGAATGCCATATCCATTCGGGCAGCATCGCGTATTGACGCAATAATTACAACAAGATTCAGATCGGGATACTTGGATTTAATTTCATTTTGAATCTCGTAGGCACTATTTTCGTATATATCAAGGATGATCAGCTGTCGCGGATGCCGAGATGCTACCTGACGGCAAAGCTCGCTTCCGATGGAACCGCCGCCGCCTGTCACAAGAACAACTCGCCCGCAAATTTCGCTTGATATTTCATCTACATTCACCGTCACCGGCTCGCGTCCGAGAAGATCCTCTATTCTGACGTCACGAAGACTTTTCATTGAAATTTCACCGTCAATGAGCTGATAAAGCCCCGGCAGCATCTTAAGATCGCAGTCCGTTTTCTTACAAATCTCAATCAGCTCACGCTTTGTCGTGTATGGCGCCGACGGAATAGCAATAATTATTTTATCTATTTTATATTCAACAACCGCATCTTGTATCCGATCCCTACCCCCAATTATTGGTATGCCATTAATGAACCGCCCAACTTTTGTTTCGTCATCATCAATAAAACAACGTACCTGTTCATTGAGGTAGGAACTCGTCATCATTTCACGCATTATTATCCGACCAGCTGCTCCTGCGCCAATTATCATGACATTTTTCGTGTCCGAATTTATCCTGTGTGATATACAACTGTTTAACAACCTAACGGCTCTATATCCAAAACGTGTCACACAGAGATAAAAGAGAAGAAGAAAAGCTGCGATAAAATAGCATGAACGCGGTATCGTGAGCGACATAAGATATGACCCGCCCACATGTATACCTGCCATTAAAAAAGACGTAGCAATTATCCAACTAAATTCTAAAAATCCAGCATACTTCCTGATGCTTTGATAAAGCCTGAAAATAAGGCAGATAAGAATAAGAGATAACACGTAAACAGGAGAAAAAGCAATTGCGTTATCAAGATATTCCTCGTTTTCTAATAACCGCGTTACACTGAAGTCAAAACGTATCCAAAGTGTAGCAATACAGATAAAAAACGAACAGACTGCATCTAATAAAATAAAAGGTAAAACTATTAATGCTGTCCTTCGGTTTTTATTTGCGCATTTTATGTATTCATTCATGTTACTCTTCCGTGCCATTTTAGTAATATTTAAAAATAGGCATTGCTTAATTTATATGAATTGATAAATAGCTAACATTATTTAACCGATAAAGTATACTCTAAAATATTATACAACACGCACTCATAATTTCCACTTTTTATTAAAATTAGTGCTTGTTAACCTAAGAAAACAGTGACAAATCGCCAAAAAATAAGGGGTGGCATATAAAAGGACTTACCTATGATGCCATCCACTGTCCTTTTTATGTGTCTATATAGCTTTAAAATCTTATTTAAACGCTTCTTATAACCCTCTTTTCCGCTATAAAATCCATTTAGCATAAAATACGGAATTTCTGCTCCAACAGTATGATGTATGAATTTATCATGTCAAGCTTTTATTTTGCTTCTTCGCCGCCCAGAGATACAGAAAATCCGCTATGCTCATCACTTACTATAAAAAATCAGGTGTCTTCTTTCAATTTTCGGTATAGACTTTTTTCACCATCCGAATATCATTGATTAAAGCCGCGAGAAAGTATGCCTTCTGCGCGGCTTTTAGTCTTACTATCTTTTTTATTATATAATACTCTTATACATAAATCAACAATAATAATAAAAATTTTGAATTTTTTCGCAACTTTTATTAAAAATCCCCTGTCATATGGTCCAATTACTCGACACCACCGACCGCCGGAAGAATAACCGACTCGTTGAAAGCCTCCGTAACTCCACCGATGATGTTCAGCGTCGCCGTATAAACCTCCTCAGCATTTTTCTTGCCAAATGATGTGGCTGTAAGCCCGTATGCTTCGGGGTTCTCCAAAGCTGCTTTGGCAGGCACTATTTCGTGCACAATTCCGATATTCGTTTTATACCGGTGAACCCATGTAGGAATTGCTTCGGCTTTTACAACAAGACATTCACCTGTTGAGTAAAGTCTTATTGTCAGCATCACGATAAGGCCGCCCTCTGTCAGCCGGCTGTTTGTGAAATCCTCGCCGAGTGTAACGCGGTTTTGATTCGATACAAGGTTGCCGAGCGAATAATAACACAGTGTTTTCTTTGTGCTGTCATGCTCGTTTGTCAATACCGCAACGTCCTGCACTACATGCGGATGCCCGCCTATTATGACATCGACGCCAAGATTGCACAGCTCTTGTGCCACCTGTTCCTGATACCAGTTGTGCTTTGTCTTATACTCAAGCCCCCAGTGAATGTAAAAAATTATAATGTCAGCCCCGTTGTCACGCATGGTGTTTATATTTTCTCTGACTTCATTGTAGAACTCATCAAGAAGGCTCAGATTGTACAGGTTCATATAACCGAGATCGCCTTCGCGTATAACCCGACCGTTGATATACCGCGGCTCCGTAATTCCGCCCGACAAATCATCAGCGTAATTGAGCATGCCGACCTTTATACCATTGATATCAACTATCAGGTAACCATCATTTTCAGGATCAAGTTTTGCGCCGATGTAATCAAAACCGTAATCTATAAATTTTTCCTGCGTCCGTATAAGGCCGTTTTTATACGTATCATAGCAGTGGTTGTTTGCAAAAAGCAACATGTCAAACCCGGCATCCTTTATCGCATCAAGCGTCGAATCCGGTGAATTGAACGCAGGATAGCCTTTATATTCATAAGCATCTCCCGCAAGCGTCGTCTCAAAATTTGCGACGGCATAGTCGGCTGATGAAACAAGATCTTTTATATATTTAAACGTGTTTGTGAAGTCGTATGTGCCATTCCCACCGGCGGCTTTTGCATACTCTATCTGCGCCATGTGGAACATTATATCACCGGCAGACAAAAGGGTTATTTCTTTGTAAGTGACAGGGGCCTCTTCGGTCGCTATCGCATCTGTCGTATCTGGCTCTGTATCACTGTCTTTTGTATTATCGCTCTCAGTACCACTACCCGGCACAGATTCCGTTTCACTTATTGTGCTATCTGTGTCATTTGCACCAAAATCAAAGCGCCGTGATATTATAATTCCGGAAACGATTATAAACCAGATAACAAAAACAACGACAAATACGACAGTATAATTGTTGCCCCCACGCCGCCGGCGTGAACGTGCGTCCATACGCATTCAGCAAACCTCCATTAAAAACTCCCGCGCCGTCACTTAAGACGACGCGGTTATTATTTTTACTACTTTTATAGTATCATGGCGACGCCCATGTGTCAACGCTTACGGAGTAAGTCAATTTTACATATATTAGGCAAGCAGATTTTTATTAAATATTTATCCGCGCGTCTCAGCTTCGACAAGACGTACACCGCAGTAGCGTTCGCGCAGCTTATTCTTTTCGATTTTCCCCGTCGGGTTGCGCGGAACATCGGCAAATATTATTTTCCTCGGCCGTTTATAACGCGGCAGCCCCAGACAAAACTTATTTATGTCGTCCTCCGTGCAGACAGCACCCGGTTTCAGCTCAATTATTGCCGCCGCAATCTCACCAAGACGCTTGTCAGGCAACCCGATGACGGCAACATCTTTAACAGCGTCGTGCCCACGGATGAAATTCTCGATTTGTACGGGATAAAGGTTTTCGCCGCCCGTTATAATGACGTCCTTTTTACGGTCGACAAGGTATATGAACCCGTCTTCATCCTCCATTGCCATGTCGCCGGTATGTAACCAGCCGTCCTTAAGAACCTCATCGGT
>LFTK01000082.1:6035-6724 GCA_001513385.1 Clostridiales bacterium DTU064
GCTTGCTTATTGTTATAATAGCAAAGCATGACGCCGGGGCCGCGTACGCACAGCTCGCCGACTTCTCCCCTTGCAACGGGTTTGCCATTATCATCGACTATTTTCGTTTCCCACATATACCCGGCCTTGCCGATAGCTCCGACTTTATGTATATTCTCAACGCCAAGGTGTACGCAACCGGGGCCTGTCGATTCAGACAGCCCATAGTTAGTATCATACTGATGATGCGGGAAATACTTGTGCCAGCGCCGGATTAAGCTCGGCGGTACAGGCTGTGCTCCTATATGCATCAGACGCCACTGCGCAAGCCTTTTATCATACGGGTCTATTTCACGGCGCTCAATAGCGTCAAGTATGTCCTGTGCCCACGGCACAAGCAGCCAGACGATTGTTACTCTCTCGTCACAGACGGTGCGAATTATCCACTCAGGCTTTACGCCACGCAGAAGGACTGCTCTGCCGCCGGTGAGAAGGCTGCCGAACCAGTGCATTTTTGCACCCGTATGATAAAGCGGAGGTATGCAAAGAAAAACGTCGTCCTTTGTCTGCCCGTGGTGCTTCTGCTCAACAATGCACGCACTCATTAGTGCCCTGTGCGAATGGAGAATTGCCTTCGGGAAGCCAGTTGTGCCGCTTGAGAAATATATAGCAGCATGATCGTCCTCTGTGATGTCGACAGCGGGAGCAAC
>LFTK01000082.1:6896-7179 GCA_001513385.1 Clostridiales bacterium DTU064
TTTCCGTAAACGGACAACAAGCGCTCCGTAAACTCAGGGCCGAATACGAGGGCTCTGGCATCGGACAGATTAAGGCAATACTGTATTTCCTCCGCCGTATAGCGGAAATTCATAGGGACAGCAAGTGCTCCAGTTTTGAGAATACCAAAATAAATCGGCAGCCATTCAATGCAGTTCATAAGCAGTATCGCCACTTTATCGCCCTTCTTGACGCCGCGCGCTAAAAGAAGATTGGCAAAACGGTTGGCTTTTGTGTCAAATTCACGCCATGTCATCTCACGGC
>LFTK01000026.1 GCA_001513385.1 Clostridiales bacterium DTU064
TTACACCTGAAAACCTTGGCATAGGTTGCGGCCTGACAGCCGATCAGGTGACATGGAATGACACCGGATTTTCAGCCAATGGCGTCACACAAGTATCGTTTTTGCTTCCCGAACCCGTACCGATGGGCGATTCAGTCGTAATCCATGTTATCGGATCATGCGACGATAATTTCCGTATGTGGCTCATGGAAAGCGGTGCCGCCACATCATCAAACCAGTATAACATGCAGAACTGGGGTTTCTACGGCGGCGAATTTGACGAATACTTTGAACTCACCGCTACGGACTTTGATGGAAGAGGCGTCACCGAAGCAACCGAGTTCAACTTCAAAGCACCAACATATGACTCGACGCTCACAAACCTTACAGTTACATATTGCGGAATATTCTACGGTACATATGATGAATATGAAGCTGCTGCCGGAATAACCGAAGAAGTAAAAGAGCCCGAAACCGATCCTGCAACAGAGCCGGCAACCGAACCTAACGACACAACGCCGGAAGAAAGCAATAGCGGAGCTGATTCTGATGCTACTGACACAGAAAACGCTGACAGCAACAAAAAAGGAGGTTGCGGCTCTGTAATTACTGCAAATGCAATGTTATTGACAACAGTAGTAACAATCTTTGGAAGCGCGTTAATTAAGAAAAAGCACTGATCCACTGATATATCGACAACGTAATTGCAAGTAAAAGAGAGCGTCAGCGATGCGACGCTCTCTTTTAATCATTTTAAAATAATATGTTTAATTATGCACTGTTGTTAATTATTTATACATTATCTGCCTTTTAATATTTAAGCTCACGACGTTAATATATACGTTTTTTGTCTATTCCCAATAATATCAAATACTAATTTTTACTCAAAAATACATATAAAATGCTATTATATCGCAATCTAAAACTGAATCGTTGATAATACCATAATTTTTAATAATGTATTATAAATCGTTATCTTTGTCATATTAATTATATATATATTATAACGATATATATATATGAGCGCCTTTGACACAAGGAAAGGTGATTATTTTATGACGATAAACGAAAGAATAAAAGAAGTACGCTGTGCATTAAATATGACTCAAAAAGAATTTGGCAATAAAATTACACTTGCTCAGACATACCTTTCGCAAATTGAAAACGGAGAGAGGGATGTAGCTGAGAAAATAATAAAAATTATATGTCTCCAGTTTAATGTGGACGAACTCTGGCTTAGAACTGGAGAAGGCAATATGTTCACAAACGACGACGACACACTTTTAGATCAGATATCAAAAAGGCACAGTCTCGACTCTTTTAGCCGTGCGTTTATCGAAACATATATAAAACTCCCACCGTCCCACAGAGATGTTTTTAAAAATTTCACTCTCTCTCTCATGAATGAAGTTTCAGGAGAGCTTCACCCAGATGTTGGTAAGTTAGATGTAAATACGCGGACACGAAATGCTGCCAACACGCATAAATCTGAACGCATAGAACCGAACAGGACTAATAAAAAATAAGCATCAAATACGTAAATTATCAGTACTGCTTGACAGTACTTGAACTTATAAATTTCCGCTTTATCATATGACAAAATCCCCCATAGGCTCACTTAAAGAATCCTTCCCCATCAAGTCGCTGTTGCTTTAAGGAGATATTTACCGTCTTTTTTTATATAACTGTGGCTTAAATACAACATTTAAAAGCTCGTTTTTAACGCAACATAAAAATTCACCGAATACGATGAATAGATACAAGCTCGCTTAATAGTTCTTTTTTATTAAACACGCTAACAATTACAGGTTGCTTAATTCAATATGGTCATCATAACTAACCGTGCCCTACTTAAATGCGTATATCTATACACATAAAATCAAGTAAGAAGGCATCCTTGCGGGATGCCTTCTTTAATGCTGTTTTATGTTTTGTAGCTTTCATTACCACCACTGCCAACTGACAACATTTGCGAAGTTTGAAAGTGATGTGCCGGGACAATACGACGTAAGAATCGTTTTGTAGTCAATACCCATCATTGCCAGGTCATATGTACCATACTGTGACAGACCGACTCCGTGTCCCCAGCCTTTACCTACAAATATGAAGTTTTCTTTGTTCTTTGCATATTTTGTTGATGTTATCGTTAAGTTGGAGAGGTCGTACCGCTTTCCATCGAGCTTGCTTACAGCATAAATCGGGTTTTGCGATTCAGCGGTGAGAACAGTCATGTTGCCGCTTTTCGGAGCGATACGATTGCCCTCAGCTGTTATAACCGATATACCATTTAGCCATGAGCCGAGGTACTGTCCAAAGTCCGTCAACACGCCGAACAGCTTCGATGTACTGAATATGCGTTCCCTCTCGCCGTTGCCTTCCGGATATTCATACTCAAGCAGGCTATCCGGCGGGAGGAGAGCTGTATATTCAGTATAGTCTACACTGCCCTTTCCTACAACAAAGTTTGCGCTGTTTAGATATTTTGAAAACGCAGATTTAACCTTGTCGCAGCGTGTTATTGTGACTTTGTTTCCCTGTGTATCGACAACGGTTACTTTATAAACGTACGATGATTCCTCACCCGCAGTTTCATTTATCGTAATGCTCGCTATGTCGCTTTTAATCGTCGTGTAACCGCGGCTTATGAGATACTCCGATAATTCAGATGGCGACACTTCAGTCTGCCAAAACGCATTGGTATGATTTAAGTAATCTTCCCACGGAGTAGACTTGCTCGCCAGCCACGAATAACCCGAGCTTCCCCAAACGTAATATGTACCAGCTGTGCAACCACCTGTGCTTGATGAATAATAAACAGCCGCAAGGGAGCCATTATAAGTCAATACTTGCCCCGCAGTTGCCGCGACTGCCGCACGCACGTTTGAGTTTACACGTGCTATTCCGCGGTATACCTGACTGTTTGCCGTCGAGTCAACGTTAAAACCATACGACCAGTATTTGCCCATGTTTTGAATAACATAGGTTCGTGCCGCTATTGCAAATGTTTTCTGACATTCAAGCGGCCAAGAGTTGCTTATCTCATATGGTAAAACACCGGCAACGTAATCTTCAAGTGAAACAACATTTATAAGCTCAATCCCGTCTTTTGTTGATGTTTTGTATCTCCTGTAAACAAAAATGCCGTCGTAAATGTTGCCTGATGGCGTCGAAAGATAAGCCGGCGTGCCGTCCGCGTCGTCAATGGCATCAAGCGCTAAAAATGATGTTTTCCCGCAGTCATATTCAAAAAGAATCTTAGCTGTTGATGTCGCTACCATTGAAACACCGGTTGCCGAAGCCCCGACGATTGTCACTTTCTTCCCTTTAAAAACAGAACCGTACTTTTCAAGCGCTGTTTCTGCCTCTTTTTTCGTGCCCCAGTTTCCGACGCGTATCCTGTACTCTCCGTTTATGTAGGACGGGATTGAATAAATACCTTTGTCAGATAAAGCAGCATCAATCACCGCCATATCTTTCGCCATTGTCTGTGCATCTTTGTATACGGTGTCAATCTGGAGATGGTATTCGCCGACAGCGACGGAGGTATCGGAGAAGAAGTATGTGTTTGATTTTTTTCCGTTATTTCTGTCACAGACAATAGTAATTACGTTTGCCTCAGTCGTCGACCAAAGAGGGGTAAATGTTTTTTTGTATTTTTCAATTGTGGCTGTACCTATAATGTATCCGTTTGTCGTCGTTGTCTTAAAAGCAACGTCAACATTGTCGCCATACAAAAGTCCGACTGCTATCTTCAGGTCGGGCAATGAAGCATCAGCTGCGAATACTGTGCTTATAAAGAAATATAATGCAGTATACACGCCGGTAATTATCATCATCAGAACAAGTATCCATGCAAGTATGCGGATAAACAACTTGTTCTTGTTCGCAAACGGGTTCTTTTTTTTCGGCGCAGCTGCATTTTTCTTATTACTTGCCAATGGTATATTCACCCCTAACCATGACAAAAGCGCCTGTCGACGTTATCTTTATACCTCTGCCATCACCGCCGCGAGGTATAAGAAGCAAGTGGTTCAGTGCTATCGCCGTACCATTTAGCAAATCTGTGCCTAATGTGTTGTCGGAAATGCCTTGATTTGCGAAAGGAGAAACAACCGTTGCTGTCCCGGAGCGCAGTATTAATTCAATTCCATAGTCGCCGCTCGCATATAAAATCTGGCCTTTTTTCAATTCAACAACTTCATAAGCTACGCCGACAGCTCCGCCTTTTATGTCGGAAATCTGTTTCTTTAGTGAATCAATCGTACTTTTAAGTGATTCATTCGCTGCGGTGAGTTCGGCGATTCTGTTCTCAAGTGCCGTAATTTCATCCTCATAAACTGTTTTCTGCTCAGCAAGGCGCCGCTCAAGATATGAGAGTGAAATCAGCGGGTCAACCGTGCTGTCATATTCTTCATCTGCCGCTAAAACAAACAGCGACAGACACAGACATATGGCAAGTGCGGCCGCGAGAGCATGTGTTTTCCTCTTTTTTGACATAATCCTGCTCCTTTTATGTAACCAAGACGTAAGACAACGTCAAGGCGGGATATCGCATTTGCATTTGATTTATATGCACTGGTGTTAAAACACAGGTGTCGTCATTTTTACTGCTTACTT
>LFTK01000147.1 GCA_001513385.1 Clostridiales bacterium DTU064
GTAGATGTCGGACAACTTATAGCGGAAGCAGGCGGATACGTCGGTGCGCCGATACATTCAAGCGTTTCCGGCACGGTTCGTGAAATTACAAGTGTCATGATGACGAATGGCAAGCCTGTGCCAGCCGTAAAAATTGAATCGGACGGGCTTATGACGGTATCGCCATCGATTAAACCGCCGGTTGTAAACGATTATGACAGCTTTATAGCGGCAGTGCGGGCAAGCGGAGCTGTCGGGCTTGGTGGCGCAGGGTTTCCGACGTCCGTAAAGCTTGACATTAAGGACACTTCCCGCATAAAAGAAGTAATTGTAAACTCCGCTGAGTGCGAGCCGTATATCACAAGCGATACCCGCACAATGATCGACCGCGCTGATGATATCGCAGAGGGCTGCCGGCTGCTTGAAAAGTATCTTAACGTTAAGAAAATATATATAGGCATTGAAAAAAACAAGCCTGAAGCCATAGCCTCCATGCGGCGCATCGCTGCCAATGATCCGGTAGTTGAGGTTCGCGTGCTGCCATCGCTTTACCCGCAGGGCGGGGAGAAGGTTATAATCCACAACATCACAGGCAAGGTAGTGCCTGAAGGTAAGCTGCCGATTGATGTTGGCACAATCGTTATAAACTGCACAACGCTTGCGTTTATCGCGTCATACATTAAAACAGGCATGCCGCTCGTCGAAAAGTGTATCACTGTCGACGGGCCTGCCGTCGCGTCTCCGAAAAACGTCATTGTACCCATCGGCACCGCTATGTCGGAGGTATTTGAATTCTGTGGTGGCTTTAAAAAGGCTCCTGCGAAGTTTTTACAGGGCGGGCCGATGATGGGGCTTGCCGTTTTTTCACCGGATACGCCTGTAATTAAAAATAATAACGCTATTCTTGCCTTCGACAAGGATACGGCATCAAAGCCTAAAGAGACAAGCTGCATCCGTTGCGGGCAATGCTCGGCACATTGCCCGTATAAGCTTGATCCGGCGGAATATGGGCGCGCGCTCAAGGCAAATGATGTCGAGAAGCTCATAAGGCTCAAAGTTAATTTGTGTATGGAGTGCGGATGCTGCTCATATATTTGTCCGGCAAGGATTCCGCTTGTCCAGCAGAATAAGATGGGCAAGGCACTCGTCGCCGAATATCAAAAAAAGAAGAAAACGGAGGCCGGGGCGGCGAAATGAACGAAATGCTGACTGTAAACGTATCACCTCACATATATACAAAGCGCAACACAACATCGATTATGCTCGATGTTGTGATAGCACTTTTGCCGGCATCTGCTGCTGCCGTTATATTTTTCGGCTGGCGCGCGGCTGTTTTAATCGCAGCCTGCACCGTGTCGGCTCCTCTTTTTGAGTTTATATTCGATAAAATCGTAAAGAAAGATAACACAATCGGAGATTTATCCGCCGTTGTAACAGGACTTCTCCTTGCACTTAACCTTCCGGCTTCGGTGCCGGTGTGGCAGGCTGTCCTCGGCAGCGCTGTTGCTATTATCATTGTAAAGTGCCTTTTCGGCGGCATTGGTGATAACTTTGCCAACCCTGCTATAACGGCTCGTGTCGTGCTGCTGCTTGCTTTTCCGGGCACAGTAACTGCGGCTGTTTTCCCAACGGAGAAATTTACTGATATAATATCCGGCGCGACACCTCTTGCCGTTATCTCGGGGCAGGAGGGAACGCTTCCGTCACTTTTAAATATGTTCCTCGGCGCAAGGGGTGGCGCAATTGGCGAGACAAGCGCGCTTGCGCTTCTCATCGGCGGTGCTTACCTTCTTGCGCGGCGCGTTATCACATGGCACACGCCAGTTGCCTTTGTCAGCACTGTGTTTATACTCACACTGCTGCTTGGGAAAGAACCGCTTTATCAGATAATGTCCGGCGGGCTTCTTATCGGCGCTATATTCATGGCAACCGACTACGCAACAAGCCCGACGACAGAGTGGGGAAAAATTGTATTCGGTTTTGGCTGCGGGCTTTTGACTGTAATAATACGCGTGTGGGGTACATACCCGGAAGGCGTTTCGTTTGCTATTCTGTTTATGAACATACTCTGCCCGTATATTAACAGATGGACGGAGCGTAAGCCCTTCGGAGGTGTACCACAATGAAGAAAAACGAAGCTATAAAATCCGTTATTGTCCTTACGGTGATATGCGCCGTCGTTGGTCTGATGCTTGCGGGAGTAAATGAACTGACTGCGCCGATAATAGCGGAAAATCAATCAAAGGGCGAGTTTGATTCGTTTTATAAGGTAATGCCGGATGCCGAAGGCTTTGAGGAAGTACCGCTCACCGGGCTTCCCGAAACGGTCAAGGCTGTTTATAAGGATACGGGAGGTAAGGGCTACGTTGTGCTTTTGTCGACGCGCTCGCAGTATACGGGCACATCCGACATGGGAATAACGGTCGGCATCGGCACCGACGGTAAAATCGTAGGAATTACACTGACGTCTTATACGGAATCAAAGGATTTTGGCAGAGAAGAGTATCCACAGACTTACATTGGCAAAGATTCGGCGCTCAGTGGCGTTGACCTTGTAGGCGGCGTAACATATTCGTCGACTGCCTTCCGCAATGCGGTGTCCGACGCCTTTGTTGCTCTTATATCAAACGGACTTGTCGCCGAGGGGCAGAAGTCTGATGAGCAGCTCATTGATGAGCTTAAAACAGTCGCTCTTCCCGGCTGCGCCAATAACCTTGGCAACGCCATTTTAACGCAGATTGAAGTATCAGGCTCGTATATCAAAGAAGCGTACGAAGCCAATAACGGCTGTGGTTATGTTTATGTGCTTGATGTTGGCGGCACACCTCTTGTTTGCGGAGTTGGCGCATTTGGTGACGCCGTTTGCTACGCTCTTGACGGAACTGATGTTACAAATGACGCCGCATACGCGGATGCAATTAATGAAGCTGTCGCTGCAAACGCTAAAAAGTCTGATGAGGCAGCCGATGCTAATATTAAACTCATTTCACGTTATGCAGATGCGGGTGATGATGCGACGATAACAGCCATATCACCCAAAGGCATATTCAATACCGTTACGGGTGCGTTTGAAATCACCGCTGACGGCATAAAATCGTATGGCTTTGTATCGGTTGTTTTCGGATACAGAAACCAGCCGATGAAGATGGTATATATACTCGACGAAAATGGCGCCATTGTGGCGTTCAGAAATGCTGGCGAGCTTATACTTGATTCGGAGCATTATAACGGCTACACGCTCGACGAATCAGCGTATAAGGCAGGCTTTGAAGGCCTGACAGCCGAAACGTTTGATGAGAGCGTAACGCTGATATCCGGCGCGACGATAACATCAGATGCAGTTGCTACGGCAACCCGCGATGTGTTTGCGGCATTTGAAGCGCTTGTGACGGGAGAGGGTGAGTAAAAAATGAGCAAAACAAATAAAAGCAGTTTATCAATTCTCTTACGCGGGATTATTGCTGAAAATCCCGTGCTCGTCCTCGTCCTCGGCACATGTCCGACGCTTGCACAGACGGGCAGCGTCATCTCCGCCGTAGGAATGGGCATAGCGGCAATGTTAGTGCTTGTGTGCTCTAACGTCGTCATATCGCTTTTACGGCGGGTTATACCCGATACTGTACGAATTCCGTGCTATATAGTTG
>LFTK01000102.1 GCA_001513385.1 Clostridiales bacterium DTU064
GTCTTGGGGCACAGCACATAAATGAAGCAGTCCTCGCTATGATGCGAGATTATACGAAATATCACCCCGAAATCCTTCATATATTAGCCGCAGGGTCAATTGAGTGGGAAGATGCTAATAAGATGTTTGACGCCTATGGGCTTCGCGGCTATCCGAATTTAAGGCTTGTTGAGTATATTTACGACATGCCGCGTCGCATGGCGGCTGCCGACCTTGTCATTTGCCGCGCAGGAGCTATGACGGTATCCGAAATTGCTGCAATGCGGCGAGCGGCGATTTTCATCCCGTCGCCAAACGTCACAGAAAACCACCAGTACAAAAACGCCCGCGTGCTTGAAGAAGCAGGCGCCGCCGTTATAATAGAGGAAAAGGATCTTACAGGTGAAAAACTTACGGCAGCGGCAGATGCCCTTCTCAGAGATGATAAGCGGCGTCGCGCGATGGGTGAAGCGGCAGGTGCTTTTGCCATTGAGGATGCAAATAAGCGTATATTTAAAGAGATTTGTGCTCTCACAGGGTATAAGAATATATAATTTTTCAGGTAATAAAGCACATTATCACAGGCTTGCGGACAAGTATAGGTGAGCGAATACAAGCGTATATGACAAAGCAGATAATTAAATAAAAATGTAAGGAGGGGACGGATGTGACGGCGGCAAAAACGCCACTTGGCCCAAGTGCTCTTGGCACGGGAAACCGTGGACAAGCTGTAAAAAGCACGAGCATGGGCATGGGCATGACGCGTAATATGCAAAAGCCACATACAGCACGAGCAGATTCACATATGAAATCCGGTACACCCTCCGCAAAAGCTCGGTCACATATGTATGGGAACACCTCTACAAAAGCGCAGATAAATGCCGCTCATGCAGTTTCAACTCCCCTTCCGTCAAAAGCATCAACGCAGAAAAAGGGGAGTACGAATCGGGCAAGACCTCAGCAGGAGAAGCGTCAGCAAAGTGCGAGAGAGCCTATATCAGCGAAGCGGGAGGAAAGGCTCCGTCACGATGCAAAACTAAATCGTGATGCCGAGGTGGCTGAGGCTTACATATGGGCACGCCGCCGGCGAGCGCGTGCGCGCTTATATGCAATAATCATTGTATCTTTTGCACTCATTGCGCTGTCCGCGTATGTCATATACAAAGGCGTTTTTATTGTTAAAAGCATATCCGTCGAGCTACCGGATGACGGTGTGTCTTTATATTCAGCATCTGATATAATCACCGCTGCCGGCATTGCTGAAGGTGACGGAATGTTTTCCTTTTCTTCTGCTAAGATAAAGCAGGCGGTGATTACAGCATGTCCGTATATCTCCGACGTTACGATTCACAGAAAATATCCCGACGGCATTGTGATTTCCATCACCGAGGAAAAAGCAGTGTTTTACACAGTAATATCAGGGCAATATGCCCTTGTTTCGCCGACATTTCGCGTGCTTGAATTCATTGGCGGCGACGACGGTGCTGCTGATGCGGCACGGGCAGCTGAGTATGTAAAAAATGCAGGACTGATAAAGCTAAAGCTGCCGCGCGTGACGGAAGCGATAGCCGGCCGCTCAATAAAGCTTGAGGCAAGTGAAAATAACGGCGAAATGGAAGACATAGTGCGCGCGCTTCTTGCACGGGTGTCAAAAGACGATTTTGTTGACCGCATAAGTGTTGTCGGGGCAACCGATCGCTTTGCCCTTTATCTCGTGTGCGATGGCAAGTATAGATTTGAGCTCGGATCTGTCGACGATCTTGATGTAAAAATGACACTCGCTTGTGAGATGCTTCGCGACGAAATATTTGCAACGGGGAATAAAGGCACGCTTTATTTATCAGATGTAACGCAACCAAGCGTTATAATTGATAACAGGATAAATCTTGACTAAACGTGTATTTTATAAAAGCAAATAACTATTTTTTCATGAAATAATTGATAATTAAGGCGTTATTATTATAATTTTTTCATAAAACATATTGCAAAAAACAATAAAGTATATTATTCTATAGATAATAATACATTTTTGTTGAAAAAGACATACGTCTATATTAACAATATTAGACGTATGAATAACAAACGCTGCGGTATTTTATGTGCATACAATGTATGCCGCCGTGGTGTCTCTGATTATAACGGAGCTAAAACTATCCAAAATAAAAAGTAAAAGAAAAGCAAAAGAAAGGCGCGCTAAAAAACGCACCGGAGGAGAACCTGATATGGCATTTGAGCTTGACGATACTTTTGAAAGCGGTGTAAATATAAAAGTAGTCGGCGTTGGCGGAGGCGGCAGTAACGCTGTAAACCGCATGATATCATCGCACATACGCGGCGTCGAATTCATATGTATCAACACAGACAAACAGGCGCTGCAGCAGAGCAGTTCCCCGAATAAAATAGCTATTGGCGAAAAAATAACAAAAGGACATGGTGCCGGCGCTAACCCTGAAATCGGACGTCAGGCGGCCGAGGAAAGCATTGAGGAAATTAAAAGCGCTCTTGCCGGTGCTGACATGGTATTTATAACGACCGGTATGGGCGGCGGTACTGGAACCGGTGCCGCACCTGTTGTCGCTAAAGCGGCGAAGGAAATGGACATACTAACGGTCGGTGTCGTCACAAAGCCTTTTGCATTTGAAGGAAAACGCAGAATGATGCAGGCAGAGGAAGGCATCGCCAACCTCAGCCAATATGTAGACTCACTTGTTGTGATACCTAACGAGCGCTTAGCACAGGTGTCTGATGCACGTATAACGCTTCTCAATGCGTTTGAAATAGCTGACGACGTGCTTCGTCATGGCGTTCAGAGCATTTCCGAGCTTATAAACGTACCGGGCCTTGTTAACCTCGACTTTGCTGACGTATCAGCGGTAATGAAAGATGCAGGATACGCTCACATGGGCGTGGGTGAAGCACAGGGTAAAGATAAAGCAGAGCTTGCTGCGAAAGCGGCAATATCATCTCCGCTGCTTGAGACATCTATATCCGGTGCAAGAGGAATTCTTGTCAGCATTACAGGTTCGCCCGATATCGGACTTGATGATGTTATCCAGGCGTCGACAATGGTTGCAGCGGAAGCTCATCCGGAAGCAAACATCATCTGGGGTGCAAACTTTGACTCCACGCTTGAAGACAGGATGAAGGTTACAATCATCGCGACCGGATTTGAAAAAAAGGATGATCCGCGAGTACAGAAGCGCATAGAAACTGCTTTTGATAAGCGCACTTCAACTACGTCGCCTAATGCTACAACAAAGGTTTTTACACCGAAAACAGAACCGGCTAAGAAGTCTCTTGCTGATATAATCGAAGAAAAACGCACAAGCAAAGATTTACGCGATATTCCGAGCCAGATAAACACTCTTGATGACGAAAATAATATTGACGATAATGATATTGAAACTACCTCTGAAAATGAAGAGGACATTATAGGTGAGGAAGATTTCGACGATCTCATCAGCATACTCAAAAAGCAGAAAAACCGGGACAGTGGTTCCGGCGGTATTAACCCGTACAAGAGAAGGTTTTAATGTATTGTGAATAATTTATAAATAATAATGCAAAGCTCGGGCAAGCTAATATAGGCTCGCCCGAGTTTTATTTATGTGGTTTATAAATTCATTATTTATCGAGTGATACGGAAATTTTATCGATCAGGACGGTGCCGTCTTTATATTCAATAACAGTATAGAAAAGCGGGCGGGATGCATCGCTTTCTATGTCGTTTCTGAATGTACCATTGTTTTTGAAAATTTTAAATCCGACTTTATAAATATAAGTCGTTTCGTCCTTTTCCGCAGATGCGAGCTTTGAGATATATTTTATTTCAATATCGTAAATCTTCTGAGGTGCAAACGTCTCTTTATTTTTATGGTCTTTGAAATAATTCTCGGTAAAATATGAATCGTATTCTTCGTATTTCCCCTCTATGACTGTTTTAAAGTATCGTGCAAAGAAAGCAATCGGTGCATCAAATCTACTGTAATCATCGTCGGTGATGTAAAACGTGTTCATCCCTTCGGTATATGCTATATACCTGTTGAGGCTCATGTATTCTTCGTCATCATAAACGTTTTCATCATAATTAGCTTCATAAAACCGAATGCTTTTTATCCGGTCAAGGTAGTCTGATGTTACTTTCTTTTCATCATTTTTTTGCTTGACATAATCATAAAGGCTTCGAACTGCCGGAACTCCAGCATACCAGATAACAATAACGGCAAGCATCGCGGCAAAGGTTATCAGTATGGCGCGCTTTTGCTTTTTACGGCTTGCGGTTTTGTCGTCCGGCGAGGAGGATTGATCTGCTTCTGTGCCTTCTTTTATGTTAAGCGTGACGTCATCGGTTGGTTTTACGGAATCGGCAGGCTT
>LFTK01000133.1:0-26592 GCA_001513385.1 Clostridiales bacterium DTU064
GGCTGGGATGACTCATCAAAGCTGCTCGTCAGCTCGCTCCCTGAAACTGTTTTCACAGGTTACGAGGAAGATAAATCAACGTCAAAAGTTATTTCAATCATTGCCGACGGTATTTCGGTTGATTCTGTATCCGAAGGCGAGTTTATACTTGTTTTAGACCGCACTCCGTTTTACGGTGAGAGCGGCGGTCAGGTCGGCGATACAGGGCGCATATACTCTGATGGCTTTTCCTGTGATGTTGTTGACACGAAAAAGCAGCATGGCGTCCACCTGCACTTCTGCCGCCTGACGGATGGAAAAATTGCTGTCGGCGATACTGTAACTGCCGAGATTGACAGCGCCCGCCGCAATGCTATACGTCGCAACCATTCAAGCGTACACCTGCTGCAGGCGGCTCTCCGCTCGATAGTCGGCTCTCATGTCACACAGAGCGGCTCATATGTCGACGAGCATCGCGCCCGCTTCGACTTTTCGCATTATGCAGCGCTTACCTCCGATGAAATTACAAAGGTTGAAGCGCTCGTAAACGAGTGGATTTTAGCCGGTTACGATGTAAAAACAGATATCACTGACATGAACACGGCAAAAGCAAGCGGCGCTATTGCCCTGTTCGATGAAAAATACGGCGATTTAGTCCGCGTTGTCAGCATGGGTGATGTCTCAAGCGAACTTTGCGGCGGTACACACGTATCAAATACCGCGAAAATAGGCCTTTTCAAGATTGTATATGAAGGCTCCGTTGCTGCCGGTGTCAGACGCATTGAAGCTGTGACAGGTAAAAACGTCCTTTCACTATTAGACGAGCGCGACGCTCTTATCGCCGAAACAGCGCGCGAACTTAAAGCGGCAAATCTCGCCGATATCGCAAAACGTGCCGCCGCCATAACCGAGGAGCTGCGCTCGGCTCGCCGCGAGCTTGAATCGCTTAATGCTAAAATTGCCGCCGCCAAGGCTGATGAGCTTATCCGCTCTGCGGCTAATGTCGGTTCTGTAAAACTTATAACTGAGCGCATCGACGGCATTGATGTTGCTGCCGCCCGCACAATGTGCGACACTCTGCGCGACAAGCTCCCATCTGTTGTTGCTGTTTTTGCCATAGTGCATGACGGTAAACTTAACTTTGTCACAACATGCGGTGCAGACGCCGTAAAAGCCGGCGCTCACGCCGGAAAAATTGCAGGTGCTGTCAGCGCTATAACAGGCGGACGCGGCGGCGGACGTCCGGACAGCGCAACAGCCGGCGGAAGTGACATATCAAAAGTCACCGATGCCCTGTCATACGCCCACAAAGTTGTCGCTGAAATGATAAAATAAATAAAAATGATTTTCTATAGAAAAGAAGTCAAACTTTAAAAAACAGGTTTGACTTCTTTTTTTGTTTCTTATAAGACAAAACCAATTATTAATATTTTATTATGTAATTTATGCCTTAGCGGTTAATAACTTCAGTGTTTTTCAGATATTTCAGAGTTTAATTTCTACTTTGGTACGGAAAATATAGTTTAAGAAGATATAAAAATGCCGCACATCTGCGGCTATACACTATATAAGATAAAAAGGAATATAGTAAAACCATGTTTGACAGACGTTATTTTAATATACTTGCTTTTTTGGTGGCGGGGCTTCTTTTGGCCATAGTTTTTGCGCCCACATCAACCCCATCACTTCATACCTCGGCAGCATATGACGACATGCGCCCGTATAACTGGTATGTCAAGCGAAACAAAACTCATGATCAGCCAACTCTTGACCCGAACATGGCTTTCATCGAAAAATACGATGGCTATTATGTTGACCGCAAACACGCAAGCAAGGATGATCCGGACAAAGTAATATACCTTACCTTCGATGCAGGCTATGAAAACGGAAATGTCGCCCGTATACTTGACACGCTCAAGGAAAAAGGCGTTCCCGGAGCTTTTTTCATACTTGAAAATGTGATAAAACGCAACCCCGACCTTGTCCTCCGTATGCGTGACGAAGGCCATATTGTAGCCAACCATACGGCGAAGCATAACGACATGAGCACTGTCGGCGACATAAAAGAATTTGAAGCGGATCTTAAAGCACTCTCTGACTTATACCGTGATTTAACTAATGAAGAGATGGCGAAATATTACCGTCCTCCGGAAGGACGTTTCACCGAACGCAATATGAAGTTTGCAAAAGAGCTTGGCTACAAAACGATATTCTGGAGCCTTGCATATGCGGACTGGGACAACAATAATCAACCTGATCCGTCACAAGCTATCAAATTAATCATGGACAACACGCACAATGGTGCTATTATTCTGCTTCATCCGACATCAAAGACAAATGCAGACATTCTGGGAACGCTTATAGACAACTGGAGAAAAGAAGGTTATCGCTTTGGCACGCTTGATGAGCTGACAGGCACTAAATAATTATAAATAAAATGTTAGGCAAGCCGATAAAAACTATTTTAAGGGATGATACTGCGCCGTGATGAGAACAGTTTTTATCATATTTACATGCTTATTTTTAATTCTGATAACGCCACTTGTCCTCTGTTCTGCAAACGAGTCCGATAAATACAATTCGACAGATGCCGATGATATTTGGCAGAGCGGCACCGTTTTTTGGGGTCATGGAGAATCAATTGCGCTGACTTTCGACGACGGCCCGCACCCGTATTATACAGATAAAATCCTTGAAATTTTAAAAAAATACAATGTTCGCGCGACTTTTTTTGTCATAGGCAAAAACGTCGGGTACTACCCCGACGTTTTTTTGCGTATCCTCAACGCAGGACATGAAATCGGCAACCATACAATGTCACATTCACACCTAAGCGGACACACGTTTGATTATGTAATGAATCAAATTCAAGGAGCCGACGACGTTATCAATTCTCTTGCAGAGTATAAGACACGTTTTTTACGTCCGCCTGGAGGTATATTCGATAAAAACGTCCAGTCCGCGGCAAAAAACAATGACATTTTAATAGCGCTGTGGACAATAGATACAAAAGACTGGCAGCACCGCTCAGCCGATAACATCGTCGATGGTGTGCTGCGCTGTGTGCGCGGAGGAGACATCATACTGATGCATGATTATTTATCTGGTGACTGCCACACTGTTGAAGCGCTTGACATTCTGATACCGGAGCTTCAAAAGCGCGGTTTTTCATTTGTCACGCTCTCGGAGATGTACCTGTCGGGCGGTTAATAGACCGTTTACCCCAATTCTATATAAAATACGAATTTATATAATCGCTGCTTAATATAGAATAAACGCCAATTGTTTTATATTCGCCGAAAATATACATGGCATCACGAAATGTGCCCTCGTATGTCATATTGCATTTTTCCATGACGCGACGGCTGCGGTCATTTCCAATCATATACCGTGATTCTATGCGGTGCAGGTTCAACGTCAAAAAACCGAACTTGATGACGCGGGATAGCGCCTCTGCCGCTATCCCCATCCCCCAATAGTTCGGGTTTAATACATATCCGGCTTCAGCCCAGTTATTTTCAAAATCAATGCGGGTGAAACCGCAGGTTCCTATCATCTTTAAGTTTTCTTTATAAACTATTGCCCAGTCATAAAACGTGCCTTCATTATACTTTTTGTCAAGATATTCAAGATACCGGCACGTATATCTGTAATCCGGATGAGGCCGCCATGTTAAGTATCGCGTCACCTCGGGCAGACAAGCGTACTCGTACATATCGGCGGCATCGGAACGAAGCATCCGACGGAGAATCAACCGCTTTGTATCAAGCGCCGGAATATTTGAAAATATCCTTTCTACTGCTTCCCGATTCACCTGGCACCTCCGTCATCATATAAAATATGCTGTATTCATTATATATTCAACAAATGTCGTTTTCAATATAATGCCATATATTTACTCGTCACACCTTCCGCCTATTATATAAATATAAATATGTAGATATTTGCACAAAACGCACGGTGACATATCAAAGACGTTGACACAATAAAACGCCGGTGGTAGAATAGCAACGATATATGTATATAACTTTTACTTTACAATTATTATGGAGGAATGATATAAATGCTTGAGAAACTGAAGGAACAAGTTTATCGCGCCAACATGATGCTCGTCGAACATAACCTTATTATTTTCACATGGGGCAATGTAAGCGGCATTGACCGCGAAAGCGGACTTTTTGTAATCAAACCGTCGGGCGTCGAATATTCCGATTTAAAGCCTTCCGATTTGCCCGTCGTCGACCTTAACGGAAACGTCGTCGAGGGTTCGCTCAAGCCTTCCTCCGACACGCCGACACACGCGGAACTTTATCGCCGCTTCCCGAACATCGGCGGTATAACACATACACATTCAAAATGGGCTACATGCTTTGCACAGGCCGGACGTCCTATTCTCCCGTACGGGACGACGCATGCTGATTATTTCGACGGCACAATCCCCTGCACACGTAAAATGACGCCTGAGGAAATTGCCAGCGACTATGAGCTGAACACAGGCCGTGTCATCGTTGAAACATTCCGTGACATTGACCCCGACAGGATGCACGCTGTTCTTGTACACTCACACGCGCCGTTTACATGGGGCAAGGATGCAGTAAGCAGCGTTGAGGCTGCTGTCGTACTTGAGCAGGTCGCCATGATGGCGCTTCATACGGAGCTTTTACAGCTCAATCTTGCTGCCGGCGGCACCCCGATGCAGGAGGAGCTTCTCCGCAAGCATTTTGACCGCAAACACGGTCCGAATGCATATTACGGACAGACAAAAAAATAAGATATATTCATCTGCGCCATAAAACTGTAATACTCTAACATATAAAACGCCTTGATTTAACCTTTCGGTTTAAATCAGGGCGTTAACTTTTTTCGGGTATTTTTTATGCTTAAAACGCAGAAGCGGGTGATTTTTTAACCACCCGCTCTGCTATTTGTCTTTGAAGAGATCTATCAATGCTGAATTACTTCACATATATAACTTCGGCTATGTCGCCGCACATCACGTCAAACTCGCCTTCCGTAAATATCCACTTGCCATCCTCGTTTACATGATAGAAAGCGTCTTTTTCTGTTTTCAGATGAACTGTCTTTGTCTCGCCCGGCTTTAATGAAACTCGCTTGAAAGCGATGAGCTTCTTTATCGGCACGCGGACATCGGCATTTCGTTTGTGGTTATAAAGCAGTACAACTTCATCGCCCACACGGCTGCCGGTATTTGTCACATCAATCGTAAAGTCAGCACCATGCTTTTTCGGCTTTACCGTCAGGTTAGAATATTTAAACGTCGTGTATGAAAGTCCGTAGCCGAACGGGTAAAGCGGTTTTCCGCGGAAGAACTTATATGTTCTGTTGTCCATCGAGTAATCCTCGAATGGCGGCAGATCCTCTGTCGATCTGTAGAATGTGACAGGCAAACGCCCGGACGGGTTAACGCGCCCGAATATGACATCAGCAAGGGCATTTCCGCCGTCGGAGCCGCAGTAGAAAAGCTGGATAACGGCGTCACATTTTTCGTCCTGCTCTGTCAGGTTCATAGCGCTTCCGCTGACGTTTACAAATATAATAGGCTTGCCGCGCGCTAAAACTTCTCTGAACAGATTCTGCTGTGCTGCCGGAAGCTCAATGTCTCTCTTATCGCCGCCGTTGCCAAATGAGCCTTCTTCACCCTCATAATTCGGAGTTAAGCCCATGCACATGATAACAACATCGCTTCTGTCGGCGGCAAGCAGCGCGTCGCGAAGCAGATGCTCCTCCCAATCGCCCATGTCACCGCGCATATGACGGCTGCCCGCAGCATAATAGACTTTGCCCTTCGCCTGATTCTTAATGCCTTCAAAAATTGTTGTAAACTCATACGGCGTGCCGTTATAGTTGCCGAGTAAAACGGACACTTCCTTTGCGTTCGGGCCGATAACGGCAATTTTCAGATCCTTTTTGTTCTCAAGCGGAAGGATACCGTTATTTTTAAGAAGCACAATCGACTCGCGGGCCATTTTAGCATTGAGTTTTCTGTGCTTTTTGCAGTCGACAACATCGTAGGGGATTTTATCGTACTCGCAATCCCCCTCCGGCGCGAACATGCCGAGGCGGAAACGAGCTGTGAACAGCTTTACGGCAGCTTCTGTTATAGTTTCTTCACTTACAAGGCCGGCTTCATATGCCGCCATCAGTGCGCCATAAGCCGAACCGCAGTTTAACACACATCCGTTATTGATAGCGAGAGCAGCACTCTCGGCTTGTGTATTTGTAACGTGGTGGTTTTCGTGAATGTCGTTTATAGCTCCGCAGTCAGACAGGAAATATCCTTTAAATTTAAACTGCTTATATAATATTTCGCCGATAAGTGTCGGAGATGCGCAGCACGGCTCTCCATTTGTGCGGTTATAAGCACCCATAACAGCAGATGGAGATGCCTTTTCAATACAATATTTAAAAGCAGGAAGGTATGTTTCGTAAAGGTCCTGTTTCGATACGACTGCATCAAAGCTGTGACGTTGTGATTCAGGGCCGCTGTGTACAGCGTAATGTTTCAGCGTTGCGTCAAGTTTTTTGTATTTTGCCTTGGGGTCGCCCTGCAAACCACGAACGAACGCCGCTCCCATACGGCCTGTCAGATAAGGGTCCTCACCGTACGTTTCGTGTCCGCGTCCCCAGCGCGGATCGCGGAAAATATTGATATTCGGCGACCAGAATGTAAGCCCCTGGTAAATCTGAGTGGAGCCGAACCTTTTGTATTCGTTGTACTTTGCGCGTGCTTCATCTGAAATAGCCTGCGCCACGCGGTAAAGGAGCGCATCATCAAACGATGCTGCCATTGCTATTGACTGTGGGAAAACGGTTGCAACTCCGGAACGTGCAACACCGTGCAGGGCTTCATTCCACCAGTTGTATGCCGGCACACCAAGTCTTTCAATTGCCGGTGCATTATGAAGAAGCTGTGAACAACGCTCAGCAAGCGTCATTTTTGATACAAGTTCTCTTGCCTGCTTTTCAAATGAATCCATACCTCATACCCTTTATCCTCATATTTTTACGTTATGCAATAAAAGACTACGCAATTATTGATGTGCATAAATCCTTTGCATAACAATAAATGCAGCTGTAAATATACAAGTATTAATTAATGTACTATTACAATAATAGTTATGAAAAATATATCATAATCGAACCAAAAAAGGAACGGGGGAGACGTGTTTTTTTCAAATTATGTCTTAATTGTGCCAAATATTGACCTCACATTTAGCTTAATATAAAACAATATTTCATTTCACTATTCGTGATATAATCGCTTGAATTTCTTTCCACACTTACAATACTATAGTGAAAGCACACGGCTGACAGCCTTTCCGATGTGCGAAACTGTATCCGATGCTGTCATCGACACCGGGTTTGTATCAGCCTCGGCAAGCTCGCCCGCCACGCCGGCTATATATGCCGATGCTGCTGCAATGTACGCCGGAGCTGGAAAGTTTTCATCTCTGAAAAGAGGGCTGCTTTGCGCACACACCCCCGCCATTATACCGGCGAGCACATCGCCGCTTCCCGCCGTTGCCATACCGGGGCAGCCCCTGTCGACGATATATACATCACCCGTATAAGACGCGACAACTGTTGCAGTACCTTTCAGCAAAACTGTAACTTTATGCTTTGCAGCAAAGTCAACAGCAACTTTCACAGGGTCACGGAGAATATCGGGAACAGACATGCCGCAAAGACGCGAAAACTCAGCCGGGTGCGGCGTCAATATCACGCTGCCACATGCTTTTTCAAGTATGCCTGCACCGTGTTTCGCCAAAGCGTTTAAAGCGTCAGCGTCTATTATAATAAAACCGCTGTGGTGTGTTAAGATATATTCAAGTATCTTATAATTTTCTTCGTAATTGTCGCCGAGACCCATCCCGATGGCAACTGACTTCGTGCCGGATATAGCTTCCGAGATAGCGTGCTCGTCAAATATAATCTTGCCGTCTTTATCGAGAACGGGAAACAGTGTGCTTTCGAGCAAATACGGCATAACAGCATGACTAATTGATGTCGGCACAACAAGGCGCGCAATGCCGCAGCCTGATTTTAGTGAAGCAAGAGACGATGCCGCAAGATTTGCAAGTTTTGCGGCTCCTGAATATTTTACCGAGCCGCCTATTATTGCAGCCGTTCCCCATGTGCCCTTGTGCGAATTATGAGGGCGGCGCGGAAAAACAGCCGCGGCATCTGACGCTTCAAATAGTTTATAGGGTTTTTCGACGGGCTGCAATCCTATATCAGCGACGACAAGTTTTCCTATATAGTCACGTGCGGAGCCTAAAAAGTGCCCCGGTTTCGGGTAACCTATTGCAACAGTAACATTTGACTTGACGGCAACAGTTTCAACAATACCACTGTCGCCACAAATGCCGCTGTTTATATCCGCGCTTATAACATATTTCCCACTTTCATTGATTGCACGTATTATATCTGCCACGCTTTCATCCGGTGCCCCGCGAAGTCCGACACCAAATATGCAGTCCACAATCGTGTCAAAATCACGGAAGTCGACATCCCCGTCAATTATCCTATATTGTATACCGAGTTCCTTGCAAAGGTTAAAATAATAACCGCTGTCAGATGTAAACTTATATTCAAGCAAAAATAGTTCTGTGTCAATGCCCCTTTTGTGAAGCTGCAGCGCAAGCGCATAACCGTCACCGCCATTGTTGCCCTTGCCGCAAACGATGGCTACTCTCTTTTCACGGCTAAAAACGGACGGAGTTGCGTCATTTACAGCATTATATATGCCCTCGCCTGCCGCGCCCATAAGGTCGCACGTGCTCCCGCCGTGCCTTCGTGCGTAGTTTTCCTCCGCGGCACGCATAGCAGCGACAGATAAAACGTTTGTCATGTCGTCAAAAAGCCCCGTTTTTTTATATTTTTGCATTTTCGTTTTATTATGTATTACATAGCTTCATTTTATATATATGCTAAAGGTGTGTCAATGACGTGCAATATGTCATAATAAAAATTTCAAAATTGATTATTATTGTAGATGATTTTGAAGAATATATATAAAAAAAGAATTGATGTGTTTGGATTTGGATGATATAATAGTATGGTATACTATGCCACAATTAATATAAGGTTTAAATAGATGGATAAAATAAATATAATCCGAATGGTCGAACAAAAGATTGAGAGGGCCATTTCGGATTTCGGCATGGAAAATAAACTCAACGGTGTTCTCGTCGGGTATTCCGGCGGTGCCGACTCGAGCGCTCTTTTGTTTTATATGCAAAAATACGCGCAAGAACACGGCATATACATCGCGGCTGTTCACGTTAACCACTGCATACGGGGCGAAGAAGCTGACAGGGATGAAGAATTTTGCCGCCGGACATGCAAATTACTCGGCATACCGCTTTTTGTCGAGCGTGTTGATGTGCCGGCTCTTGCAAAGGAAACCGGTCGTGGAATTGAGGACGCTGCACGCTTTGCCCGTTACCGCATTTTCAGAAGTATAATTGACACAAACGAAAATCTCCGCCATATTGCGCTTGCCCATCACGCAGACGACAATATGGAAACTATCATATTTAATATGCTTCGCGGCACAGGAACGCGCGGGCTTACAGGAATACCTCCTGTGCGGGGCGAGAGGGTAATCCGTCCTTTAATTTACTGCACAAAAAGCGAGATAATCGGCTACTGTATAGCAAACGACATATCATATATTAACGACACTACTAACAACGACATCGATTATACCCGCAATTATATAAGAAACGAGATTGTCCCGCGCCTTACGCGCATAAATCCTGCACCTGAGGTAGCGCTTTCACGGCTGAGCACAATTTTGCGCAATGACGACGTATATATACAGCGTCAGGCACTCAAATTTATGCAGGAGCATGAAATATCAACATCATGCAGCCGCTCGCTGATAGCTGAGCAGGATCCTGCAATTCAGACCCGCCTGATAAGATATATGTACGATAATTACGCATCATTAATACAAAAAGAGAAGCGTGATTATTCCCCGCTTGATTTCAACCACATTTACTCAGTTCTGCACATGATAACGGGTTCAGCATGCCACGCCCAGGTTTCCCTCCCGCAGCGTATTTGTGCCGCTGTCCACGGCGACAGCTTCATTTTCATGGATGAAGAAGAACATTTCGAAAAATACTGCAGCCAGCCGGAGTTTCACTGCGATTTAAAATACGGTGTCAACAAGATACCTGAGATAAACGCGACTGTCACCCTTGCCCAGTCACCCGTCCCAGAGTACGAAGAGAAATCCAGAAATGTTTACAAAATATTTATACACGAAAAAATTGCTGTTGATAAAATAAAAGGGAATATTTTTATTCGCAGCAGGCAGGCCGGCGATACAATAACCGTCAACGGCATGACAAAACTCACAAAAAAGCTATATTGTGAGAAAAAAATCCCGCTTGACAAAAGAGGTCTTCTGCCTGTGTTTTGCGATGACGAGGGAATTATTTTAATTCCTACTGTCGCAATCCGCGACGGTGTTTGTGCATCGGACGAAAAAGAAGCTATTCATATCTACTATGCTTTTGGGGGCGAGGAAATTGATTGAAAATGCTTCTTATAAAGCCGATAATTTTTAAACACAATAACATAGTAACATAAACACTTATACATTTTTAGAAAGGCGCGCAATTTTAACGCGGTCATGCTATTATGACAATAGATGAAAAAACAGCATTTCATAAAACATCGCCGGAGAGCGACATTGCAGAAATCCTTATCTCCGGCGAGGAGATACAAAAACGCGTAACGGAGATCGCAGCACAAATCGACGAATATTATGCTAATTCCCCGAACAACCTTATATTGCTTGGCATTTTAAAAGGCTCCGTCGTATTTTTGAGCGATCTTATGAAAAAGATAAAATCGCCGGTTGAAATCGACTTTATGAAGGTGTCCTCTTACCATTCGGGCACCGTATCAAGCGGTACTGTAACAATAATGCTTGATATTCGCCGGCAAGATTTTAATAAATGTGATATACTGATAATTGAGGATATAATAGACAGCGGACGCACGCTTTCTTACCTCACAAATTATCTCAAGCTCAAGGGAGCAGCAAGCGTACACACCTGCACCCTGCTTGACAAACCAAGCCGCCGGGAGGTTGATTTTACACCCGACTTCTGCGGCTTTGAAATCCCTGATAAGTTCGTTGTTGGATACGGACTTGACTATAATGAAAAGTATCGCGCGCTGCCGTATGTCGGTGTCTTGCGCGATGAGCTATATAAGAACTGACAATAATAATTTTATTGGAGAAACACGTACACCACTCTTATGCCGCGTGTACGGGTTGTGAGTTATGAAGAACAACATAAAGGTCATACTGTTTTATATTGTACTGATTGCCGTTATAATTATCGCTACTGCGTCGCTTTTTAAGAGCATGTCTGGCGACGATATAACATACAGCGATGTAATATCATATTTTAAGGAAGAAAAAGTCCGAAAATTTGAAATCGACGGGAATAATGTCCTGAAGATGGAGATACGCGTGACATTGACAGATGGCAGCGAAGGGTCTGCCTATGTCGAGTACAAGTTACGCGACATTTCGATCTTCTATGCAGATTTAAACGATCTTATTCTTGAGCAGTATGACTCCGGAATCATTGAATATTACGAATACGCAGCACCTACCGAATTGCCATGGTGGGTCAGCTTCCTGCCGTATCTCATAGTAATCGTCCTCTTTATTGTGATGTGGGTTTATATGATAAACCAAGCATCAGGCGGACGAGGCAGCAAGCTCTCAAGCTTCGGTCGTTCACGTGCTAAAATGGCCGATATAAACAAAAACAGAGTCACTTTCCGCGATGTCGCGGGTGCGGATGAGGAAAAAGAAGAACTGCGTGAAGTCGTCGAGTTCCTTCGCGACCCCGGCCACTTCATGAAGCTTGGTGCCCGCATGCCGCGCGGCATACTGCTTGTTGGCCCTCCCGGCACAGGTAAAACGCTTCTTGCAAGAGCTGTCGCAGGCGAAGCCGGCGTGCCATTTTACTCAATATCCGGCTCCGACTTTGTTGAGATGTACGTCGGTGTCGGCGCATCACGTGTTCGCGATCTCTTTGAAACAGCAAAGAAAAATCCCGCAAGCATTATATTTATAGATGAAATTGACGCCGTCGGCCGCCATAGAGGTGCCGGCCTTGGCGGCGGTCACGATGAGCGCGAGCAGACGCTTAACCAGCTGCTCGTTGAGATGGACGGATTCTCGAAGAACGAAGGTGTCATTGTCATGGCGGCTACAAACCGCCCTGACATCCTTGACCCTGCTCTTCTGCGTCCCGGACGCTTTGACCGCCAGATAACAGTCAACGCCCCCGATATTAAGGGGCGCGAGGAAATATTAAAGGTTCACGGTCGCGGCAAGCCCTTTGAAGCAGACGTTGACTTTAAAGTTATTGCAAAATCAACAGTTGGCTTCACAGGCGCCGACCTTGAAAACCTCCTCAACGAAGCTGCCCTTCTTGCCGCACGAAAAGGCAAGTCTTTAATCGGCATGTCCGACCTTGAAGAAGCTATGATTAAGGTCATCGTCGGTCCGGCGAAGCGTTCAAAAGTTATAAGCGAGCGCGAAAAGAAGCTCGTAGCTTATCACGAAGCAGGCCACGCTATCGTGACAAAGATAATAAAGAGCGAAGATCCAGTTCATCAGATCTCAATTATCCCGAGCGGACGCGCAGGCGGTTATACACTGTCGCTGCCTCGGGAAGATCGCTCGTATATGTCTAAGCTTGATATGCAAAACGAAATCGTCACGCTTCTCGGCGGACGAGCAGCGGAACAGCTCATACTTGGCGATATTTCAACTGGAGCGTCCAACGACATTCAGCGCGCAACAGCAATCGCCCGCAACATGGTAACGAAATATGGTATGAGCGACACGCTCGGACCGATTGTTTACGGTTCAGAACATTCAGGCGACGAAATATTCCTCGGACGCGACTTCTCATCAATACGCAATTATTCTGAAGAAACTGCGTTCAAAATCGACGAGGAAATTAAAAAGATTGTTGAAAACGCTTACAATACAGCGCGCAGCATACTTGAGGAAAAAATCGACCGTCTCCACTTCATAGCCAGCTACCTCATACAGAACGAGGTCATGGACGAAGCTCAGTTTGAAGCTGCCATGAAGGATGACGCAACATTTGAAGAACTTGATGCTCTTGTCGCTGAAAAGCGCAAGAGGAGCGAGGAAGAAAACGAAGCGCGGCGTAAGTATCTTGCCGAAGTTGCAGAGAGAGAGCGTCTGCGCCGTGAGGAAGAAGAACGCCGCAACCGTGAGCACGCAGAGCGTCGCGGATTCCCGCCAACTGATGGCAACCAGCAGCATCCTAAGAATTAGGCAAAACCGAAAAATAACCTGCAAAGAAAAGCTGAGAAAAATACGGAAAACAGCATAACGATAAAAGCGGCGGCAAAAGCATATCGTGTCCGCTTGACACCGGCCGCTGAAAAATAAACGGACAGTATGTATATTACTGTATCGGAGCTGCCCATCAGAATTGATGCACACAGCCCGGTGTAACTGTCTGCTCCGTATTCTTTCAAAAGCTCGGAGAATGTTGCCGCTGATGCAGCACCCGATACCGGACGTGTTAGTATGAGCGGCAGCATGCCGGATGGGATTCCGACAACCTCTGTAAAATCCGATAGATATTCTTCAATAACATCGATTGCCCCTGATGCAAACAGCATCTCAATTGCAACAAGAAGCGCACACAACGACGGAAGCAACTTCGCGCACGTCTTTGCTCCCTCCGCCGCTCCGACGAGAAAAGCGTCAAAATGCGGCTTGTTGGACGAAAGTATAATGAGCGCAACGGAGAACATGATTATCGGTATAACCGATGCTGATATCCCGCTCATGGCGCACCCGCCCGTGTTTTGTTCATATTTTCACTAAGCCCGCCGTTTGATTTTACACTGTCAACACGGCGGGTATAACCATGTCTCCCCCCACTATCATGCCGCCTTTTTTTCTGCCTGAACAAGACGGCAAAAAACCGGCATAGCAAAACGGCGAGTACACTTCCCGCCGCCGAGCATATCCATACCGGTACTATAATTGAATACGGATCGGCCGATCCTGCCGCTCGCCGCAGCGCTATTATTGTTGTCGGCAAAAGATCAAGTGACGACGAATTCAGCACAGCAAGCGTTATCATGTCGTCGGTTGCAACATCTAAATCAACATCTTCCACACTTTCTCTATTAACTACATTTGCATCCTCGATTTGCCCTTCCCGCATTGCTTTCATAGCCGCTATTGCTAAAGGTGTTGCAGCGTTTCCTATGCCAAGCATATTAGCACTAATATTCATCGTAATTTCCTCGGCGCCAATGCCAGTTTTGAAGGCGTGAGGAAATGCAAGCCGCAGAATCGGTCTTAATATTTGTGCAATTTTTTTCACGACACCGGCACTGCGAAGCAGCTCCATAAGTCCGCTCCACAGACACATAACGCCAAGGAGCGACAACGAGAGTTCGACAGCTCTCGACGCCCCATCTACGACAGCGTTCGACAAACTACTAATATTTTTTGTAACTATGGCGAAAATAACTGATATAATACATATCACAGAAAAACACTTGCCGAGCATAGATTTTTTTACCTTTGTATCATTTTCATCTATTGTTTACAATATGAAGCATATGTAAATTATTTTATAAATTCTCACATTAATATTGACATTGTTGATTTATAGTGATAAACTGTCAAACGGTGAGAAACCACACATATTATGTAATTTTATTACATCGATGTGTATATTAGATTGACAAATAGAGGAGGAGGGATGAAGATGAAAGCTACCGGAATTGTACGGAAGATTGATGGACTTGGAAGAATCGTATTACCGATAGAGACAAGAAACGTCATGAATATTAAAACAAAGGACGCTCTTGAGATCTACGTTGACGATGATAAAATCATTCTTCGTAAATATGAGCCTGCTTGCATGTTCTGCGGCAGTGCCGATGAGACGGTAAACTTCAACGGTAAACTTATTTGCCGTGAATGTTTCAACAAGCTCAAAAGCGAATTTGAAAAAATATAAATGCGTTATTCCCGCATCGCTATATCGCTACGTTTATATTTTTATTCAAAAAACTGCTCTCGTATGATTGAGTATACGAGAGCATTGTTTTTTATTTACTAAAAATGTTATAATATAATCGTTCTCACATTATTTTTTATCATATAAGTTACCGACCGTTATAAAGGTGTCACAAAGAAAGAAATACAGAAGCTCAATATCCTTTGAAAGGTAATGGGGACGTATGGAACTGCTTCAACAGAAAAGGGCGCTTGATATACTCTTTACTATATTTAACTTAAAGCCAGGCAAAACTCAATATGTGAAACCAGGGCCGCAGAAGATTCCGTTCCCTGCCGACATAAAATATACTTCTCCCCTACCGCGTATGACGCCTGAGGAAGCCGGAGTTCCGTCCGAATGGCTTTATAATTTATATAGTACCCTTGAAAAAGATTCCGAAGGGGTGCTTCACACCGTTATGTTCCTTCGGCACGGGGCAGTCATCGCTGAGGCAAGCTTTCACCCATACAGCGCAAACGTTTGGCACGCTTCACACTCCATGTGTAAGAGCATAACTGCGCTTGCCGTCGGCATACTTGTCGAATCCGGCAAAATCGACATTTCCGCGCCTGTTTACGACTATATTACAGAAGCGCGCACGCTTCTTCCTTTTTCTAAATATAAAAGCATAACAGTTGACAATCTCCTTTCAATGTCAAGCGGTGTTTCATTTGCCGAGGCAGGTAGTGTAACGGATGAGGACTGGCTTCGCGGCTTCTTTGAATCTGCCGTAAAAATGGAGCCGGGCACCGCATTTTCATACAACAGTATGAACACATATGTGCTTGGCGCTATTGTCACCCGCATAACCGGCATGACCCTTTCCGACTATGTACAGCAAAACATATTTGCTCCTATGGGTATTACAACATTCCACTGGGAGAAGAGCCCTACCGGTCTGACAAAGGCCGGATGGGGACTATATATGCTTCCCGAGGACATGGCAAAAATCGGTCTATTATTTCTGAATCGCGGGGTATGGGAAGGTAAAACCCTTGTCCCGGCAAGCTGGATAGACTATATATCAAAAAAGACGTTTGATACACCTGTATCAATGAGTCGTTACGGATACGGACGCCACGTTTGGATAGGCCCCCGCCCGGGCTCATTTGTCTGCAACGGGCTTTTCGGGCAAAACATTATTATCTTACCCGATCTTGACTCCGTTCTCGTCACAACAGCAGCCGTAGATTCCTTTTTTCAGACATGCCGCATGACCGATATTATCAATGATATGCTCGTTCGGGCTGAATTTTCCGACAAACAACTGCCCCCCGACAACGACGCATACACAAAGCTCAATAATTATTTAAAATCTCTTGGCGAATATCCTATAACCAAAAAAAACGAACCTCAGACGCACCATCAAACGACAAAAAACGGCATTTTTTCACGCATAACAAGCTCATTTAAGAATAAAACTGCTCATTTATCCCAAAAAACAGCGCATACTTCACCAAATGTGCCGCTTTTCTGCCGCCAGCTCAACGGCGTATCATATGATTTCCGTGGTGATAACGTCGGTATTATCCCGCTATCATGCCAGATGATACAAAACAACTACGACAACGGCATACAAGGTGTAAGGTTTGAGTACGACGAAACATCTGATGAATTCACGGTCATATTTGAACACAACGGTGAACCTATACCGATACCGGTTGGTTTCGGGCGCGCTGAGTTTTTTGAATATGATCTCAACGGTGAAATATACCTGCTTGCTTGCGAAGGTGAACTTCGTGAAAACGAAGACGGTGAGCCGGTACTAAAACTCCGCATACCGTGCCTTGAGATGCCCTGTGAGCGGCGAATAAAAATTTACTTCACACAAAAAGGCGAATCAATACGTATAAACTGGGCTGAGGTACCCGGACGGAAGCTATTAATGCAAGGCATTGACTATATGATGAAAACAAACTTAAATAGACCAATAATCAACACCCTTGCTTCAAAAATTGATAAAGATTATTTCGAATATCGTTTAGATAGGATAATAAATCCCACATTTACAGGAACGCGGCGTTGATTTTAGTCAGTATTATTAAAATTTGTATAATTAATAATCAAATGAATGAATTTTTTACATTGTTTCTTTTAACTGTTGATTTATTGAATACCGTATGGTATAATCAGGATAATGGCTGCTTTGCAGACGTTTAATAGTGAATAAATATTAAACGAAAGCGGTAAAGCAGCATAATAATTAATTCAACAAGGAGTTCCACAAAAATGAAAATGAGAAAGTTTATTGCCCTAATACTCTGTGCACTTTTTGTCTTATCAACATTTTCATTAGCTGCTTGTGGAGATGACAAAGACGGAGAAGACACATCAGGAACTGATACAACCTCCGGAAACGCCTCAGAAAGCGGCGAACCCTCCAACACCGAAACTGAAACTGAAACCGAAACCGAGGCTGAAACTACACCAGAGCCAAATGAGTATCCATATGAAGGTGACGTCATCCCCGCATCTATTGCAGATTTTGGCTGGGGTGCACCGGATGATAAGTCCATATACTTCGCTATTGACGAAGCAAACGTCATCCATGACGGTAAGGGCACATGGAGCAACGACGTTAATAATGTAGCTCCGAAGGCATTTGACCAGAATGTCGACACATTCTATGATTCCGATGAGAAGCTTGAGTTCGAAAACACAGAGGAAATGAATGTCGGTATTCCCGGCGACGGTACATTTGAAACTGCATACGTTGGTGCAAAGATTGATAGCGGCGTTGTCTTAACACAGATTCGCTGGTTCCCTCGCAAAGATCAGACAGGACGTGCAGTTGGTGGTATATTCCAGGCATCAACCGATGGTGAAACATGGGTTGATCTTGCCACAATCGATACTCAACCTGGCACCGACAACTTCCAGTTCATTGATATTAATGACTCAACAACTTACTACTATGTCCGTTATGTCGGCCCGGCAGATGGTTTCGGCAATATAGCAGAAATTGAGATCTGGGGTACAAAACCGGCAGCTTAATTTAACAAGTAAATACATAAAAAATTCAAAATAAAAACGCCCGAAAAGGCGTTTTTATTTTATGCGATAATTATGTTATAACGATAATAAATGCTATATAGAAACAGATTGACGCGGAAGCTTTCTTTCTATTATAATATTATGTAATAATCTCATGGCAAAAAATCATCTGGAGCAACATTCATGAAAAAACTACACAAAGCGCCCCATAACCACAACACAACATCGATACTTCGGTATTTTCTTTTTTTTATGCTGTCACTATCTCTTATCTTAAGCCTTTTTACGCTTACTTCATGTAAGAACGACAGCGATAATAAAGATTCAACTTCAACTGACACACAAACTGAAACAGAAACCGAAACAGATACCGAGAAAGAAACAGACGGGCCATCAACTTCATATTCCGACTACAACTTAAGTGATTATATAAAACTCTGCGACTATATAGGCGTGCCGGGTAAGCTTGATTTAGACGAAATATCGGAAGATGACGTAACTGCATATATTAATTCAACTATTCTCTCAGACCTGAGTTATGAAATCGACCTTGAACCCGGTACCGTCATCCTCCCCGGCGATAAAGTAAATATTAATTACTATGGCTACATCAACGGCAATTTTGATGGCTTTGAAGATGGCGAGCAATTTGAGGGCGGTACATATAGCCTAAAGAAAGGCTATAACTTAAAGCTTGGCACGGGTGAGTTTGTTGAAGGCTTTGAGGAAGGCATTGTCGGACACACTGTTGGGGAGACATTTGACGTTTACTGCACATTCCCTCGCGATTATGAGGCCAATGAAAAGCTGCGCGGTGTTTCTGTTGTTTACAAAATTACTGTGAACTCAGCGGAGCGCATTGCTTACCCTGAGCTTACCGATGAAATCTGCGCCCAGCGCAGCGAATATAAAACGGCAGACGAATGCCGCGCAGCCATACGTGCAAAGCTTGAGGAGGAAGCTCTTTACCGTGCAACTCAATCGCTTGGCGCAGAAATTTTTAAATATGTCTATGAAAACAGCACTGTAATCTCATACCCTGAAGCGCTTGTAGAGGCAGAAGACCGGAAAGTTATCTCGCTTTATGAAATCTACGCGGAAAACAGTGACATGACACTTGATGAGTTCATCGAATATTATCATGAAATGTCACCGGACGAGTTTTACAAACTTCTTCGTGAGCAAAGCGAAAATATCGTCCGCAGAAATATGATTTTTCACTTGATATGTGAGCTTGAGGGTATTGAACTCACCGAGGCTGAATATAAGGCAGGCGCCGAGCGCATAGCAAAAGAAAATGAGATGGAGTCTGCCGAGGACGCAATATCACGTTATGGCGAAGAAGCTATTCGCAAACAACTTCTTTTTGAGAAGGTTTATACTTTCCTTGCAGAAAACGCATCTTTAACCGCTGCGTGACCTATTTACAATATCAAAAGGGGAGGAGTGGCATATTTGCCACCCCTCCCCTTAATGTTTTGTAATATTTGCATAATCTTATATTTATATTGGTTGAATTAATCATAAATTCGTGTTATCATTTATATTACTTTATGTTCATGTTATACAATACTTATTTCGGAGTTGATTATGCGAAATCGTATAATTGCCACATGCTTATCAGTAACCACATTACTACTGACATTTATCTTCACCTTTGCTTCACTTACCGGTTGCAATAAAGATGATGATAAAACATCGGACGGAGAAACAACCGAAGAATATATTTACGTTCCTGAATCAACAACGTCTGACGGCACAATTGATCCTTCAGAGGCCGGTGATGGCATATGCTTTCTCAACAGATTTGTCAAAGCAGGGGTCGAGTTAAAATGCGCAAATTACAAGGAAGGCGTAACATACAACTGGACTATCACCTCAATGATATCAGGTGATACTAAGACATTCTCAAACACAACGGGAACATATACGCCGACAGAGTACGACATCGAGTCGATGATAACCGTTTCTGTTGACGGATACGAGGATTTATCAATATACTTCAGTAATCTGCCCGTCATGTATTTCACCTCTGACACAAGGTATAAAGCAATCACTAAAGATAAATATTCAAGCGCTTACCTTCGCATGCAGGGCAATTCATATATAAACAAAGGACTTTATGAAGGAGCATGTGAGCTAAAAGTACGCGGCAACTCGACAGCTTCGCTTGAAAAACGCCCTTTCAAATTGAAGCTTGAATCAAAGGAAAACCTGCTTGATATGGGAGGTGGCTTGAGCCGTCACTGGGTGCTCCTTGCCAACGCCATAGACCACACTCTTATGCGCAACAAGCTCCTCTATGACTTTTCCGGCGCCATCGGCACTGAATACTACATGCGTAGTGAAAACGTCGTCCTTATCTATAACGGCGAATACTATGGTGTATATCAGCTTTGCGAGCAGATACGCGTTGATGATGCGCGCATAGACGTTTTTGACTGGGAAGAAGCCGCCGAAGAAGCAGCAAAGGCTGTTACGAGAAAGCTCCTTACCGCAGGTGACATAACTAAAGATGAGTTTGACGCAACATATACAAAGATTGAAGATAAACTTTTAGGTGATTACTCATGGATTGACAGCGGCAAGTTTTCATATGCCGGTGAGACATATTTATTCTCCGATCTTGGCATAGATCTGCCTGATACGACTGGCAGATATTTAATTGAAATGGATTTCTACAGTAAAAACTCTCCTAATCTTGCTACAATGCCGACAGCTTACCTGCAACCGCTTTACTTCAGCGATCCTGAGCCCGAAACGCAAGCCGGTGTAAATTCTCTTAAGAAAACTTCCCTATATAAAAATGCCGTCAAGTATGTGCAGACATTTGAATACGCTCTTCACAGCGACGATTTCTTCTTCCGCAACAGCGACGTTCATTATCAGGCCACCGGCATGCCCGATTGGGGCGGCTGGGGTGGCTGGGGCGGCTGGGGAGGTTGGGGCGGCAACCTGCCAAAAACAGACGCTAAAGACATCTGGGGCTACACATACTATAAAGTCGAATACAAGGACAATGAGCACGACGGATACCACTATTCTCAGCTCTTCGACTTCGATTCACTTGTGCAAAACTTCATCTTCTGTGAGTTCGCCATGAACTGGGACAGCATGAAGAACAGCTTTTTCTACTATAAAGATGTTGACGGACTTGCGAAGATTGGACCTCAGTGGGACTTTGACTGGGCTTGGGGCAATATAAACATGTATAACATCAACACAAATTACCCCACAGCATGGCATACGACAATAGACGAGTTCACAAGGGAGCAATATTACCAGAAAGTACAGTGGAACCGCATGCTCATTCGTGACCCGTACTTCCTTGTAAACGCTTATGAGTTATATAAAGAAATACGCGGCACTGTCATTATGGACATGATAAAGAATGGCGGCATTATTGACACGTACGAATCATATATCCGCATGGCAGCGCTTGCTAATGATGAAAGGTGGAAATCCACTTACCGTTCCTATAAGGGTCAGGAATTTGACGACGCCATGGAAAGTATGCGCGACTTCCTTATGACACGCATCATGTGGCTTGATGAGCAGTTCGAATCATTAGACACATTTATAAAATCCCTTGGATATTACAAAACATCAAATCGTCTTACCGTCTCCGACGTCAGCATTGGTGATACGACGACCACTGTAACAGCAACTGTCAAAGATAATAAGATAAAGACCATTGCCTTCCAGATAAACGGAACAAAAATCATTGATGTTACTGTCACAGACGGTATTGCATCGCTTACCATAAACAACTCCGACCTCATCACGGACGGCAGCCTCAACTGCATTGAGATTAAAGCCAAAGATGCAAACGGTAAATATATATATAACGAAGCCGGCAGCAATCCGGGCGTCTGGAACTTAACACTCAGCAACTACACCGCCTTTGCAATTAATTCTAACAACTAAGCCACAAAACAAAAATGCGCTATCTCCACATACAAAGGAGATAGCGCTTCTTGATTATTAAACACTATATTATTTACAAAATCCCGATTTATTCTTTGTGCTATCAACTGGCTTATATTTTTTAACCCGGTTAGTTGCCGCTATAATTTTCTTACCTTTTACAACTGTTCTTTCTCCCTCATGTGTTTTACCACCGCGCGGCAGTTCTATTCAACTTGTCATCCCCACAGCAATTGTGATTACGTATTGATAAAGCTCCCGGACTCATCCGAGAGCTTTTTTATACTATTGAGTAAATCACACACTTGCGATGTCTCCAAAGACGTAGAGGTAATAATCCTCAAGGCTTGGCGGGACATTCTCACATGATTCCGATGGCTTATCATCGGAGAGAACGCGGAGGACGACATTCCCGGTATCCTCATCTTTTGCGATGTTTGTTACGCGGAATTTCTCCTGCATTGATGGCACCTCCGCTTCGGTGCAATTGACGCGCCAAACCTTTCCTTCAATCTTTTTCGTAAGCTCATGTGGCGGGGCGTTATCCACAATAACGCCTTTTTTAAGCATTATAACATCACGCGCTATGTATTCGACATCCGAAACAACGTGGGTTGCAATAATGATGATTTTATTGAAAGCAATTTTTGCAATATAGTTACGGATAGCTATTCTCTGCTTCGGGTCAAGACCTGCGGTCGGCTCATCAAGTATCAATATTTCAGGGTCACCGAGCACAGCTTGTGCAAGTGAAAGACGCTGCTTCATACCGCCGGAAAGTGCACCTATCCTGCGTCTTGGTATATCGGAAAGCTCAACAGCTTCAAGGATCTGCTCGATATCATCACGCGCTTTCTTTTTATCAAGGCCCTTGAGTGCCGCCATATATGAAAGCAACCGCTCGACTGTGAAATTCGGGTAAAGCCCCGGGTATTGCGGCATAAAACCAAGCTTTTCACGGAAACGAACGCCCATTTTAAGTGTATTTTCTTCCGTGCCATTCTCGTCCGTGAATGTGATTGTTCCCTCGTCGGCTTTCAGGTTGTCAGTGATGATGTTCATCAGCGTTGTTTTACCGCTGCCGTTCGGGCCGAGGAGCGCGTAAATCCCCGGTTCAAATGACGCGGTGAATTTTATTAGGGCTTTTGTTTTACCGTATGACTTTGATACGCCGTTGATGTTAAGCTTAATGTTTTTCATCTAACCCACATCCTTTCAGCGCGACATATGGCTGCCGCATAAATAATTGTTATGTGAATATAAATTAGAAGATACACCGAAAGATAAAAGATTTATAGAGGCGTCTGCATGACATCGACAACTATAAAGTCAGTGTAGTTATAAATCCTAAAGCAAGCTGAATTCCAATTATTAACTGCGCAGGCGTATATAATCATGTACAGTTATATTCTGTCACAACATTAATATAATTGTCAAGCATAATATTGGAAAAACAATGTACTTAAATATAGTACCATAAAAATAAAAGACTCCCGTTGTCTTTTGAATTAGTGGGAATGTATATATAAAGTTAATTTAATTTTACTTTTGTAGTCATTATCAACATATACATTATTTCTTTTTTATACAATTATTCTCTTGAGAAGTAATATTAACCGTGATGTCATTTATATAAGGCAAGATCTGGATTTATGCGATATGTTTTCATATGTATCTGATACTACACCGACTGCCGGTTTATATTATAATAACCAAAAACGGTGCGTATCCGATACGGATACGCCATTTTTATCATAAAGGAGAATGCATCATGAAAAAAATGTTAATCCTGATATGTATTATGACAGTATTCCTCTTATGTTCTTTCTTCCTCATTTCATGTGAAAAAGATGCCAGTCATGAAACAGAAACCGTAGAGGAAACTAAAGCTCCTATTGAGTTGACTGATGAGGAAAAAAAAGAGGTTCGCGCGAAACTCCGCTCAATGTACGATGTAACTACTGATGATGCATTTATATTAAACGATAACGTCGTTTACCGCAGCAGTCGAGGCACAAATTTTACACATTTTTTTGGTGATTACGATTACGGTAATAAATACAGAGACAAAAAAGAAAATTATTATGCCTCGTACTATAACATATATGATGAAAATGACGTCACCGTATTCTGTAACGTAGAAGGCTGCCCCCATGATAATATAATGTGCCCCGCTCGCATTCCTTTAGAAAATTACCCACAGTCTATAATAACGATATTCCCGGAGTCAGGCGGCCCACTTTTATATTTTATAGGCGAAATGCATCAAATATTATCATACGGCGGTGTATCTGTTATTATTCCCTTTGATATTAAAAACCTGAATAACGAAAAACATGCAATAATTGAATTTAATACCCAAACCGGCGCACGACGCACTGTAGCCTCACGTTTACCGTTTGATGACATGAATAACGCTATTTATTATAACGGTATTCTCTATGGAACATGCACGACATATTATCTTGAAGAAGATGAGGAATTAAAAATCACGCGAGTGATATATAGAAAAACCGCATGCTGTGTAAATGTCGCAACAGGAGAATACAAGATGTTTGAAAATGACTGCGACACTACTGTCGGAGGTGTGTGGGAAGGAAAGGTTTACCTTCTTGATGTAATGGGCAATATTTACCGCTGCAATCTTGACTTGTCTGATGCAGAAATCATTGCAAATGTCGGCGAAGAAAACAGCAATATGTCTAATAATGTTAAAGTATATGAATATCAGTATTTCTATGTATCAGACGGCAGATTATACTACAGCCGGGATAAACGGACTTATACTGATGAAACTGTTACAGACGGTATAGTCAGCAGTACATATCATTGTCAGGTGTTTAAACTATACACAATTGATTTAACTTCAGATAATCTGACGCCGACGCTCATCGACGATGAGGTGCTACAATTCTACGTATACAACGACATGCTTTACTACACAGCCTTTGATTATAAATTTTTTGGCTATCACGTTACACCACGGGGAAGTGTATACATCGAAACTGTAAACGGTGGTAATCTGCACAGGTATAATCCAAAGACCGGTAAAACTGATGTCTTCCTGCGTGACTGCGGCGGCGATATAGATAATATCTTTGAAATAACCGATGAATACATCACCTTCGAGGGAATTTATTACGCCGGGTATAATTCTGGATATGAATACAAAGGTAACAGATGTTTTTCATTGATGAGATATAACTTTAAAGATAATAAGCTGACCATAATCAGAGATTATAACTAATAACTTAAATCAATATAAGTAAAGTGGTGCATATGTAAATTTTTATATTGCATAATGCTCAATGCCCGCTCATACTGTGGCATTACAAATGAAAGGGGAAACTTATGAATAAGCCGGATTACCTAAAAATTATAACAATGACAGTAGCGCTTGTTTTGATTTTTCTCACATCAGTTTCCTGTACCGATAAAGGCACAGGCGACGGTGAGATTCCGAAAGACGGAGTTTTATACAGCTCAACAGTGAATAGCGGTGACTATTTTTATACGATAATAGATGACTCCATTGTATATTTAAATGTTTTTGATACAAGCCATAAGTACAACAATGCATGTGCTAATCCCCTCTGCCAACACGATAATGACAGATGTCCTGCATTTTGTTATAGCTCATATTTTTTTAAAAATCTTCTAATAGTCGATCCTGAAGAAAGAACATTGCCGCTTATGTATATGTTTGGCCGCAATGAAGTCACTACATATAAAGATGGTGAAAGTATTAAAAATCCAAAAGCAAACCTATCGGTAATTAAAGAATTTGACATGAGTACAAATAACGGACGAGTCGTCACAGACGAATTACCTTATCGCGGTACAATGAACAGATTTTATTACAACGGTGTTATATATTGCACAGCAGTTGATGGAGAAGATATGGGGCGCATAGTCTCCATTAATGTTAAAACAGGTGAAATCCGTCAGCTTGACTATGACCTGTCCGCCAGTGTTATCGGTATTTATGATAAATATCTTTATTTTAACAATTATAAAGGTATTTTACTACGTTGCGACCTCAAGTTGAAAAAGTATGAGGAATTATACGATTGTAAAACAGGTTTTTTACGCAAATATATTAATACTCCGCTTGCGATGATTGATGGTAACTACCTTTATTTTGAGAGTAACTGCCGTGAAGCTATGCGAAACATAAATCTTGGTGATACAGCCATATGTGATGTATACCGCCTTGACCTTGATAATATTGAAGAAGGAGCAAAATTAATCGCAGAGGGTGTCCATAATTTTTACCCATACAATGGTGATTTATACTATACTCTCTGGGACTACAAAAATTACGGTGAATTGAACACAACAGTTGGGAGATTACCGGTATACACTAAAACCGGTAGCACTCTGTATAAGTACGATACAAAAACAGATACATCCTCCGTTTTCATCAAAGACTGCGGCGCTGAATTTGATTATATATATGCGTTTAACGACAAATATATAATTTTTGAAGGATTACATTTTGATGATATCGAGACACTTGGCGAAAATGAGCCTTACATATATAGCGTACTAAACGTGTATT
>LFTK01000133.1:26613-26811 GCA_001513385.1 Clostridiales bacterium DTU064
AGGCTGACTTTATATGAAATAAAAAAGCTCACCGGGCTTAAGTATCTCTGGATACTTCTCGCTATAATGCTGATTTTATGCTCTTTACTTTTTTATGCAACAATCAATTATTATGATGATATTGATAAGTATAGAGCCGAGCGGGACGTATTGAAACAGTTTTTCGATGATTATAATAAGAATCCCGAACCGTATGAC
>LFTK01000133.1:26869-27216 GCA_001513385.1 Clostridiales bacterium DTU064
CAGCTTGAGTATGTGCCGGAATACGTCGATTCGCTTGGGTATAAATATCCAAACGGTAAAGCAGTTCCCGACAGCTTTTTACTTGAAAATCTAAGAAGCAGAAAAACTGAAAACACATCACGATACCCCGAGTTTATAAACAATGTCCTCTCGCGTGCTGAAAATACAATGCGCTTATATGAGATACAGGGAGCAAAAGAAGCGCCAGTATATGAATATCAGCAAATGTTATATAAACAGTATAAGAAGTTAGCAGATAATATATCGCTTCCTGTCAAATACACATACGGATGGGGGACTTTTTTTACATTTGATAGAATTTCAATATTTATATTCGCTTACATAAT
>LFTK01000133.1:27236-31243 GCA_001513385.1 Clostridiales bacterium DTU064
AACTGCGGTGGCTAAAATAATATCTTTATTTCTTTTTTCAATATTTGTTGTCATAGCTTTTACCGTAGTTACGTTTCTCACATGCTATTTTTTATATGGTTTTTCAGATCCAAACGATTTAATACAGCAGATCGGTTATTATTGGCAATGCCCGTACGCGCTCACAATGTGGCAGTACGCTCTTTTAACTTTAGCAATGCGATGTGTCGCCGCAGCGACGCTCGCATGCGCACTTGCTGCTATATCCGCGCTTACATACAGCCATGCAATCACATATATAGCCGGGGTATGCGTGCTCGGATGGAGCTTAATCTCATACTATTTTCTCACAAGCTCCGGATGGTTGCATGTTAACATGATGAATGTCGCATCATCAGATGATATTCTTGCGACTTACAACGTTATTGTCTTTTTCAAAAAATGTTTTAATATCATACCGTTTATCCTTGTGTTATACGGTATTATATTCGCTGCTTTTTTCATCGGAACGCTTATTATATCTCGTTATCACAGAGGCACTCTATCAACAAGTGAAATAGGACTCAATAAAATAAAAGCATTTGTTCAGCGCATAACAAAACACAGTGATTTTGCTAAAACAACTTTATCAAGCAATAATACAATCGCGCACGCCACAAAAAAATCAAAAAGAATTCGCACACCGCTTTGCTCATCACTGATTATATGGGAAACGCATAAGCTTTTGTCGCTAAATATAATTATCATCGTCATATTGCTCTTGGGAGCTTCTTTTTATAATCATTATAATATTTACAACCGAATTATATCGCAAACCGAGCGAGCATATACCGAGTTTGTTAATTCTATATTCGGTGAGCTGACAGAAGAAAAGCGTCAATATATATATGAAGAAAAGTTACGATGTGATTCAATTGAAGAGTATTATTATAATGTATCTGATAAGTATTTGTCTGGGGAAATATCTCAGCAAGAATACTATAGAGCCCTTGATGACTACTTAACTATAAGCCAAACAGCGTCTATGCTTGATATTGCAAACGAAAAACTTATTTATTTAAACTCACTTGAGACGGAGACGGGTGTCCGAGGATGGTTTTTCGCAGAAGACAGAATCTCCCGAATGTTAACAACGGATTTTGATGTGTTCTTCGTGCTTGCCGTTATTATAATTTTCACACGAACGTATGTAGTAGAATATCAGGGAAAAAGTTCGGAAGGCCATACGGCGTCAATCATACGGACGATGAAACGCGGCAGGCTTTCTGTTTATCGCGCGAAATTGTTAGCAACTGTCATCATAACTGCTATTTTGTGCGTTTTATTCTTCTCGTTTGATTTCATTCTTGGCGCCGTGAAAGTAGAACGCTTTGATGAAATACTAAAAGCACCGATTATGTCGCTTGAGTCTTTTCGCAGCATAAACAGTGACATAACAATCGGCGAGTTTTTCGCATTAACATATGCGCTGCGCACATTTGGCTTTATACTTCTTGCTATCATTTGTTCAGGAATTTCATATTTAACGAAAAACCTGACGCTGTCGGTCTTTATCATATCGATTATGGTATTTGTCCCATATGCGCTTGTATATATGGGTGTCGCTATACTGCACCGGATTGATTACACAGCACTTTTGTCGGGAATCAAGCTTCTGCTGCGCTCATCACAAATGAATCCGACGTCCCCGATGACCTTTGCTGTAATCTTCCCTGCCACAGCTTTTATAATTGCTCTCGGCTTTATCATAGCGCAAAGGCGTTTTGCTAAATAAAAATTACGGTGCCACAAGATCATAACATCGTTTACTTATTTATACATAAAAAAGGGATTCCCTCATTGTTTATCGAGGAAATCCCTTTTTATACGGTGTCGGGGCAGGAGACCGTGCTTTAATTCATATAGCTTGTATATTAAGGACATAGCAAAAAACAAATGATATGGTAAAAATATACTCATACAGTATATAATGCATGAACTATTAAAACAACGAAATACAAACTAACAAAGCATGGACTATCCCTTGTTTTATATTAACTCATGAAGTAGATTTCGTAAGTAAGCCTCTTGCTAAAATATAAAAATTACACCCGATGACTGCATTTGTATCAATGCGGGGATACTTTTGTCCCAAAATCGTCGGTTAGAAATTGACCCAAACGCGGGTGAACAAACGCCGGCATAAATTGCCGGTCAAGCATTTTCAAGATCATCTTTTACTGAAATATTAGCCGGTGATAAAATCCTGCCGCTGTTTTTTTATCTGCCTTTCAGTCTAAAGCTTTCACCCTTATGTTTATGATTGTGCGAATAATGCAGTAGCTTTACCGGTATTTCTGTTGCATAATTTTTTTAGTTTTTAGCACGCTATTTTCACCCTGTCATAGTAGAAAGCCCACTCCTTATCATACGGTCATCTCCCATAAAAGCTTCTTTCACTTTTATGATAGACCGTTGGTTTGATGTGGGTAAATTCTTCTCCGGCGCTATGGGGCAATTATACACCGGTGGTGACATCAGCAGCTTGACGTTATTTATAAAAACAGCTTCTTATTAATTATTTATACAGCCGACACAGTGTTAACAAATAAGCCATATTTTATTAACAATTAGCAATGCCCCTGCGTTACAATATAGATAATAAAAGTAATATTACATATAGGTGCTAAACTAAAAAACATATGGAATTAAAGCGTTTAAAAATATTTTTTATATTTATGACCGCATACTCGATAGTATTTAATATATTGCATGGATTAATATATAAAACTGTACAAGAAAGAATCAGTGATCAGGCATTTTTATTCAATATTTTTGAGGGTATTTATCTTTTAATTTCCTTAATTCCAATACTGATAATTATAAAAATCCTCTTTAAGAATATTATTAATGATGATGTTCTGAATACAGTTATATACATACTATTTTTAAGTATATTATTCATTATCTACATTGCATCGCTGAACACATATTATCTCTGCAATATCCTATATGTACTCGAAGTGATTATGATAACCATCATAATGAAAATTATAAAGACCTACATATGTTATCGTTCTTTAAATATTCTTTCTTATATCTACCTATTATTATCTATAATACCGTATGCGTTTCTTAGATTTCACATCGGATATTTAGATTATAGATCTAATGTATCATCAAATTTAGTAACTATATATTCATATGCCGAAAGTATAATCAGCTTAATAATGCCTTTTATCGGTTATTTCGTCATCATCTTGTATTTATCTTGGTATGGAAAGATAAATAGGTCGCAACCAACAGAAACACCCGTTATGATTAATGGTCAGTCTGAGGGAATATAATATAGGCACAACGAGTTAGCGATCAATACAATAGCGCTCATCATTTCAATATAGATTAATAGTATGGCTGCCTTATGGTAGCCTTTTTTATCTCATATAAAGTATATATTTCTACATTTATTGTTCCGGAATTTTCATATATAAGCTATTCAAAATAGTATTTATAGTGTTTTCCGGCAATTGTGCGTGATATTCACCGTAGTGTTAATACATTAAAATCACACAAGCTTAAAAACGCTGATAACAAAATCATAACCAACAACAATCATTTAACACAAAAAGCAATATTATCACTTGACAAGAACCTCGCTTTATGTAATAATTTTATGTGCGCGACCGCTGGGGCAACATGTTATTTATGATGAGCAAACAGCGATCGTGCTTAGAATTTAATATGGAGAGGTATCGAAGTGGTCATAACGGGGCTGACTCGAAATCAGTTTGGCGGCAACGCCACGTGGGTTCGAATCCCACCCTCTCCGCCAACAGTCACGAAATCCGAACACATATTTTTCATAAATATCTGTATGTTCGGTATTGTGATATACAGAAAAAAGGACGAGAGGCTTATCATCTCTCGTCCTTTTTTTGTGGTTCTATACTAAATGTTGGGGTGGCCAACGGATAGAGCAAAAAAATAAAAAAAAGAGAGAGCATATCTGAAAGATCTGATAGAATGAAGTTACCACACAAACATTCTTC
>LFTK01000002.1 GCA_001513385.1 Clostridiales bacterium DTU064
AGGTAACGCGCAGATATTATAACCTCTTTGCCGTCACGAATGACGGTAGCTTTTACCCCGGAGGTCGGTGTGCGAAGATACCTGTCAGTCCGAAAGCGGGCAATTATGTATGCGACTGCGTGCAGAAAAACACCTATCGCAGAAATGATAAAAAGAGCTCTTGTACCCCCTCCATTGCCTAAAGCAGTCGCCGCAGCGGCTGTTAACAGCAAAAATATAAGAGGGAGGTCAAGTGTGCTGTATACTGCTTTCCGAAAAACAGACGCTACCCCGCTATGTGGCACATCATTTGGCCCAATCCTGCGCAGTCTGTCTTTTGCCGCACGTGCGGAAAGCCCGGTGCCTGGGTAGACACCGAGCTTCGCTGTTATTTCCGCGGCAGTCTGAGAGTGCCACGGAAGGGATGTCTTTTCATTTCTCAAAGCCATGTAGTTTATCGTCAAAAATGCATATTAAAATGCTTTTTTATCATAATTACATCCTGCCCGGTTTTAATTAAACATTTCCACCGGAGCAGATGACAGAAACAGATTCGCCGTCAGCTGATGTGCCGACGTAAACGTTTGTAACTCGTTTACCTTTAGCGCTTATGATGCCGGACGCGATTGCATCCTCAATTTCTGTTTGTATATAACGACGCATATTGCGCGCGCCATACTTAGTTGAAAATGATTTTTTAGCGATTAAAGCAAGCACGCTCTCCGTATATGTTAGCTTTATATCATGCTCTTTCAGGGCTGTTGCAAGATCATTCATCATTATTCTTGCAATAGCAACAAAATCATTTTCGTCAAGCGGACGGAATGTTACGATTTCGTCGACACGGTTGAGAAATTCCGGACGTAAAAATTCCTTTAGCGCTTTATCTATCTTTGACTCGCTGGAAGATTCAGGATTTACAGCAAAACCTGCCGCATTCATTGAATAATTTGACCCGGCGTTTGTCGTCATAACAATTACCGTATTGGCAAAATCAACTTTTTTGCCATGCGAGTCCGTTATTTCACCATCGTCAAGTATCTGGAGCAATATATTAAGCACATCGGGATGTGCTTTTTCAATCTCATCGAAAAGCACGACCGAATACGGACGCCTGCGGATTTTCTCCGTAAGCTGACCGGCTTCATCATAACCGACATAACCCGGCGGGGAGCCGATAATGCGCGATACCGAATGTTTTTCCATAAACTCGGACATATCAAGCCTTATCAGCGTTTCAGGCGAATCGAAAAGGTCTGCCGCCAGTGTTTTGACAAGCTCTGTCTTACCGACGCCGGTCGGCCCTGCAAATATAAACGACACAGGTTTACGCTTATACGAAACGCCCGCACGGCTGCGGCGAATAGCGCGCGCAACGGCGGAAACAGCCTTGTCTTGCCCAACAATGCGCTGCTTTAAACGTTCTTCCAGATTTTCAAGGCGCTCAAACTCATTTTCTTTAATATTTGATGCCGGTATGCCTGTCCATATCTCAATGACCTCGGCAAGATCCGCCACAGTAAGCTCAATGTTACTACATTCAACATCAAGGCGTTCAAGCTCTCCTGTCAGACGCAACCGCTCGCTTTTAAGCTCCGCTAAGCGAGCATAACGCCACTCAATATCCTCTTCGAGCTTCGGCGGTTCGGCTGACTCGAGTGTGGAGTATTCCTCATCGATTCTCTTTATCGCGTCAAGTGTTATGAGCCGCTTGTTTATGCATGGAGTTGATAGAGCAAGGTGCGACGCCGCCTCGTCAATTAAGTCGATAGCCTTGTCCGGCAGGTAACGGTCGGTTATATACCGTTCGCTGAGTGTGACAGCGCGTTCGAGAATATGGTCCGGCAGCTTTATGCCGTGGTATTCCTCGTAATAATGCTTTATTCCGCGCAGAATATTGATGCTCTCGGCAATAGACGGTTCATTTACCATGACCGGCTGGAATCGTCTTTCAAGAGCCGAGTCCTTTTCGATATAAAGTCTGTACTCATTGAGCGTTGTCGCGCCGATTACCTGAATTTCACCGCGCGAAAGCGACGGTTTCAGTATATTAGCGGCATTCATGCTGCCCTCGGCATCACCCGCTCCAACAATATTGTGAACCTCATCTATAACAAGGATGATGTTGCCTGCTTCCTTGACTTCGTTGAGCAGCCCCAGCACGCGAGACTCAAACTGACCGCGGAACTGCGTTCCGGCGACGAGGGCAG
>LFTK01000104.1 GCA_001513385.1 Clostridiales bacterium DTU064
CGTCCTTATAAAGGAAATATACGCATCTGTCCGCGGCATAGCAATCGTCTGCGATGGCGGTGATTCTCCGAAGGTTAAAGCGACGCTTACCGAGCTTCTATCCTCTGCATTCAATTTACCGACAAATAAAATATCCATTGCCGGAACCGGAAGATAAAGATAGGAATACACGGAAGATGTCGCTCATATAAATAAAATAAAACCAATACATACGCGGGGGATTCACATGAGAAAAGGAGCTATTCGTGAAAAGTTCGATAAAATAAAGGAAAAATGCGCTGTTGCGATGAAAAAAATCGGAGCTAAAAACTTGATAATTATATGCGCTGTGCTTCTTTGCGGTGTTGCTGTTGGGCTTAACTTCATTATCCCAGCTATAATAAACAATGACAAAAAGACCGACGGTCAATACACAATCGACCCCAATTATTATTCCGACATCCTGGCAAACGGAGGAGCAGACACAACGGACAACGATGCCCAAAATGCCTCAGGCGAATTAGAAGATGAAGAGAATAACAGTGACGGCGATTACTTCGTAAACGCCGTATTAAGCCGCAACCGTGCCCGTGACGAGGCAATCGAAGTGTTAAACACCGTTATGCGCAGTGAAAACGCCGTCGACGAGGTCCGCAGACAGGCACAAGAAGACATAGCGCAGATTGCAAGGGACATCGAAGCAGAAGCAAACATCGAAACACTTATTAAGGCAAAGGGGTTTGAGGACTGCGTTGCCGTAATCAACGGAGGTGAAATTACAGTTATCGTAAAAGCAAAGGATCTTCTGCCGAGCGAAGTGGCACAGATCACCGAAATCGTATACCAACAATCGGGAATTTTGCCTGCTAATATGAACATCATCGAGAAAAATTAACTAAATTTGCAACTGTATGAAAAAGCCGCGGCCGATAATGCCGCGGTTTTAACTATTCTAATGATAAAATTGATATGCCCTTACAATTAAGCATCTTCTCGTTCAAAGAAATATTTCTCATTATGCAAACGGACGCTTTGCACAAGGCCCAGCGCGCAGTATATAGCAAGCATTGATGAGCCGCCGTAGCTTATAAAAGGCATCGTTATCCCGATAACAGGAAGCATGGCAAGGCACATTCCCATGTTTTCCGTTGTCTGAGTAATTAAAATCGCTGCAACACCAACACATATAAAAGCACCGGCGTCCTTGCGTGCTGTGCGGGCTATACGTACTATACGGAATATCATCGTGCACATAAGAATTATGTATACGAGCGCACCGAAGAAGCCTAATTTTTCACACATGACAGAAAATAAAAAGTCTGTCGTTGCAACGGGAATGTTTAAATATTCCGACCCGCCCATGATACCGGCGCCCCAGAATCCTCCGGCTGATATAGCCTCTCGGCTGCGAAGTGACTGATAACCATAACGCATCGGATCAATCTCCGGGTCAAATCCGCAGAGTATCCGCATTTGCTGATATTCACTGAGATGAGGCCATATGTACGGTGTCGCTATTATTAACGCGCCGGCAATGCCTACGTAATACCAAAGCGACAGCCCCGCTGCAAATAGCATAAACGCCGCTATTGCCATAAATACGAGCGTTGAACCTAAGTCTCCCGTGATAAGCATCATGCCAATGATAAGACCGGCATGTGCGGCAAGCATAACAAGGCTGTGGGGGTTGTTTATCTTTTCTTTTAATAAATCAAGGTGTTTGGCAAATGACAAAATGAAAAGCGACTTTACGAATTCCGACACTTGTAAATTCAGCGGCCCTATTGATATGTAAAGCGTCTGGTTTTCCGTTTTATCTCCTAAAACAAGAACGGCACCAATCAGTGCAACAGAAAGGACGATTATGGGAATCCAGAACTTTGTTATCAGCGCATCGTAGTCGATAAGCGATATAATCACCATGCAGACAAGGCCGAGAAGCGCTGCGAACGACTGTATAATGAACATTCTCTGCCCGTAGGCATAATTATCCTTTGCGCCATAAAGCGTCAAAACCGATAGCGCCGTCATACCGACGGCGCAACCGATTATAACAAAGTCAAGCCTCTTGAGCTTTTCTTTTATAGATGTCGAAAATACTTTCATTTTGTTTTATGTTATACAAATATCGAAATTCGATATTATTAGCTTTTATTCAAGCGGTTTATTAATACGCTTTTGCAAAATAAATCATATGCTTTGCAGGTTTACCGCAGCAAATGCACACGTCGGATATTTTCTCCTGCTCCTCCTCGGGCGGTATGCAGCGCGAGCCCACACCTGTCTGTTCCTTAATCGAGTCTTCGCAAGCTTCATCACCGCACCACATCAGGCGGACAAAACCGTCGCCATGTTCACGCAGCGCCGTTTTTATCTCCTCGATTGTTGTGCATGTATATGTGTGTGCTGTACGGTTGGCAAGCGCCTTTTCGTAAAGACCGTCGCGAACTGCCTTCAGCCTTTCGGCGGCAACGCTTACGGCTTCACTTATCGGAGCTACTATCTTTTCTCTGTTGTGGCGCGTTACCGCAACAAACTGTCCTGCTTCAATGTCGCGGGGACCGATTTCTATGCGAAGCGGCACACCCTTCATTTCGTATTCGGCAAATTTCCATCCGGGCGTGTAGTCCGAATCGTCAAGCTTCACACGGAAGTGTTCGCCAAGCTTTGCGGCAAGCGAGCGGGCGGCTTCAAGGACGCCTTCCTTGTGCTGTGCTATGGGTATTACGACTATCTGTATCGGCGCAACTGCTGGCGGTAGTACAAGACCGTCGTTGTCACCGTGCGTCATGATTGTGCCGCCGATCATACGTGTCGAGACGCCCCATGACGTCTGGTGCGGATAAACAAGCTTGTTTTCGCGGTCTGTGTATTGAATACCAAATGCCCGTGCAAAACCATCGCCGAAATAATGCGATGTTCCGGCCTGAAGCGATTTTCCATCGTGCATCAATGCTTCAATTGCATATGTCGCGACAGCGCCTGCGAACTTGTCGCTCTCTGTCTTTCTGCCCTTTATAACGGGTATTGCAAGATCATTCTCGTGAAAATCAGCATATATATCGAGCATCCGCAATGTTTCCTCGATGGCATCCTCGGCTGTCGCGTGCATCGTATGCCCTTCTTGCCAGAGAAACTCGCGGGAGCGTAAAAACGGGCGTGTAGTTTTCTCCCATCTAACGACACTGCACCACTGGTTATAAAGCTTCGGCAGGTCGCGATAGCTTCTGATTATATTTGCGTAATGTTCGCAAAAAAGCGTTTCTGACGTCGGGCGGACGCATAAGCGTTCCGTCAGCTTTTCATCACCGCCGTGCGTAACCCATGCAACCTCCGGTGCAAATCCTTGAACATGCTCCTTTTCTTTGTTGAGGAGTGATTCAGGGATGAAAAGCGGCATATAAACATTTTCGTGCCCTGTTGCTTTAAAACGTGCGTCAAGAATTTTCTGTATATTTTCCCAAATAGCATAGCCGTATGGGCGGATTATCATGCACCCTCGAACACTTGAATAATCAACAAGGTCTGCTTTTTTGCACACGTCTGTATACCACTGTGCAAAATCCACATCCATCGGGGTGATAGCTTCAACCATTTTCTTTTCCGCTGACATCGGCACTCAATCTCCTTTATATAAAACAGGCTAAAAAAACCTATATAAAACAATAAATTTACAATAAAATGAGTATAACACACCTCATCTTACATGTCAATATCGCGTCAGGTCGCATTATTTTCCGCAATTTCATTATCATGCGAGAAAATATCCTGCTGTTGTGGTATAATTAATTTAATTATATACTGTAACTTAAATAACTCTCATATGGCACAACGCCACATTTGGGGGATTCATGCCAAAAGACGAAATATATATTTACGACGAAAACGATGGTGCAGATACTATCATTTATGACGACAAAAAAAAGAAGCGCGGCTTTGGCACTGTTGTTCGCATTATTTTCTACTTATTTTTACTTTTTGTAAACGGTGCTATCATTCTACGCGTATGCATGTACAACGACCCTAAAAAAATTGAAAATCTCGCCGCAACTCCCCGCGTACGTGAAGCATATGACGCATCTGACGGCAATCTGACAATTAATACTCAGCAAATATACGACATGTACACAATAGACGGACACTTTTATTCAACTGCTTTTTACTATATAGCCGAAGCAGAGGAGATACAAGTTGCTGTCCGCTACAATGTACATGCACTCGAAGGTTTTTTCACGGAAAACGGTTTTGACTCAGAGCCAACAGCAGAACAGATAAGAGAAAACGAATATTTTGCCTTCCGCTTAAAGGACAGCTACGGCAATTACTATGACCCGACATTTAAAGAAAGCAGCTCCCGTTTCATGTATGTCTATAAAAAACTTGCATTTGACGGAATAAAGGTTCTCAACGGTAAATTTGATATTGAAATATATCCGATTTACAATGGCACTCCTGATTACGATACCGTACTTGGAACCATGACAATATATAACCCTGAACTTTTGACTGAAACTTATAAGTTAACAAAATCCGACAGAGAAAGGCTTTCACAGTGAACGAACCACGCAATGTTTACAGCTATAAAACGCGGCGTCAGAATAACTGTGATATAGCGTTTGAGCTTGCTTGTTTCATCTCTGCCGCTACATGCTATGGTTTTACGCTGGCAATACCAAATATAAAGCTGCCGTGGCTATTACAGCTGCTCGCGGTCATTTTCAGCACCGCCGGAATATATGCCGTTACGCGATACACGCTCACGGCTTTTGTATACACATTGCGGCAAAAAGATAGTGACAGCACAGAGTCTGATGTTGCCCCGTACGACTTCGAAGTAAACCGCGTTCAGGGGAAAAGAAGCTATCTTTTAGCAAGCATATCGATGAAAAATGCTGTTTATTTTTCCCGTTGGGAGCGAGGACAACGCAGCGGTCAAGAGATGAGTGTTCAGAATAAGAAAAAAAGAAAAAGAAAGGGTGCGCCCCCCGTTCCGGATGAATATAAAAAAGCCCCCCGCTATGCTTTTTATAACACAATGCGCCCGAATATATTATATACAGCCGTATTTAATACCGATGATGGCTACGTTAGAATTGATT